>CAYMZN010000042.1:0-14001 GCA_964394935.1 uncultured Candidatus Bathyarchaeia archaeon | reverse complement strand
ATGGTGACGTGTGGCTGGGTAAACCCAACTCCTTGGAATACCAGTCGGGAAGTCTCAGATGATAAATTGGAGGGTATGCTCGAAGAACTGATGAGCAAAGCGCAAACCTACACGAAGCTCATTTGTAACTTTCACGCCCCACCATACAACTCAGGACTAGATACGGCTCCTAGGATGAATCCAGACCTTTCGGTCAAGGTTGGCTTTGGCGGTGTGGAGTTTGATTCGGTGGGCAGCAAAGCTGTCAGAAAAATGATCGAGAAGTACAGGCCCCTGTTAGGTCTCCATGGGCATATTCATGAGTGCCCTGGGTTCAGAAAGTTCGGTCGAACTCTATGCGTCAACGCTGGATCCGAATACGCGGAGGGAATTCTGCGAGGTTATCTCATATTCTTGAGTGGCGAAAAAGTCCAGGGCCACTGGCGTATTGCAAGCTAGCTGCCTACGCGTGGCCAAGTAACCAAAGACAGGATTGCATTATCACAGGATATTTGGCACATCTCTGAAGCAGACTTCTGCTGAAGTATTATAGCCTAGGCTCAAGCGCGGCCGTTGGTAGTTGTAGTATTTGATGAATTTCCAGGAGTTGGAATCTCACATGCTCGAGGTCATGGGTTCGGAACCAGCGTTCCATCTTTCCGAGCGTAGTTTGTTTTCGATTCCTCAGAGGATATGTGTGATCCTGCTGATTTTGCAGTAGGCGTCAAAGCTCGACTCGCCTTTTCGTACGCTCCAGAATTGACTGCCGTGGTCGGTGAGGATCTCTCTTGGCTTAGCGTACTCACGGATGGCCCGATCCAGGAGCCAGATCACGTTCTCTGCGGTGTTGTCTCTGAATATCTGGCTGCCTCTTACGTAGCGCTGTGCTCGTCTAGGATTGTGATGAGCCATCTGGCATCTACGAGTTTGAGGTCGCATTGCTAGAGGCTGTTGGGATGCTTCCGCTGCCAGCGCTTGTAGGTCCGCTTCGTTCTAGGCTTCTGTAGGGGATGGTTCAGGCCTCTTCTCTGGAGGATGCGGTAGGCGATCATCGAGCCGACTCTGATGCCTTGGGTTTTCAGGTATTCTGCTATGAGTTGTGGTCCCCAGCCTTTCCCTCTCCTGAGCGCCGCCACATTCTCGACTATGCCTGGGTCTGTTCTGTGAGGGGTGCTCTCGATCTTGGCTCAAGACCTTCCAGTCCGTGTTCTCGATATCGGTTCCACCAGTTGTAGAAGGTTCTTCGGGGGTATCTGGGCTGCGGTGCAGATCTCGCTGATTGGCGCCCCCTCCCCTCTTCTTCGTATGCACCAGCATCGCAGCTTCACAATGTCTCTTGTTTTCTTCATGTAGGCACACCGGATTCTCTCATCTTATGGGTGTGCCAGATGTTGTGGGCTACTATAGAAGCGGAGACAGGATGGCAACGCTTTTAAATGGTAGCAGTGGTAGCCTCGACTGACGAAAATGTCTTCTAAAGCTCTCTTCGTCCGAGAGGCTACTGGCCTCGTTAGAGAATTTGGACCTTTCATGGCGCTCATGATGGCTATGAATAACATGATCGGCGCCGGAATCTGGGGCCTATCCGTAAGGATGCCCTACACATATCCTGGATCCGACCCGACGCTCGCCTTCATAATTGGTCTGATACCTGCCTTCTTCTTCGCGATCTGCTACGCTTGGCTTGCCTCGTGCATGCCTAGGGCTGGAGGAGACTACGTATTCATATCGCGAACCATCAACCCGGCACTCGGCTACTTCGTGACCATCGGAAACTTCCTCGGAAGATGGTTCTCCATAGGGTTTCTCCTTGTGACAGATGTCACACTATGGGGGATCGCCCTCAGGATCTTGGGAAAAGGCAGTGGCAACGCAGGTCTAGCGGATTTCGGTTCCTTCCTATCCGCCGCTGATCCCATGATCATTCTTGCAGGTGCCTTCCTTCTTCTTCTAAGCGTCTGGTTCTTCATGACCCTCGGCGGCAAGGTCTTCGCGGCCTATACAGCAGTCATTTGGTTCGTACCTCTCCTGGGAGGCATCATTGCGATCCTTCTTAGCTCAGGAAACCCATTCAACCCCGCCTCTTTCGCCAACGGTTGGGACGCTGTCTGGGGAACTGGCTCGTACAATGAGATCGTGACGATTGCGCAAAAGACGGGCTGGACTCCCAGCGCACCAAACTTTGACGCTACGATCAAAGCGGTCGCTGGAGCGGCACTGTTTGCGTACTCTGGGTTCCACAACCCCGCTCAATGGTCAGGGGAAATAAAGAACCCCAGGAGAAACTTGATAATCGGAATCATCGGAGGCACTCTTATCACCGCAGTAATATACATCGGACTTGCTGCATCCGCATTCTACTCCGGGGGCACGTTCATCTCCCAGTACGACTGGGCCTTCTACAAAGGTAAGGCACAGTTCGTAATCACGCCGAAAATAGAACCAGTTCTACCGATGTTCGCGGTGATCTTCACGGGTGGGAACGTTCTTCTAGCGTTTCTTATCGCCACTGCTGGGGCCTTCAGCCTTTACCACGTGAACCCTGCTGCTCTAATGATGGAGACCCGTAGAGTTTTCGCACTTGCATTCGACAGATTCTTCCCCGAGAGGTTTGCTAACGTCAGTGAGAGGTTCCACACGCCGACTTGGGCAATAGCGTTCATGATCGTGGGTGGGATCTTCGGCATAATCATATCGTCACCTGTACTGGGTCCGCTAAGATCACTTGCAGGCGGGATAAATGCGACGTTCATGTATCTTCTCGGTTACACGTTCACAGGACTGGCTCTGGCTCTGCTGCCGATTGTCAAACCGGAGATATACGAAAGCATCAAGACTGGCAAGGTCCCGTTTCCTGCCATCTGCGGAATAGTCGCCTTCGGTGCCGGCCTACTGTTCTTCGTTGTGAACGGTTCAACCCTACCGATAATGGACATCACGATATCGGCTATAGTCCTAGGCATCGGCCTTTCCCTGTACCTGTACTACTCGTACAAGAACAAGAAAATGGGCGTAGACCTGAAGACGCTACTGTCTGAGATACCGCCCGAGTAGCCTTTAACCCCCACTTCTTTTTTTCTTTGCGGCTTTCCGTCCTAGCAGGGATGATGGCGTTTGACCCGCTGCCTTCTAACCGAAGACTACGACAGGACAAGATACGAGGTCGAAACGCCCCTAACTTCATCGATTGATTACAAGCAGATCAGAACAGAACTCCGTGTCCCCGAATACGTCGACCCGACAAGTTTCCTCTTGGAAAGAGGAATCGTGACAATATGGGCGGCGATGAAGACAGGATCCCTACACGAACTCGGCACTGCAGCTAAAGGATTGAAAATCAAGAAGGAACCCATACCGGTCCTCTTCTTCGGTGGAGGAGCAGTTAAAGCTCTCTGCCCAGAAGCAAACGTGCCAGCGAGTCCGCTCTACAGAGAAATCGACGACATCGATCTGATAACGTCCAGAAACCGTGGTCAAGACCTATGCAAGCTGTTATTGGCACTGGGCGATATCTGTGGGACACGGTATTACCACTTTGTCACTCGGACAGACCGCCGCTTTAACGCAATGAGAGCTGGTAAACGTTACAGGGTTAGGGCCATCGACAAGATCACAAGTGAAGACTCGTTAAAAGTAGGAACGCTCGACATCTTCACCGATGAAATAGACCTCAGACACAAGGTCGATGTCAGAACCGCGCTTAATGACCCAGAGCGACACATATACACGATTGGTATTGAGAACGTTCTGTTGGCCAAGTGCCAATACATCTTTGACATCGCTAAGGGTCTCCGCGAAGAGCTTGTTCGCCACGGGCTCGAATACAGGATTCTCAATTATCCGCCCTACAGGAGCGACAGGCTACTGATCGGTATCGAGGAGAAGGACATCAAAGATATTTCCGCAATATTCACGAGTTACAAGGTTGGTGAGGGAAAAGAGTGCGTAAACACAGCTATGATCAGGAAAGTACTGGAGAGAGACAAGAAGTTTGCGCTCACATTCAGACTCAATCTCGAGAATCTCCTGCAGAAGGAAGAGTTCCTGAAGAAGATCGGCGTATCGGATAGCAACATAGGGATTATCATGTCAAGGGTGAACGCGGTCCTGGAAGCAGTTCCTCCCGTGGACAAGAAATGGAACAATCCATGGTGGAATGTGGATGTGGAGACGCCACAGATATTTGGGAAGGCCCCGATGCCGCAGTATGATCGAGATTCTCAGTTGTAGTGCACAAGCGATTTTGCGGCGCTCTTAGTCTCTTTCAGACTGAACCCTGTCAGCAGGACGACCGCTGACTCATGAGCCCCAACAGCGTCCATCTCGCGAAGTTTCGGAAGGGGATCGGCCCAAGCCAGGTGCATCAGCTCCATGTAAAAACCGACCTCTGCCCGCCGGGAAAACAACGTGATACGGAAGCCGCCACCCGAGATCTTCGGCGATCTCGCACGAAATGTCATACTTATGTAAGGGCGTGTGAATTCCCCGCTTGACTTGTACCAGCATCTTAAGCTGTCTTGACGAAGCTCGATGGCTCGCAATTCTCTCTGGTCGTACCGTAGTTTTTAGCCACAAGATCTCCTCTCAATGGGCAGGCTCGGGTTTTAGCATCCAGTTTCGCATGCAGTGGACAGGTCGGACAACGAAGAACGCATCCTAGAGGGCTAGCTGGAAAAGCCTGGAAGTAGCCATCACAGGAACCTTCTTTTCAGAGCCTGGCGTTCGGCATCCATCACTAGCTCGAAGAGCCTATCAGAAACTCTTCTCTCCTTGCGAAGGACCCTTTTCGCGTCTCCCGCGGTCAGTCTACGGCCGGCTAGCGCCACAACCGCCGCCTTTCCATACTTCTGCACAACTGCAGCGGATTCAGAGGCTTCGTCCAATATCCCCTTGTCGGCTTTCGTGAGAGCTTTTCCCATCCTCCGCATGAGCGGCGCCAGCTCATCAAGATCATGGGAGAGGACCCCGACTGACCTGGAGCCACATTTCGGGCAGGCAACCTGATTCTCCAAATCGCGAACCCGCAGGATAGCAGCGTAGTCCCAGCATGACGTACAGACCAACGTCCTAGATTCGCTGAGTATCCTGGCACGAGCCGAATCTATGAGGATTCGATTCATCTTGTCTGAGGGGATCAAGTCAGTCTTCATGCTGATGCGTTCAATTCCGAGCTTCGCGATCGGAGTAAGCTCTTGTTGTCCTGACACCGCTGACAGCGCAATCTTTCCCTCTCGGATGGCAAGAAGGACTCGTTTCGTGTTCGGTATGTCTAGATCTTTCCTCAAAGTCTCGCTAAGAGTCTCCTCATAGATCACTGTGCCCTCAAATGTTTTCATCAGCCGGCTGAGTCGCACACTGCTGAGGTCGACCCATCTGGAGATTGCTCCAAACCGTCTCGCAACGTGAACCATTCTGCGCTTGAAGATTCCCGTCTTCGAAGAGGACTCCCTGGCCAATGCCTCAATGTCCACATCAGCCAGTCTACGCAGAACAGTTGCAACACGTGCGGCATCTGCAAAGCCAGCTGAGTGGAACACCACTCGGTAAGCGTCTTGTTGTACTCCAACCGTAGAGCCCGTTTCCTCCGACAGAACATGGCCAATCAGTCTCGCGAGTGTTCGGTTCACGAGCAAGCCGAAATGGCAGCAGAGTATTACGTACTCATCCCAGTCCTCGATCGTAACAAGCTCGTCCGTCGGAGTATCTACGTTCAACGCGACTTGGTCGAGAGTTTCTGATAGAGCTCTTAGCATTGTTTCGGCGTCGCATGGGTACCGGGATGACAACTCTCTCGCTATCGCTTCCCTGCTCTTGCCGCTCTTCAGCGATTCAACAGCACGCCTACGGATCTCTCCAACTTCCATTCCAATCTCGTATGGTACAGGGATCTCCTCGCCTATCCAGCTAGGTATCGCACCGGTCGGATCCGTTATTGCTCGAACATAGATTGTCTCGCCTCTGATGCTCTCCATCTTCCAAGGGCTTCCGCGAACGATGAACTTCCTACCAGGCGTCCCGTACTCTGCAACAAACGCCTCGTCCAGAATCCCAATAGGCACATTCCCTGACCCGTCAACAACTAGGTACTGTTTCTCGTCTGGAATCATCGAGAGCTTTCCGAAGTAGTAGGTGTAGATGTCCTTCGATCTACGAGGGCGCAGGATGACCTGATCCTGAGGAGAGAACCAGCAGAGTCTCGGGAACCTAGAGTGCATGTATTCGAGAACTCTCGTGAGGTCGGACTCGGAGAGGTCTTTGTAGGGATCCGCGTTCTTGAAGATGTCAAGTATTTCTCGGATGTACCAGCGGCTCTTCTGAGTCAACAGTCCAGCGATCTGATGTGTCAGCACATCGAGGGGCTTGTAAGGCACATCCACGGCCTCAAGCCTCTCCTGCATCGCGCGACTAGCTATGACCAGCGCCTCAAGCGCATCATCCGAATCCATCGCGATAATTGCCCCGTCTGCAAGCTGGCCCACGCTGTGGCCGCTTCTTCCAACTCGCTGGATCAGTCTCGTTACTTGACGTGGACTCATGTATTGTATGACGAAGTCTACTCTCCCGACATCAATTCCCAGCTCAAGCGATGAGGTTGCAACGAGTCCCTTTAGCTCTCCGCTCTTCAATCCCTGCTCAGCCGAGACCCGTGACGGTTTAGCTAGCGATCCGTGATGGATCGAGACTGGAAAGTCGATATCCCAGACTTTGAATCGGCTCGCCAAGACCTCGGCGAGTGCTCGCGTGTTGGTGAACAAGATCACTGACTGATGATTCTGAATGAGGTCGCGCATCAGCCTCAAACGCGCCGCCACTTCTGGATGAGTGAACAACTTCGTCGCCAGGCGATAGTCCTCAACCTCCGGCTGAGGTAGCTCGACTTTCACCCTCATCCTGCGGCCGATGGGAACCCGCACCACTGTGACGGGCCGATTGACACCTGCGGAAAAGCCTGCGACCCTTTCGGGGGTTCCAATCGTAGCCGATAGGCCGACGGTTTGGAAGTCCCGTCCCGTGATCCATCGAAGCCTCTCGAGTGCGAGTGCGAGTTGGCTTCCTCGCTTGTCCTCGGCGAGTTCGTGTACCTCGTCCACAATCACAAATGTAACCTTGCGGAGGTTCTGACGCATGATCCGCCCGGGCATGATGGCCTGCAGTGTCTCAGGCGTCAGGATGAGCATGTCAGGCGGGTTCTTTGCTTGCATTCCGCGTTCTTTCGTATCAGTGTCGCCATGCCTAACCGCCACTCTGACGTCGAGGCGGTGACACCACCACTCTAGCCTTTGGAGCAAATCGCGATTGAGTGCGCGGAGAGGCGTGATATACAATATGCTTATTCCGGCTTCATCTGTCCTCGACGTAATGAAGCGGCTGAGAATGGGTAAGATCGCCGCCTCAGTCTTGCCGGAAGCTGTTGGCGAGATGAGTAGAACGTTCTCGCCCTTGAGAATTCTTGGAATAGCCTCTGCCTGCGGTTCCGTGGGCGCGACAAAGCCGCGTTCCCGGACTGCTTCAAGAACGGGTCTCGCCAGTAGCGAGAACGCATTGTTTTCCGCAGGCTCCATGCGAACGCAGCCTCGGCTGGATTTGTAACAAGCCCAATAAAAGGACGAAGCCCAGCGCACGGACAAGCTATCTCAAACGTTTAAGAGAGATCTGCCTTCATCAAAGCCGCCGACTTCGGGAATGATGCACAATGCCTCTGCGGCAACCCATTGTGGCAGTACTGGGGCACGTAGATCATGGAAAAACGACACTGCTCGACAAAATCAGAGGCACGTCAGTCGCGTCACGCGAGCCGGGTCAGATAACACAATGGATAGGCGCCAGCATGCTTCCGTCCGGCGTCATAAAGGAGACCTGCGGTCCTCTCCTAGACCAATTCAAGATCAAGATCGAGGTGCCGGGGCTGCTCTTCATCGACACCCCAGGACACGAGACCTTCTCTAATCTTAGGCGCAGAGGCGGATCGGCTGCAGATATCGCGATTCTTGTCATCGACGTTTCTAAGGGCGTAGAGCCCCAGACCACCGAGTCTCTGAGCATCCTGAAAGGGCGTAGGACCCCGTTCGTGGTGGCTGCCAACAAGATTGACCTCGTAAAGGGATGGAAGTCGACACCCGATACTCCGTTCATGGTTTCATTCAAGCAGCAGGCGCCAGAGGTACAGACTGAACTCGATAACCGAATCTATACGATCATGGGAGCGTTGTCGAGGCTGGGTTTCAGGTCAGACCGGTTCGACAGGATCACGGACTTCACAAAGATTGTTGCGATAATACCTACCTGCGCCAGAACCGGGGAAGGGATTCCCGAGCTGCTTGCGATCCTCGCCGGGTTGACGCAAGCCTACATGCATGACAAGCTTGAGGTCAGGGGCGATCCTGCACTTGGAACAGTTCTTGAGGTCAAAGAGGAGCCGGGTCTGGGCATGACGATAAACGCAGTCATCTACGATGGCGTACTCAAGGTCAACGACACGATCGTGCTCGGAGGAAGAGAGGCGCCGATTTCAACGAAGGTCCGTGCCCTACTTCTTCCAAAACCCCTTGATGAGATTCGAGACCCCAGAGACCGATTCTTGAATACAAAGCGAGTGACTGCCGCGGCGGGTGTCAAGATCGCAGCCCCAAACCTCAACCAAGCCCTTGCGGGCTCAGCGCTCTACGTGGTACCTCACGGAAAGAACGTGAAAGAGTACGCTCGAATGATAGAGCAAGAGGTCGAGAAGCTCAGGATACAGACCGATCGCGACGGAGTAATCCTCAAGACCGACACGCTAGGATCTCTAGAGGCCATAACAAACTCATTGTCGAACTACAACATTCCGCTTAGACTCGCGGATGTCGGCGACGTCTCCAAACGTGATATCGCGGAGGCTGAGGCCGTATGGGTCGACGACAGACTGCATGCTGTGGTATTAGCGTTCAACGTCAGAGTGCTGCCTGACGCGGAGCAGGAAGCGATCACCGCGGGAATCCAGATCTTCAAGGCCGAGATAATCTATCACCTGATTGAAGACTATCTGAAGTGGTTCGAGGAACAGAGAGCAGCCGGCATGAAGGCTGAACTGGATAGCCTCATCCGACCTGGGTCGGTGAAAATTCTCCCCGGATTCGTCTTTCGGAGGAGCAAGCCGGCTGTTGTCGGCATCGAGGTTCTCGCCGGTAGAATTCGACCCAAGTATCCCCTCATAGACGAGAATGGACGAAGAATCGGCGAGATGATGCAAATCCAAGACAAAGGGAAGGACCTAGAAGAGGCGACGAAAGGCATGCAGGTTGCCGCATCAATCGACAAAGGAGTTGTTGGACGCAATCTAGTAGAAGGCCAGAACCTTATTGTTGACATTCCGGAGAAACATGTGAAGGTCCTACAGTCACGATTTGCGACGGAGCTCGGTCCTGATGAAGCGGAGCTAGTGAAAGCTCTGGTTGAATTGAAACGTCGCCAGAACCCTATCTGGGGTCTGTAGTGGTAAGTCGAGCGCAGCCCTGACAAACATGAGGCCTAGAAAGTCGCAGGTATTTGGAGGCAGGTAAATTATACCGAATATTTCATTCGGATGATCAACCAAGAGCATCAAAACTCTTCGAATAATTGCAGAACCGAATAAATAGCGCTGAATGTCATAGCTGGCCGAAGCGTTAGGCATTGTTGGTCGTTGCGTGCATCAAGCAGGTCCCAGACACTACCGAAGTCAAGATGGATCCTGAAACGGGAACTCTGATCAGGGAAGGCATACCCGCAGTCATTAATCCTACTGATGTGAACGCTGTGGAAGAGTCGTTGAAGCTGAAGGATCTGCACGAGGCAAAGGTGGTCGTGATGACTATGGGCCCCCCTCAGGCAGAGGAGGCCTTGAGAGACCTCTTGGCGATGGGAGCTGACCGGGCCATATTGCTAACCGACAGAGCGATGGCGGGTGCTGATACCTTCGCCACGAGCTACACACTTTCAACGGCGATTGGAAGGCTTGAGAAGGACGAGGGGCCTGTGGCTCTTCTTTTCTTCGGTAAACAGGCGTTGGATGGCGAGACCGGCCAGGTGGGACCCGGCGTAGCAGCGAGGCTAGGAATCCCAATTGTCACCTACACTACCCGCATTGTCAAGCTGGATCTTCAGGAGAGGAGCTTGGTAGCGGTCAGGAAAGCAGATGACATGATCGAAACGGTCAAGGTTTCCATGCCCGCGGCAATCTCCGTTATCGAGAACGTGAACAGACCTCGCCGAGCTAGCATAGAGGGGATTCTACGTGCACAGAGAGCAAAGATGGATTTCTGGAACAAGGATTCCATCGGTGCTGATCCCGTCAAGTTGGGTCTTCCGGGTTCGCCAACAATGGTAAGGAAGATGTTCGTTCCCAGGCCGAGAGGGAGGGGAGAGATATTTGACGGCAGAAATGACCCTGTTGCCGCTGCTCGCTGGTTAAAAGAGAAGATTCTCTCAACCAGACCTTTTAGCGGGAAACCGGCAGCTACCTCCGCCGTCTCCATGGATGACATCCAGCCGGTAGTGGAACCGGGCACGAATCCAGATCGTGGGCCCGTGTGGGTGTACGTCGAGCAGAACGAGGGACGAGTGGCTGGCGTCTCTTGGGAGTTGCTTGGGGCAGGAGCAACGCTCGCAAGGAAGCTGGACACTCAGCTTGAGGCAGTCGTGATAGGATATGACGTCCAAGACATTGCGAGAGAGGCCGCGAGCTACGGCGCCTCTAGGGTGTATTTGATCGATCATCCTCTTCTCAGACATTATCGTACTGCGCCCTATGCCAGGGCTTTGGGCGAGGTCGCGATCTCTCATAGGCCCCAAGTGATACTGATCGGAGCAACCCGAAACGGAAGAGACCTCTCAGGCATGGTGGCCACGAATATTCGTACCGGTCTGACGGCTGATTGCACGTCCCTTGACATAGAGCACGGCACTGGTCTGCTGCTTCAGATAAGGCCAACTTGGGGAGGAAGGCAACTCGCCGTCATCATGACGCCGAAGCACAAGCCTCAGATGAGTACCGTCAGACCAGGAGTGTTCCCCAGGCCACCGAAGACCAACGCCAAGGCAGAGATTGTAAAGGTCAAAATGAACTTCATAGAAGAGGAGATTCCCATCAAGATACTTGATTTCGAGTGGATCGAACAAAGCAGCATGCTGCAGGAATCCGACATAATAGTCTCAGGCGGCAGAGGACTGGGCTCAGAGAAAAACTTCCAGCTGGTCAGGGACCTAGCCAGAGTTCTGGGAGGGGCTGTTGGAGCTTCACGGAGGGCTGTCGAATCAGGCTTTGCTGACAAGGAAATCCAAGTTGGCCAAACAGGCAAGACGATCAGGCCAAAGCTGTACATTGCCGTTGCCATCTCAGGTTCTATTCAACACCTGGTTGGTATAGAAGGAGCCGAGACCGTGATAGCATTGAACACCGATCCTGAGGCACCCATATTCAACTCCTGCAACTATGGCGTCATAGGTGACGCTTTGAAGATTCTTCCACTCCTCGCCGATGAAGTAAAACCCTGAACGTCTTCAGATCGAGGCAAACTCGTTGACGGAGAAGTTTGACGCAATAGTTGTAGGAGCAGGACCGGGGGGAGTCACAGCCGCCTACGTCATGGCGAAGAACAGCATCAACGTTGTCATGATTGAAAGAGGCGAGTACCCTGGAAGTAAGAACGTGATAGGCGGCGTTCTCTACATCAAGACCCTAAATGACTTAATGCCTGGGTTCTGGAAGGAGGCCCCTCTGGAGCGCAAGGTCGTTCAGCACTCTTACTGTCTCATAGGAAAAAATGAGTACACCCTAGTAAGCCACAGGAGCGCCGTTCACTCCGACTCCGCGAACGGTTACACGATCCTGCGATCGAAGTTTGACAGATGGTATGCGAAAGAAGCGCAGAATGCAGGTGCCACACTGATCACGAAGACGAACGTCACTGAACTAATTTCCGAACGCGGTAAGATAGCTGGAGTCAGAACAGACAGGGGAGACCTTTCGGGCGACATAGTGATCGTAGCGGAAGGCGCCAACACTATGCTATGCGAGAAAGCTGGTCTAATCGCGAGAACTAGACCCGATCAAATGGCCATAGCTGTGAAGGAAACTGTCTCCCTGCCGTCGGACCGAATCCAAGAAAGATTTGCTCTAGGTGAAGGCGAAGGGGCAGCAATCCACTACATAGGGGCACTGTTCAAGGGATTGGTCGGATTCGGGTTCCTTTACACGAACAGAGAATCGCTCTCAGTCGGGTTTGGCGCAATCATCTCGACCATGATGAAGCAACAGATCAAACCGTATGATTTGATGGAGAGATTCAAGCAAGAACCATCAGTGGGGCCGTTCCTACGAGACGGTTTGGTGAAGGAGTATCAGGCTCACATGATACCCGAAGCGGGGTACGCCGGAATGCCCAGACTGTTTTCGGACGGAGTGCTCGTCGTAGGCGATTCAGCTATGCTTGCGAATCCCATCACAGGAGAGGGGGCAGACCTGGCCGTGCTGTCGGGTAGAATTGCCGGCGAAGTTGCAGCTGAAGCACATATAGCTGGAGATTACACGTCTAGGAGATTGGCAAGATATCAGCAGCGGGTCTTGAACTCGTTCCCTGTAGAGGACATGAAAAAACAATCAGGACTACTGCAGTACATCGAGCAGAATGCCGAGATCATGAGCGCGTACCCAGAGGCCTTGAACGCCGCGCTCGGTGAGTGGTTCAGCGTGGACGGCTCAACGAGAAGCCAGAAGATCAGGAGAATCAGAACGATAGTCACATCGAAGCGGGGGCTCACGAAAATCCTGAAGGATGCCTATGTGTTTGGGAGGAAGCTAACGTGAGAGTCGAAGAGAAGCTGTATCTCCTTAGACATGTAGTCGATGAACAATCGCACATCAAAGTCGACGAAGAGGCGTGCGCGAGATGTCCCGACAGGGTCTGTCTTGACGTTTGCCCGGCGAATGTGTATTCATACGTCGAGCCTAGGGTATTCGTGGCCTACGAGAATTGCGTGGAATGTGGCACGTGCAGGATCGCATGCCCCTTCGTCCAGTGGGTCAACCCGAGAGGCGGAGCAGGCATCTCATACCGATATGGTTAGTTTCGGGAACCAGGGCCTCTCAAGACCCTCGTCATCCTTGCTCACCCAGTTAGCGCGCCAGCGAACCGGGCGTTAGTTCCCTAGCCACGTTCTTTCTTCCCGTAGTAGGTTGTCCACTTGAGCTTTCGTGAGTCTCTCTTGTAGACGAGAAGATTCTTGCGGCATCTTGCGGAACAAAAATAGAGCATTGTACCATCGTTTCTTATGTACATCATTCCCGTTGCAGGTGGGAACGGTTTGCCGCAGAAGGAGCACTTGTTGCTTCTCGGCAATGCATGACACTACCGAATCTTCTTCGCTTCGCGTTCGGTCTCTCTGAGGGTGAGAATGTCACCGACTCTGACGGGGCCTTTGATATTTCTTGTTATGATTCGGCCTTTGTCTTTCCCTTCAAGTAGTCTGACTCTTACTTGGATGACTTCACCTGTCACGCCCGTCCTACCTATTACCTGCGTGACTTCGGCAGGCGTTTTTTCCTCTCTTGATTTCTCACGTGCTGAAGACATGTCTAGGCTTTGGCTCCGCTGCCGGTCCTAAGGCGCTCAGCTGCAGCGGCGAGATCCTTCAGCGTGCTTGAGCCTTCTCCTGCCTCGATGACTGACACGGCCGCGCATCCCACATCGATGCCAGCTGACCTGCCTAGGTCCAATTTGCTTGGAACAAACAGGTAGGGAATCTTCCTCTCTTCGCAGAGGATAGGAAGGTGAGCCACGACCTGAGGTGGCTCAACATCCTCCGCGATAAGCACAAGCTTGGCGACCCCGCGCTCAATCGCCTTTGTTGATTCGTTGGTTCCCTTCTTTATCTTGCCAGAGTCCTTTGCTACTTGAATGACCTGATGGGCCTTGTCCACGATCTCCTTTGAGACCTCGAACTTCACGTAAGACGGTCTTGGCATTCGCTTCTCCTGCACATCTGCCAGCGGCTAGTCTATGCAAC
>CAYMZN010000041.1:0-14257 GCA_964394935.1 uncultured Candidatus Bathyarchaeia archaeon | reverse complement strand
CCTCCTAGGGGTGTCCAAACCCGGACCCGAGACTATATAGAAAGCCGCCTCTGCTTGTCGGCCCAAGTCAGTCTGGGTCCAGCGGTCTACTTCACTGGACGATCGAAGGCAGGCAGAGATCAGGGCTGACAATCCAGCCGCAAGTCCTGGACAGCCATAACTCAACCGGCGTAGGTTAGCTCCTCTCTTTCAGTTAGCTCTCCTAAGCCAAGAGAGTCTGAGCACTAGCCCTGCCAGTAGCCCTCCGGCGTGCGCTAGGAATCCGCCACCTGAGAATATGTTCAGACCACCGTAGAAGATCATCCCGATGAGTCCACGGACTCCTCCTGCGGCGGCCAGCAGGCCCCAGATAGCACCTGAAGCTCCCAGGCCGACTGCGTTTCCTCCAAGCAGTAGGAAGGCGACGTTGCCCACGAGGCCGCTTGTGATGTAGGTGATCATCCAGCGCCCCACTGAGGCCTGCTCTTCCAACGCCGTTCCGAAGAGGAGGAGGAAGAACACGTTTCCGCTAAGGTGAAGTAGATCCGCATGTAGGAACATTGACGTGAGGAGCATCCACACCGCGCCACGCCATACCAGAGCATTGACTTGCAAGAACGGGTAAACGACAGTCAGGTCAGGTTCGATGATGTCTCCCGCCAGTATTGCGGTAGTTGCATAGATGATCACAAGCACCGTGGCCATCCACACCGTAGGAGAACTAGCAAGTCGCGAATCTCTTCTGAAAGTCGACGCCCTCCTTGATGGTGAGAATCCCAGTTTTCTAAACAGCATGCCTTTGAATCTACTGATTGAGTTACCTAGCGGAGTCATTGGGGGAAACGAAAGAACTAATCAGCAGAACCTTGCAATTCGGCTGCCGACAGGGGAGGTATTGCCAAGAGTGGCTCAGCCGCACACTGTGTCATGAGCCTAAGACGATTCTCCTGGAGTTGCCGGATTGTCCTTCGCGAAGATTGCCCTGCGGAACATTCCTCGAAGAAAGCTAAGGAATTCGCTCACGATCCTTGGCATAATAATTGCCGTCGCTCTTCCCGTTGGTGTAGAGATAGCGGCGGAGAGTTCATTCGTCGAGTTTCGTAACTACATACAGGCCACCGGCGGCAAGGTAGACATCTTAGTCACAACCATCTCGGGCGCCGCCTTCGAGCAGAGAAAGGTAGAGTCCTCTACGGCCGGGCTTGGATACGTGCAAGCAGCTGGCAGGGTGAGTGAGCGGGGCCTGATCAGGCGCGAAGGTCAAACCAAAGCGGTCTCAGTGACCGGCGTGGATCAGCTGAAGGACTTCGAATACCGGGGATACACCTTCGAAGGTACAGGGACTCTTCGCCGAAACGACGCGAGCATAGGACAGAAGATGAGCGAGGAACTCGGCATCAAAGTGGGAGACTACATCACGCTCCAAATGCCGAATGGATCCGCGCTCTCGCTTCACGTGGTCGGGATCGTGAAAACACGGCTTGAGACAGGCTACAATGCGTACATAGAGCTTGCATTCGCGCAGCAGAAACTGGGGTACGTCGGTCGTGTAACCTACGCCGTCATTCACGTCACCGATGAAGCAAGAATACCCGAAGTGCGCAATATGGTGGAACACAACTTGGGCGAAAGCTACAGTGTCAGATCGACCAAGGAAGAGACAATCAACTTCGTGGAACAGAATTTGTCAGGTTGGAGGCAGGGGCTTTCATCAATATCCACTGTGGCGGTGCTCGTTTCGATCGGGCTGGTTCTGAATACAATGTACATGAACTTGGGTGAGCGAACCTATGAGGTCGGGGTTCTCCGAGCGATCGGAGCAAGGCGGCGTGACATATTTTGGCTTTTCTTCTCAGAGACGATCTTCTACGCACTCATAGGAATCGCCCTCGGAATAGTAGCTGGAATCGGATTCGCAAGAATCATATACTCAATCACATCGATCGTCTCGATTTTCGGCATCGAATCCACTGGCACCATTGTGGTGAAGCCGGACTACGTTGTCTCAGGAGCGATAACCGGGTTCCTAGCGACGATTGTTGGAGGATTTCTGCCGTCCGTTTCGGCTGCGAGGACTGGAGTTCTAAGCGCCCTGAAGCCCGGTGTTCGCCCGCCTGGGAAACAGCGCACGGCGTTCAGACTCGTCATGGCGGGCACCCCTCTAGCTGCGCTGGGAGGATACCTTTCGACTTCAGGGATCGAATCTGGGATTGATCCACATATGCTCGATATTGTGTTTCTTGTCGTCGGGCTTGTAATGGTGGTGTCGGGCTTCCTAAGAATTGGCGAGCCGTTGATTGAGAAGGCGCTTTCCCCTACGAAGGCTGTGGGCAAGCTGTTGTCGAAGAACTTGGGTAGGAACCTGAGGAGGGCCGCGATCACCTACGCCGTCATTGCGATGTGTATCGCCTTCCTAGTGATGATGGGCGGGATGCGCCTTGGCATGCAGAGCGCGATCGCAGACACTGTGAGTTCTTACTTCGGCGCGGACGTTATGGTCTTTGCAGGGTCACCGCTTCCTGCAAGCTTCTCAAAGAACATCGTCCAAGTGGACCCTGCGGCGATAGAAGCCGTTACATCGATGGGAATCACCCAAACAAAATCCGGAAATGTCGAGATAGGAATAATTTCGATCGATCCTGATACCTTTCCACTAGTGTTCAACAAGTTTGAGTTCTCGAGTGACACGCCGAGAGATGTCTATGTGCAGCTGAAGAACAATCTCTACTCCATATTGCTCGTGGAACCGCTTGCGAATACGCTGAAGGTTGAGGTGGGAAAGCAGATTTCAGTCAGAACCCCCACGGGCTCAGTCAAGCTGACGGTTGCGGGTATCCTTCGTGGCGCTGGACTCTCCTTTGCGCAGATTGGCGGCGTATCGCTTTCCCAGTCGGGATTTGTCTCACTGAGAACAGCTACGACATATTTCGTTCCAGAGGCGGGCGTTCCGAAGGCGATGCTGTTCTACGTTAGGCTGCGACCCGGCTCGGATGCGATCGTGGTGAAGAACGAGATCCGCGAGAAATACGGATCCACATATGCCCTCGAGATGATAACTAGCAACGATCTGATGGCGGAGGTCGAGACACAGACCGGGCGATTCTTTGCTGTCTTCGACGTCATCGTCTACATGGCTGTCCTTTCAGCGACGGCCGGAATCTCAGCAACTATGCTCATGAACGTGAATGAACGACGAAGAGAGATCGGCATGTTAAGGTCTCAGGGAATGAGCAACCGTCAGATTTTCCAGCTCGTTGTTGCCGAGTCCGTCTTCTTGGGACTGGTGGGTTATGTTGTAGGAATCGTAGCGGGGCTCTTCCTCCTGAGGAGCACCACGTACTTCATGTCGGGCATGGGCTTAACGATCCCGTTCCTCATGCCCTGGGAAAGAATGCAGTTCGCGCTAATGCTGGCGATTGGCATTTCAATCTTGGGAGTAATGTATCCGTCCTTCAGAGCAACCCGCGTCAATCTGATCGAGGTCCTACGCTACAGGGGATAGCAATGCAGGCGGAGACTGTAGTCCAGCTCGTCGATGTCAAAAAAACGTACCGACTGGGCGGGATTCAGGTACAAGCGCTTCGAGGCGTCAACATGAAAGCGGGCAGAGCCGAGATTGTTGCGATCATGGGACCTTCGGGATCTGGTAAGTCCACTGTCCTGAACCTAATCGGAGCGCTAGATCGCCCGACCAGCGGGAAGGTGATAATCGCGAAGAAAGACATCTCGAAGATGCCCGAAAACAAGCTACAAGAAATACGACGCGACTCAATCGGGTACATCTTCCAGTTCTACAACCTGATCCCCGTGCTGACCGCATACGAGAACGTGGAGCTACCGATGCTCATCGCAGGGGTCAGCAAAGACAAGAGAACCGCGAGAGCTCGTGAGCTCATGGAACTAGTCGGCCTGGCTGACAGGGCTCATCATCGGCCGGATGAGCTCAGCGGCGGAGAGCAGCAGAGAGTAGCCGTCGCGCGAGCATTGTCGAAGAGACCTCCGCTTGTATTGGCGGATGAGCCGACAGGCGACTTGGACTCGAAGAGTGGGATGCAGGTGATGACCATCCTGAGAGACTTGGCGAAGAAGGAACTTTCAACCGTGGTCATGGTCACCCACGATCACCAGATGGCGAGCCTGGCTGACAGAATCCTCGAAATCAGGGACGGTAGAATCGTCAAAGAGACAGAGATTATCTGACTCCGACAATCCGTGGTTGCGGCTCTCCCCATACGATCGAGCCGGCAGCTCGAACCTGAAACCTCCACCGACACTGGCTGTTCTGCGTTCAGTGAGTAGTCGTGGACATGAAGTTGCGGTGGTCGGTTGTCCTGAAGGGCATATTTGAAAGTCTTGTCCCGGTGCTCATATTTTCGGGCTGTCGTTCTCTTTTGCAGCAGTCACGCAACCCAATTGTAGGACTCTCTGGCGCGAGAGGTTGCCCCGGTCTTACGGCTGATCCAGTTCCACAACAAAGCTATACCCGTGCCGTTGAAAGCCCAAGGCATCGTAGAAGCGGTGAGCCGCTTCCCGCTTGAGATTGCTCGAGAGCGCGAGCTTGTAACATCCTCTTTCCCGGCAGCGACCCCTGGCGAACTGCATCATCTGCTTGCCGACGCCCTTACCCCGCCAGTCTTTGTGCACCACGACATCTTCTAGAACGCCGGACGGGGCTCCCATGTGCGCAAGGTTATCCATGATCAGCAGTTCAAATGTGCCGATGACCGATCCACCCGATACTGCAACGTAGACCTTGTAGTCGGGATAGGTCTTCACCCGCGCGAAGATCGATCGGGCCTCTTCAATCGAAAGGACTCGACCGTCATCTTCGACTTCAACGTACAGAGCAAGGATCGATGGCAGATCCGCCTCGGTGGCGGCTCGGATCTCAAGATTCACGTTCGACTCCTCGCTGAAACGGAGAGAACTTCTATCGCTGTTTATCTGCATCTATTCCGCGTCAAAAATCTATTTGTCGCCTCAGCCAGGAACGACGCGACAGGAGAGCAGTTGTGTGCGCACCATTCGTGTGGAATATGTTGTGTGTGTCGTGCTCGGTGCGGAGGACTTGATTAGAATCGTCGTGGGAAGTGTAGGATCATTCTGTGTGTGGTCGGGGGTTTCTTTTCGAAGTCAATTTCCTGACAATTGCAATTGCGAGGAGGATGAGGGAAGCGTATACGACGATGTTGACGTATCTGAAAGCTTCGACAACTGTACCCCACGATGATCCCAGCCACCAACCTAGATAAACCAGAACTAGATTCCAAGATAAGCAGCCTATGAGGGTATATACCGCAAATCTTGACTTGCTCATGCGATAGGCCCCAGCGGGAAAAGAAATCAGGACCCTTGCCGCCGGCACCAGGCGAAAGGAAGCTACAGCGATCGACCCGTAGCGGTTGAACCACATTTGAACTCTTTGAAGATGAGCCGCGTCGACGAAAGGTAGTTTCGACTGGCCGGAAAAGAAAGCGCGTCCAATTCTCCATCCCAAGTAGTAGTCGATGAAGGATCCGATGAGGGCCGCAACCGTACTATAGAATATGACAAGCCAGAAATTCAAGTCTCCTCGGGAGACCAGGTAACCAGCGAAGGGCAGAATGAGCTCGCTGGGAATGGGGAAAGCAGCGGCCTCTAACAGCATTAGAATGAAAATCCCGGTGTAACCTGCCTGTGAAGCGATATCTATCAGGCGCCTCGTCACATCCCTAACAACCGATATCAGTCCTTGAGCCTCTCCCTCAACGCTCGTTTCCGCGATATCTTCGAGGTAAGTGAAGGAGACGAAGACCGCCGGGAAAACAAACAGGATGACTATCAGCAGGTTGCGAAGAGAGGGGCTCATAGAGTTAACACGAGGACTCCACCTGAAATGTGTGTCTCTCGTTTGGTGCGGACACAAAGCTACTCCTCCTCCATGTGCATGTGTCTTGTATCAACTCCTCCCTCTGTCAGGTATCTCGAAGTCTTCACCTGGGATGAACCGTTGAGCCCCTCTTCACAACCGCTCTTAAATCTGAGGATATCGCGTCTCCGACTAAGGACTACGCCGGGGCGTCGTTCGGTATTGGATAGGACCGCAGGACGAAGGAAAATGTCCCCTCGAGTTGAGAAAATGAGAGACAACTCCATTTGGTCCACAAAGGGAAGAGCACACACCACATTCCCTGTGAGATGTCGTTGAACTATGACGTTGGAAAGAATCAGACGTTTCCAAGAACTGATGAGGAAGAACAGCATAGACGCATCGATGATTCGTACCCTCTCATCGTTCACGTACTTTGCCGGCGTAAGGTGGCTAAGGCCAGCGCTAATCATCCCGGCAGACGGAGATCCTATGGCTTTCATCTTCAAACACGAAGTCAGACAGTTCACTGAGAGCAGCTCGATCAAGACCGTTATGCCCTATGGAGGAATTGATGAGTTGATGAGAGGCATAAGCGGCATCATAAGGGACAGAGGATACAAGAACGTAGGGTTCGACGTAAGCGTCGAAAGAGATGCGTACGAACTCTTCTTCCAGATGTTCAAGCGGCTCAACCCAAAGGTCGAGATTGTTGACGTTCACGGCCTGATAATGGAACTCCGAATGATCAAGGATGCAGCTGAGATCCAGCGCATCAAACAGGCCTCTGAGATAACTGACGCGGGCATGGAGGCTGCTGTCAACGCTATGGGTGTCGGAGTTAGCGAACTGGAAATCGCTGCTGAAGCAATATACGCGATGATGAAGAAGGGAGCGGAGCATCCACACGTCTATGTAAACGCGGGTGCGTATCCAAGAAAACACGCTGAGCCCAGAAGAGACATCGGGGTGAGCAGAGGAGACGCAGTTACTGTGACACTGGCTGGAGACTACGAATACTACTACAGTAATGAGACTCGAACTCACATGATGGAGGGAGCTTCGGGGGAGAAGCTGAAGGCTCTGGAAGTCTTGGAGCGGGCCTACGGCATGGTCGAGGACAAACTCAGACCTGGAGTAGCTTTGAACTCGATAGAATCACAGATCGAACGGATGCTCAAGAGCCACGGGTACGGGGACAACTATGTGCAGGGGTTCGCTCACAGCGTTGGTCTACTTGTTGAAGAGGACCCGATCACAACGATACTCATACCGCACAGGAGGCAAGTGATCAAGGAGAACATGGTCTTGGCCGCGATACATGCGCCATTGGCGATTCCCGGGGTCGGAGCAATAAAGTGTGAAGACACATTCCTCGTGCGGTCGGATGGAGTCGAGCAACTCACGAAGTTCGCATGTGAAGCAAGACATTAGAAGAGAGGCTGTTGTCTTCCACAGCTAGTATCCCGTCAGGCTGATTCCATCACTATGGTCGTAAGGGTGGATCTAACTTTCTCGAGTCTCCGTACTTTCCAAGTCACTGTTTCCTTCAGTTTTTCCATTGTTTCAGCTTCAATTCTTGCAACGATATCGTATACGCCGTAGACGGCCTGGGCTTCCTTCACATTCTGGATGCCTCGAAGTTGTTTGAGGACTTGGTCCTCGGCTCCGGCGTCTATGTTCATGAAAACAAAAGCCATTGGCATTGACCATCCCTCAGAGTGATTGTAGGTTTCGATGTATTATGAAGATTGCCCTCTGGACAAAGGGCATCTAGCACAATGGTTCCAAGGATTCATAGAAATCGAAACAAAAAGGGATAAGTTGGGCTCAAGTCTCGGCTAGCTGAACCCGTAGGCAATCTGGACACTGAGGGTGTACTCCAGCTGTCCCGGCTGGATGGGCACTGGCTGTGCTACGGCTTCTTTGAACTCCATTCGGATAGGTGCGTAGTAGTAGCCCAGACTGACTGAGATGGGACCTACGAGTTTGACGCCCATCGAATCCGCGATTGTCTTGGCTTTGTTGCTGGCGTCCTTCACGGCTAGGTCGAGTGCCTCTGCTTGTGCCTGCTGTTCCTTAGCTTTGGAGAGGCCGAAGTAGACTCCGCCTACTTCGTTTGCTCCGTTCGAGATTGCAAGGTCAATCATTCTGCCGACCGCAGCTAGATTGTTGACGGTAACTCTGATACTATGTCTTACCGAGTAGCCGACGAGTATCGGCATCTTTCCAGGTTCCTTTGCTTCTTGATAGATGGGCTCGAGGCGGTAGTCAACCGTCTGTGTGTCCTTCTCAGCAATTCCCGCATCCTTGAGTGCAGAGATGACTTTAGACATTGCATTGTTGTTCTGTTCCTCAGCTTGGGCGGCAGTCCCTGCCTGCGTGGCCACGGTAGCAACAAACCATCCGATGTCAGGACTCATGGAGACGGTTCCGAGGCCGCTTACAGAGATGGTCTTCGGCTCAGGTCTTGAGGGTTGGGGCTCAACCACGGGCGGCCTGTATGACATGTAAAGGGCGAAGCCGCCGAGGAGGCTCACCGTGACAACAAGGATGATAACAAGTGCATAGAGGCGTTTCTCTTGGGTTTCACTCATTCAATTCACCTCCATTATTGCCTGCATGGGCGTGCAGACTGCGACATCCGTGATATCAATCCAAGGATTCGAACATCGTGTTCTAAATCTCGAATGCGGTCTTGAGTTTATGTCTCGTTCTTTCCAACTGGGTACGGTGACGCGCATCATCCTTGCGTCAAGACTTATCTCCACTGGGCTGATTAATGGATGACAATTCGAAAAGGCGGAAAGCTTGTTCGACATTAACATCACGAGCTTTGTTCTGGACCGAGTCGGAGCGGATGTCAGGCGGCCGTACGAGCGTATCGGTGTGCTGATCGGTTGTCTCCTCGATGATGGACTGTGGATCAATGACCTTGTTCCAGGAGGAAACGAAGACTCGGAGACGTCATGCATACTCCCCGCTAAGAAGTTGGCACGAATCGCGGATGACATAATAAAAGGTAAACTTCAGGGGGGGGTCGTGGGCTGGTACCACTCTCACCCTGGCCATGGTATATTCATGTCAGAAACTGACCTAGAGACGCAAAGTAAGCTTCTGCAGTTCTCACCTTTCGTTGTGGCTCTCGTCGTTGACCCAGAGCTAAATGAGTTTGGAATTTGGGCGCTCGAGCCAGACATCGGTATCATCCAAGTCCCGAACGAGCATATCAGGATCGTTTGACCAAAACGGATGGCGACTTCGCTCTTTCGCGGCCGGTTTTCCTTGCTCTTCTGGCTCGCTCCAGTCCGCAAGCCCAGTCACTAGCGAGCGCAACTCTATGGCTCAACAACTTCGACTCAGTCTCCCTCCACATGGGGTCTAGGGTAGCCTTCGGGTATCCCATCCTCTCGTACTCGATTACTTGAAGCAAGAGATCCACGGCGTCAGCACAGTGTACGATCCTTGCCTCAAGCGACTTTGAGGCGGAATACTCTTCAATACTCGTCATGAACTTTCGTGCAAGGCGCTTGCTTTGAAGACCGGCCAGAATGTTCGAGATTGCCTTCCGCTCAAGAGTCGTCTTCAGTTGGGATCCTTTTCTGCCTAGATACCTCAGGTACGCCTTGCTGATATCGAATGTCAGAGACTCGGATAGGTCGTGGAGGAGCGCCATCCTCAACACCTGTTCTACATTGACTTTCTGATTCTTCAATCGAATGATCTCGGACATCGTCAGAGCAATTGCGGCGACGGAATAGGAATGTGAGGCGACGGGTTCAATGTCGTGTTTGTTGATTCTGTAGGATATCCAGCCGCTCCTCGGAACGAGCTTCAAACGCATCAAGTCATCGAGAAACTTGATTGGAATCAAATGTGCGCAGGCCTCGTCACTGAACAAATCTCATCAGTCGCGAAAATATAACTGTGCAACCATTGCGCGAGGAACCGCTCAGCTGCTGGCAAGCATTAATACGCCGACTTGGTTCATGGAACTTGGAGATTTCTATCTTGGGAACAGTAGATGAGGGTGCACGAGTCGCCATCGAGGTCTGCATGGGCGTTGTTCTAGGCGAGCGCATACTGATAGTCACCGACACTTTCACACGAACGGTGGGTGAGGCGCTGAGGAAGGCAGCTGAGAAAGTATCCCCAAACAACGTGAGACTCGTATTTCTTGAAGAATTCGGTCAGCGCCCGTTGACATTTCTCCCAAAGCCTCTTGAGCAATCGGTCCGATGGGCAAACGTGACATTGTACGCGGCAAGAAGCATAGAGGGCGAACTGGGTCTAAGGATGCCTTTCATCAAACTCGCGAAAGAATGCGCACGCCACGGCCACATGCCATCCACGAATGAGCAGCTGATGAAAGAGGGCATGTCAGCTGACTACACGAAGATATCCGAGCTCACTAGACGGGTTCACGAAGTTGTGGCGAAAACCAAGAGAGCACGCGTGACGAGCCCGGCAGGATCCGACCTGGCGGTGGAATTCCATCCCGAATGGAGGTGGAAGACATCAGATGGGATCTTCCGAACACGGGGAGAGTGGGGAAACCTTCCCGATGGAGAGTTGTACACGGCTGCCTGCAAAGCTAATGGAACGATTATCGCCGAAGAGCTAGGCGACTGGTTCAGCGACAGGTACGGCATCTTAGAGGGATCGCCCGTTGAGATAAGCATCCAAGACTCGCGAGCTGATCTGCGCTCCATCAAATGCTCCAACACCAAATTGCGAGAAGAGCTCATGAAGTACTTGCAGACGGACAAGAACAGCAACAGACTCGGAGAGTTCGCAATCGGGACGAACATATACCTTACGCGGCTCGTCGGGAACCTGCTACAAGACGAGAAGTTTCCCTCTGTCCATGTTGCCTTCGGCGACCCCTACCCCGATGAGACGGGGGCCGACTGGGAATCGCGAACTCATATTGACGCCATCATGAAGAACGCGACTCTGTGGGTCGACAGATCCAAGCTAATGGAGAACGGACGCTTCCTGGTCTAGGCCAAGTCACCAATCGACTAGAGTTAGTCGCGTCAGCATCTGCTCAACTCTTGCGGCGCACTCGGCCAGTTTTTGACTATTTCGCTTGATTTCCTCCAGAGAGATCATTGGTCGATCACGTCAAACTTCGTCGGAGATACGGTATAAGCAAGAGAGTCAAGTCAAAGTACTGTGCTTGATAGTTCCACGAATCTCCTTAACGTTCAAAGAGGCTTTCTTCGCATCCTTCCTGTGGCCAGGTCTTGGGACAGCCAGGCTTAGGAGCGCTGGAGTTTAGTTCTGGAAATGCTTAATTGCGATACAAATCCTAGCAACATCCCTTCATTGAGACACAGAGTTCAGCACGGTCGATGTAGTTGTACAAGCCAGGGATAATTGAGAGGATCACTGGGCCGGTTGTTGTAGCTCGCGACATGCTAGGCGGCCAGATGTACGAACTCGTCAAAGTTGGCGAGGCAGGCCTCATTGGGGAGATCATCAGAGTCGAGGGGGAGAGGGCGACGGTTCAGGTCTACGAGGAGACCGTGGGAATCAAACCGGGCGAACACGTGGAAAGGACCGGCAAGCCTCTCTCAGTAGAATTAGGCCCAGGAATGATCAACCAGATCTATGACGGGATACAGCGACCGCTTCCGACTTTGAGAGAGATTGCGGGAACATTCATCACACGCGGTGCTACGTCTCCCGCACTAGATCGCAAGAAGACTTGGCGATTCACGCCAAGAGTCAAGTCCGGCCAGAAGGTTCTAGGTGGTGATATTCTCGGCGAAGTCCAAGAAACGGTGCTTGTCACCCAACGGATCCTCGTACCCCCGGATGTCGTGGGCACGGTCAAGTCAATCGCAAGGCAGAGTGAGTATCACGTTACAGATGACATCGCCGAAGTTGAGAGGCAGAACGGAATTGTGAAGCTTCAGCTGATGCACACGTGGCCGGTAAGGAAAGGACGCCCGATCAAGTCCAAGCTTCCCTCAGTGGTACCGCTTGTCACCGGTCAGAGGATAATGGACTTCCTCTTTCCGATCGCGAAAGGAGGAACCGCCGCTATCCCGGGAGGATTCGGTACCGGCAAGACAGTGATGCAGCACCAGCTTGCCAAGTGGGCAGATGCCGATATCATAGTCTACGTGGGATGTGGCGAACGTGGTAACGAGATGACTGAGGTCCTCGAGACTTTCCCCGAGCTGAAGGATCCTAGAAGCGGACAGCGGCTCATGGCTAGGACGATACTAGTCGCGAACACTTCGAACATGCCGATAGCCGCACGAGAGGCCAGCGTCTACACGGGGATCACAATGGCAGAGTACTTCAGAGACATGGGATTCGATGTCGCATTGATGGCGGATTCCACATCTCGATGGGCTGAAGCTCTCAGAGAGATCTCCGGCAGGTTGGAGGAGATGCCGGGCGAGGAAGGATACCCCGCCTACCTAGCTTCCAGGCTGGCAGAATTCTATGAACGCGCAGGCAGAGTAGAAGTCCTCGGGAGCGAGTCAAGGGTGGGTTCGATATCTGCGGTGGGAGCTGTCTCACCTTCGGGCGGAGACTTCTCAGAACCTGTGACACAGAATACACTTCGAATCACGAAGGTCTTCTGGGCTCTAAGCAAATCGCTTGCAGAGAGACGTCATTTTCCAGCCATCGATTGGCTCACGAGCTACTCGCTCTACCTTGACTCGGTAGAGGAATGGTACGAGAAGAAGACCAAGCAGCCCTGGAGGAATCTGCGACGAGATGCCATGTCCCTCCTACAGAGGGACGAGGAACTCAGAGAGATCGTAATGCTCGTCGGTCCAGATGCTCTGTCCGAGAGTCAGAGGGCGACATTGGAAGCAGCTCGCATGATCAAAGAGGACTTCCTCATGCAAAGCGCACTTCACCCGGTCGACACTTACTGCTCGCCTGAAAAGACGACCGAGATGATCCGCCTAATCATGGAATTCCATGAAAAGATGGCAAAGTCCGTCGAGCAAGGAGTGCCCCTGCAGAAAATCCTTGACATTCCCGTGAGGCAGGAGATAGCGAGATCCAAGATAGAGCCCTCAGAGAATTTCGCAGAGGTCTCAAAAGGGATCGAGGAAAGACTCGAGGAACAATTCCGGCAGCTTACTGCTGAATCCCTCAGCTCGGAGGGAGCGCCTGTATGAGCCTGATACTGAGAGAGTACAAGACCATCACACGCATCTCTGGGCCTCTGCTATTCGTCGAGGCAGTCAAAGGTGTGGGCTTTGGTGAACTCGTCAGGATCGTGGCTACCGACGGCTCCGAGCGTAGAGGGCAGATCCTAGAAGTAAGCGACAAAATGGCCGTCGTCCAGGTCTTTGAAGGAACCTCGGGCCTAGATGTGGAGGGAACTGCTGTTAGATTCTCAGGCGAGACAATCAAACTCTCCGTTTCATCCGACATGCTCGGAAGAGTGCTGGACGGTAGCGGGACCCCAATCGATGGTGGCCCCGGCATCATACCAGAAGACTATTGGGACGTTCACGGCGCGCCGATCAACCCCTATGCGAGAACTTACCCTAGAGAGTTCATCCAGACCGGAATCTCAGCGATAGATGGAATGAATACGCTCGTCAGAGGACAAAAGCTGCCCTTGTTCTCTGGGGCAGGTCTTCCGCACAACGTAGTCGCTGCGCAAGTGGCTAGACAAGCTCGCGTTCGAGGATCAGGGGAAAGCTTCACAACGGTATTCGCTGCCATCGGCATCACGGCCGATGAGGCCAGGTTCTTTCGGGAGGACTTCGAGAGGCAAGGCGCTTTCGAGCATGTAACGATGTTCGTGAACCTAGCCGATGATCCTGCGATAGAGAGGATAATCACGCCTAGGGTTGCGCTCACCGCGGCCGAGTACTTTGCGTTTGAGCTCGGCATGCACGTGCTAGTCATACTCAGTGACATGACCAACTACGCAGAGGCCCTTCGGGAGATTTCGGCTGCGCGAGAGGAGGTGCCAGGAAGACGTGGCTATCCTGGTTACATGTACACTGACCTGGCGACCATATACGAGCGAGCCGGAAGGACACATACCGCGAAGGGGTCGATCACGCAAATGCCCATCTTGACCATGCCACATGATGACATCACTCATCCCATCGCCGACCTGACCGGCTACATAACGGAGGGCCAATTGATCGTTGATAGAGCCCTTCACAGGCGAGGCGTCTACCCTCCGATAGATGTCTCTCCGTCGCTGTCACGTCTCATGAGGGAAGGAATAGGCAAGGACCGCACGCGCGAAGACCACAGAGAGGTTTCCGATCAGCTCTACTACGCGTATGCCGAAGGACGTGCCTTCAGAGACCTAGTCGCAGTGATTGGAGAGGAGGCGCTCTCCACCAGAGATAAGCTCTACCTGAACTTCGCTGACTCCTTCGAGAGGCGTTTCGTGAACCAAGGTGAATACGAGAACCGAGACATAGA
>CAYMZN010000040.1:0-14263 GCA_964394935.1 uncultured Candidatus Bathyarchaeia archaeon | reverse complement strand
CATCTAAGGCGATGGGCTGTCGATTCCGAAACCAGCTTCCGGGGAGTTTCAAGTTGAGTAGCGATACGGAATTCCGCTTCCTCACGCTCGATGACGTTGAGACTAAAGGAAAGACGGCCTTTGTAAGAGTTGACATCAACTGCCCGCTTGATCCCTCAACCAACCGAATCCTTGACGACACACGCATCAAGATGACACGACAGACCCTCGAATCACTAAGAGAGGCGAAGGTGGTCCTCGGATCGCATCAGGGTCGACCGGGAGACGAAGACTTCACTTCATTGGAGGCACATGCGAAGCTTCTCCAGAAGTACGTGCCGCAACAGGTCAAGTTCGTCGAGGACACGATCGGACCTGAGGCAAGGAATCAGATCAAGAATCTGAAAGTCGGAGAGATACTTGTCCTCGATAACCTCCGCCTCTGTTCCGAAGAAACAATTTCCGGCACACCTGAGCTTCTTGCAAAGACGGTCATGGTTCAGCGGCTCTCGAAACTGCTTGATGTGTTTGTGAACGACGCTTTCGCGACGGCACATCGTGCTCAGGCATCCATAGTCGGCCTGCCACAAGTGGTGCAGGCAGTCGCGGGGAAGCTGATGGCTAAGGAACTGGAAGCGCTGAAGAAGGCCTACTATGCTCCGCAACGACCGAGCGTTTACATCATCGGAGGAGCAAAGGCGGAAGACAAGCTTCCGATAATCGAAAATATCCTCACAACCAGCAGAGCCGATAAAATTCTTGTGGGAGGGGTGGTGGCAAACGTCTTCCTGCGAGCAACAGGGGTCGATTTCGGGGAAGTGGAAAACCGGAGATTGGAGAAGTCCCCCGCGCTCATGGACAAAGCACGAGTGATCCTCTCGAAGTACAGGGACAAGCTTCTCCTGCCGAAAGACCTCGCAGTGCTGCAAGATGGCAAGCGTTTCGATGTTCCGATCAAGCAAGGGACTCGCGGAGACCCAGTTCGAGACATTGGGAAGGAAACATCGCTAGGATATGCTAACATCATCAAGCAATCTAAGACCGCAGTCTCGAGCGGCCCACTCGGAGTATTTGAGGAGAAGGGCTTCGAACTCGGAAGCAAAACCGCACTTGAAGCGATGGCGGAGCAAGGGGGCTTCACGGTTGTTGGCGGTGGACACATGGGAAGCTACGCAAGCATGCTCGGAATCGACAAACGTCTCTCTCATGTGAGTACAGCAGGGGGCGCGATGCTTGCATTTTTGGCTGGCGAAACGCTTCCTGGGATCAAGGCGCTGGTGGACGCTGCTCGTCGACAAAGAGCAGCATAGAAAGGCTCGTCATGTCTCTGTGTTGTCCCACTTCCCAGAAGCCGAACGAGAGATCATGGCATTGCATTCGAGCCTTCAGCCGAGCCTAGACCAAGATCTTCTCGAAGCCCGCGACATCGCACATTTCCTTGAGGATGTCTGACCAGTCTCCATGGACCATGAGGAAGTGGTGCTCGACTCCTCGGGTCGTGACGGTCCTCAGGAAATCATCAACCTTTACATCAAGTTTGACTTCCAAGGGGTTTCCCCTGACAATCTGTTTGGTCCGAATTGCCTCTCCTGAGGCAATGAACATGCGGTACTTCCCGGCATGATTTCCCAAACGTGCAATGGTCACGCGGCCAGGTCTTACGGGGAATTCCACGGTCGCGCCACAGCCGAGAGGGTGTTTTCTGACGGTGACCTCGCTCTTCTTTGATGCCAAAGATGCGCCGGCGGCGCCGCAATGATATGTCAGAATGGTGTTTCTGTTCTCGTCTAGATGAAAAACATCGCAGAGGAATACCGGGTGTCCCGTTAGGCGCTGAAGCGTCAACATCGTGACGGTCGCGTTGATGTCTCCCTCGCATCCTCCCGGAATCCCAGCATCGGAGAGCCTTGACAGTGCAAAGCATGAGGAGAACTCCAATTCTGGCCAGCATTTCACTGCTATCGCATCGAGTTTGTTGCTTTGCACAAGTTGTTTCAGACCGAGGAAGATCTTACCGTCCCTGACTCTCTCTTCGTGCGTCAAGTCTACAATTCTGCTTGATACTTCCTGGTGTGCCTTCACCGCATCGCTATCGGCTATTCTTTGCATCACCGAATTCAGTTCGCTTAGGTCAATGTGGACAAGCTCAGTCCCAATGCACTGCTTCAATGCAACCTCGTCAACGGATCCATCGTAGAATCCTGGCGAATGATGTCCCACGATTCCGACTCTAGAGGTTCGAAGTGCTTTCAATACCCTGACCGCTTCGATAGTGTTCTTCAGCCTAGCGAACGCTTTCTGGTCTGTGGGTTCCCCGAAGATGACTTTGAATCGCATCCCCATCTTCGACAATGCGCTTGCGTTCATTATGACTCCAACTAGTCCGCCGCTTCTTGACGGGCCGCCTGGCGGGCCTTTGAGGGCTACCTCCGGAACAGCCCAGAACACAACAGGAACCTCCACATTCTGAACGAGATTTGTCATAACAGGGTCTTGCGTGAAAGTCCCAACGACAACCACGAGAAGGTCGATATCTCCTCTTCTCATTCTTTCGGCGGCCGAAAGACCTTCGCTAGATTCCACAACTGCCCGATCATGCGTAACGATCTCATGACCCAAGTGACTGAGCTCTCTGAGAAGGGAGTCCCTCGAATCATCCGCATACTTCATGTCTAAGGCGGCGATCCCGGTGTGAACGAGACCTAACTTGAACGACGCCATACTCAGAACTCTCAGAAGATTGCTTCTACTAATGATGATATCTTAAGGCTTGCCACATGGATGGATTTCGAGCCAAATCCAAGAAACGAAAATACTATGAAGCATGACACGCCCCCCGAACTGTCAACATGCCGACTGATTCATTCGGGGAACGGGTCAGTGTCATGGCTTCCAGAGAACGAGTCTTGAATGCGCTCGCCCTTCAGAAATCAGATAGAGTGCCTGTCGTTCCCCTTATCATAACTTTCGCAGTCATGTATGCAGATTTCAGGTTATTTGACTATGCCAAGGCCTCAAGGCCGCGGAGAACTATAGGAGATACTCCTAGATCAGTCATCTTTGCATTGGCAATGACTACCTAATCGGTGCGACTCATCTGCATCCTGGGGCACCTGAAACCGTTGGTCGGCCGATGAGTTCTCTATTGTCGCAAGGTTCACGCCAAGTTCGAAGCATGGGGCCCTATCGGGTTCTTCTAGATCTATTGCAGCAAGAGAGAGGGAACCCCCACTCAGTAATAAAGTCGAGAATCGGCGAACAGCGCTCGTGCGAAGTTTAAAAAGCATCCTCTGTCGCAGAGTGAACCCGATGAAAATTGTCTCAAGAGAAGACTGGTTCATCGCGAAGAGACTTCATGAAAATGGCTGGCTCGTTCGTTGCAGGTGCTATTGTTGCTGGCGCAGGTGTATATGCTACCATGCCTCCCGCAGGGCCCGGTGTGACAGAGACTGTAACGCAGACTGTTGGTGCTGGGGGCGCAACGCAGACTGTGACGCAGACTGTCACTGCTCCGGCCGCACGCGTCTGGGCCGCCGGCCAGAACAAGGTCTGGATACCAATCCTGAACAAGTTTATGTCCTACGATGAGGTCGCCGCACAGATCGAGAAGGAGAAGAAGGTCAGCATCGCCAACTGGACCTACTGGGGCTTGATTGATAGCTATTTCACTCCATCTCTGAAGAAATACGTCAAAGACCTGTACGGTGTCGACATCGAAGTCGAATTCGTCGGAACACAGGCCGCAAAGGGTGGATGGATTGTTGCCGTGGAGAGCGCACTCGCAGCGGGAATGGCTGCCCCCTTCGACCTAGTGCACCTCGAAGTCAACTTCTTTGAAGAGGCTGTAACTAAGGGGCTTGCGGAGCCATTCCTGCCATCCCCGTTGGTTCCGTGGGCACAGTTCGTCGACTCATGGTTCCTGAGATACCCCTATGGCGTCCAGTTCCAACAGCACGCGCTTGCCAACTTGACGGTGAACACCAAGTATGTCGGAGATTGGTTTACCAATAACCAGGCTCTGGCCGACCCAAGGTTGAAGGGCAAGCTGACTCTGTGGGTCCCAACCGACAACGGACTCTGGGGCTGGTGGGCTGTCATGGCCAACGAACTCGGATACGACTACCACAATCTGGACGACATGAAGAAAGCCCTCAAGTGGATCGCAGATAACATACACCCTAATGTCCTCAAATACACCAGCGACGAGGGCGAATTGAAAGACCTGATTGAAAAAGAGCTGGCATGGATCATAGCATACTGGTGTTGCACCGGGGAAGGCTACTCGATCACCAAACCTTGGCTGAAAGGGTGTCAGGTACTGCCATACTTCAAAGGGCAAAGTAATAACCTGCCAGGAGTGTACTGGATCCCCAAGAAGGTTGAGCACCCAGTCCTTGCGCAGATAGCAGCAGACTGGGAACTAAGCGCAGGTCTCCAGATGACTGATATCAAGCAGTGGCCACTCGGCGCTGACGAGAAACAGTCACAAGAGCTTTGGGCAATGGCACTCGAAGGTCCACTGGGTCAGGACTACCTTCAGTTCGTCCCCGACTGGGTGAACCAACTCGGCCCGAACGGGATTTTCGAGCTATACCCAACAATTGAGAAGGCGAAGAACCTCCTGAAGCTGGACTGGTTACACATCAACAAGGTCGTGGACCAGTGGCAAGCTTACTGGAAAGAGCTGACCGCGTAGATCTAGGTTTGAGTCAACACGGAACCAAGCATGAGCCTTGACAATCAGAGACAGGTTGAAGCCTCTTGCGCTGCTCACACCGGCCATAGCGCTTGAGGTCTGCCTGTTCCTCATCCCCCTGGTGATGCTTGCCGTAGTCAGCCTCACCTCGGGGGATTCCTTCTTTTTTACGCCAGAATGGACGACGTCGAACTACTTCAAGGTTTTCACCACTTATTCGTTCGACTTTCAGATCACTTTCACACTCATAATCTCAGCTGCATTTCTTGATCTGATACTCGGGTTTCCATTTGCGTACATCATGACGAGGAAAATCAGGCGATTCACAGATGTCTTCAGGGCTATTATGCTGGTACCTCTCTTCGGCGAACTATACATCGCCTATGGCTTCTACTACCTATTCCTTCCCGGAGGCCCTCTATCGTTCATATTCTCTGCGCTAGGCATCCCAGTCTTCAAGGCTCTATACTCGATACAGACCGCAATGATTGCTCTCGCAATCTACACGTTCCCGTTTGCGGTCTACAACATAGGCATCTCATTACAAGGAATAGACCGGTCGATCGAGGAATCTGCCAGATGCTTGGGTGCAGGGTCGCTGGAAACGTTCTTCAGGGTGACGTTGCCGATGAGCCTCCCTGGAATACTCGGCGCGTGGCTTGTGAGCATCGGATGGGGATTGGGAGCATTCGCGATACCTGTACTTATGGGTGGTGCAATGGTCGCCCAAAGAATGCTATCGGTGGAGATGTACTCGATTGCCCTGCTGCAACTTGACTTGGGCATGGCCTCCGCAATAGGTGTGATCTTGGCGCTGGTTGCAGTTATCATCTTCTACTTCTCGCTCAGAGCATCGAGAGGAGCGCTAATCTAGTGAAGGCAGCTCGTGCCGAAACGGCCAAGCAATTCGCCTTTTACGGGTACGTGATGGTGATCTCAGGCCTTTTGCTGCTACCGTTCATAGTGACCTTGCTCAGGTCGTTGACTGTTACTCTGCCCGACGGCAGAACAACGTTGGGCTTCAGACCGTACCTCGACATCATCGGAGCATTTTGGCCAAAGGTGTACTTGAGTCTGTCAATTTCCATCACAACCATTCTCATTGATACCGCCATTGGAATTCCTGCAGCCTACGCTCTGGTACGCTACAATTTCCGGGGTAAGAAGACACTGTACACGCTGCTGAACGGGGTCTGGTACGTGCCCGGTATATGCTATGCACTGTCACTGATCCTTGCGTATTATTTCCTATACAAGTGGTTCTTGGGGTATTGGGGCTTCATCGCCGCATACACTGCAGGTTTCCTGTTGTTGATGATAATGACCTGCATAGTGGCGTTCAGATACCTTGATCCGTGCTATGAGGAGTCGGCATCATGCCTCGGCGCAGGGAGGTTGACTACATTCTTCAAAGTCACGCTACCGTTGATAGGGCCCGGCGTGAGTGCCGGGATACTGCTCATCTTTGTGTTGGCGTTCAATGAATTCATAACTGCCCTTCTTCTGAACCCACCCACTAGACTGATGACGGCTCCCGTAAGGGTCTATGCAGACATCAGGAATTATGGAGTACGCGAGTTTATTGCCGCTGAGGCCGTCATACTGCAACTAATATCACTAGCGGTCGTGATAGTCTACCTCAAGCTTGTGGGAACCAAGTACTTACGTGGGGTCATACTGGTCTGAGATCAGAGAACCATGACTAGAATTGTTGCCAAAGACGTAAGCAAGTTCTATGGTGAGACAAAGGCTGTGTACCGTGCGCACCTAGAGGCGAAAGACTCAGAGTTCGTCACCATATTGGGACCTAGCGGGTGCGGAAAATCCACGACGCTTCGAATCATCGCCGGACTCATCAGAGCGGACGAAGGCAGAGTGTACTTTGACGACAAGGATGTAACCCACCTACCTCCAAACAGACGCAACATAGGATTTGTATTCCAACGAGTTGCCCTTTTTCCGCACATGAACGTTCGAAGAAACATTGTATTCGGTCTCAAGGCACGTCATGTCCCCGGGCGGGAAATTGACAGGAGGATCAAGGAGGTCCTTGCAATTGTACACATGGAAGGCTTCGAGAACCGGTCTCCCTCCCAACTGAGCGGGGGGCAAGCGCAAAGAATCGAAATCGCACGCGTGTTGGCCACGAACCCGGATGTGCTGCTCTTCGACGAGCCGTTAAGCAACATCGACGCCAAACTACGGGACGAACTGAAGTTCGAGATAAGGAAGATTCAGAGAGAGACAGGCAAGACCATGATATACGTCACTCATGACCAAGGCGAAGCATTCGCGATATCAGATAGGATCTATGTCATGAGCCAAGGAATCGTAGAGCAGGTGGGAACACCAACAGAGCTATACCTGGATCCCTCAACTCCGTTCGTTGCCAGCTTCATCGGTCAAAACAACTTCATAACGGGTAAGCTCGAGAAAATAGACTCCGCGTCCGGAGTTGGAACGATACTTACCGACGGAATAGAAATACGCACGCAGATACCCGACGGATTTGCTAGCGGCGACAAGGTCACTGCTTGCGTAAGACCTGAGGACATCGAGATCATCCCGGAAACACAACCGAAACCGGAGGAAGCAACGAAAGGAACGATCATCGAAAGCATCTTCATGGGCAACGCTACACGACTTCATGTTGACGCCCATGGAACCGTACTCAAGGTTGACCTCAGAGGCCCGGAACGATTCTCCTACCTCAACGTGAAGGGCAAGGAAGTATTCCTGTCCATGAAGAAGTGCACGGTGATTAAGGGGCATCAGGCATAGCATTTCACGGGCGGATGAACTACTGAGACTGTTCGCAGCTAGTATCTCTGATCATACGAAACGGAAGTCCAGTGCACTGATCCTTTCCGCCTCCTCGATCCTTGCGAACTTTGTGTGGGTCACGCTTCCCTTCTATTTCTATGGCCTGCGCGGACGACCCGGCGTCCTATACGGACAGTACACTCTCCTCCAGACTTTCTCATTTCACCCGGCCGGCTGGGTCTGGTGGGCGCTTGTCGGGCTACAAGTATTCGCAACACTAACAGTTGCGATGGGCGTCTTAGCCGGTCACGGTCGAGCCTTCGCGGCGAGTGTCTTCACAGTACCAGCGATAGGGCTCTTATTGCTCGACATCTACATCGCATGCCGTTGGGGAACTCCTGCGCTCTGGACAATGTACGTGATCGGCGCACTTCCAAGCATACTGCTGATGTGTGCGGGAGCCTGCTACGAAAAATCATAGTAGCTAGGTCGGCATATACACGACGGGCTTACGTGCAAGGAATCGAGGAAGATGAGGACTGTAAAGATAGGCGTGTTGGGTGCAGGCTTTGTTGTAAATACCTTTCACATGCCCTCTTTCCAGGAAATCGAAGGAGCTCAAGTGGTTGCCGCCTTCTCCTACCGGAAAGACATTGTGGAGGATTTCGTCAAGAGATGGAACGTTCCCAAGACTTTCCATGGAGATGACGGAATTGCAGGGCTTTGCTCAGATCCCGAGGTAGAGCTTGTTGACATCGCCCTCCCGAACAATCTGCACCTAGCAGCAACATCAGCAGCGGCTGAAAATCACAAGAATGTTGTCTGCGAGAAGCCGCTCGCTCGGAATGAGCACGAGGCAAAACAGATGCTAGATATCGCCAGAAGATATGGTGTTTTGCACTTCTACGCAGAAAACCAAGTATTCATTCCGCAGATTGCTAGAGCGAAAGATCTCATTGAACGCGGAGTTCTAGGCCACGTCTTCTGGGTGAGGTGCAGGGAAGTGCAGTTTGGTCAACATTCGGCTTGGTTCTATGATCCTGCAGCAGCCGGAGGAGGCGCACTGCTCGATCTAGGCGCACATGCCGTCGAAGTTGCTCGCTACCTCATCGGGAAGGAACCGCTATCCGTTCTGGGTTGGGCTTCGAAGCTTGCACTCTCGACCATGGCAGAAGACAACGGCCTCATTCTGGTAAAGTACAAAGACTCAGAACTGTCGCAGGCAGAGAACAGTTGGGTGACACGCGGAGGGCTCGACCTTCGCTTTGAAATCTACGGCGGCAACGGAGCTCTGTTCGCAACTATCTCACGTGAAGCAGGGATCAGTCTGTTCACCGCTGAGGGAGCCACAAGAGTTACGGGCATGGGTGAAACTGTCATGGAGGCAGCAGAAACCAAGAAGGGCAGAGTTTTTCCGGCATTGAGCGAACATAGAACCCTAGGCTTCGTTGAAGAGATGAGGCATTTCCTGTCAGCGGTCCTAACAGGCGAGAAGTCGCTAGAAACATTCGAAGAGGGCTACCTGGTAAACAAGACAATCGATGCAGCATACCGATCCGCCAAGAGCGGCTCGTGGGAGACGATCGAAGGGGACTAGACTTCTCGTCTAGAGCGTATGGTTGGGAACTCAGATTTGAATAGCTATCACATGATTCGAGAGATTCGCGAGCAACCAGAGGCCTTCGAAAGGATCCTGGCTGAAACTCGTCCACGAATCCAAGAGATTACTCGCGAAGCACGGACCCGAGCGCGTCCGGAGACCCACTATATCATCGGTTGTGGATCATCATACTACGCTGCGATGGTTGGGGCGTTCTACCATGAATACATCCTGGGTCTCGACAGCCGAGCACTTCCATCATCAGAATTCTTTTGGTTTGCTCCAAGGTCGAGCGCATCGGCTCCCATTCTGATAGCTTTGGCGCGATCCGGTAGAACATCAGAGACGGTGGAGGCAACACGCAAGGCAATGAGGATCAAGATTCCGACGATTGCCGTTACGTCGGATCCAAGCAGTACTATGGGTCAGGAATGCGATTATTGTCTCGACACCAAGATACCAAACGAGCAGAGTACGATAATGACGAAGACGTTCACTGCAAGCGCCTTGTGTTCGCTTCTTGTCGGCGTCGAATTCGCGAAACTTTGCGGCGCTACTGTCCCCAAGAACTTCGAGGTCGAATTGAGCCAGCTTCCCAAGGACGCCGAAAACGTTGTTCGCACCGTAGAAGACCAGGCGAGAGAGATCGCGGACAGGAGCAGTAAGATCGCTCGCTTCATATATCTTGGAACCGGCGCAAACTTTCCGACATGCCTTGAAGGGGCGCTGAAGCTGCGAGAAACTTCTTACTCGGCCTCAGAAGCCTACCACTCAATGGAATTCAGACACGGACCATTCGCTGAACTCGAGAAAGGAATTCAAGTATTCGGGATAGTTCCCAAGGGGAAGACTGTTCGCCAAGAAGCTGCACTGCTCAAAGAGATCGCATCAACGGGCGCGACTGTAATCCCGGTATCAAATGTGCCAGAGATTATCGCGTCATACCCGGATTCGATTCGAATGCCCGACATGATTTCCTCCGAGTTCGCGCCGCTACTCTTCATGATTCCGATGCAGATGTTCGCATACTACTACGCGCTCAAGAAGGGCCTGAACCCGGACCGACCCCGCAATCTGGCCAGGTACATAACAACGGAAATGTCGCCGTAGTATCTTCAATGTCATCCAATCCCCAACACCGATAAATACGATTGCACTTTCCGGATAAGGAGAGCTGACGAAGATGTCTATCGGCTTCGAGGTCAAGACCGAGAAACTAGCTATTGAGGGAGGAATCCCGATACGAACGGAAAGCCTCCCACTGGAGCCTGAAATAAGGGACGAGGAGGTCGACGCCGTAGTCGAGGTGATGAGGAATAGACAACTCTCACAACTCGCTGGATCTTACGTGAAGGATTTCGAGATCGAGTTTGCGAGGTATCTCGGAACAAAATACGCAATTGCAGTCAATTCGGGCACATCAGCCCTGAGCCTCGCGATCGCAGCGGCTCAGATCGGAACAGGAGACGAAGTAGTACTTCCGCCCTACACTTTCGTGGCAAGTGCAAATGGCATACTGCAGCAGAACGCGATTCCTATCTTCAGCGACGTCGATCCGGAGACCTTCAACCTAGACCCGAGGAAGTTGGAGTCGAAGATATCACAGAAGACACGGGCGATAATGCCTGTTCACATACTTGGCCAACCGTGCGACATGGATCCCATCTTGGAAATCGCTGAGAGGCATGACCTGGTTGTGGTGGAAGATGCGGCTCAGGCCGCCGGGGCAGAGTACAAGGGAAAGAAGGCAGGCTCGATGGGCGACGTTGGCTGTTTCAGTTTCTACCTGAACAAGAATATGACCACCGCTGAGGGAGGAATGATCGTCACCAACGACGATGAGATAGCGAAGAGAGCAGCATGGGTGAGGAACCATTGTCGCCCCGAGGTTTCGCATGTCCCAAATGTTCCCGCCTACAACGTCTTCACTGGGATTGGCTGGAACCTCAGGATGACTTCCCTCCAAGCGGTAATCGGAAGGGTACAGCTGAAATGGCTAGACGAGTGGAATGGACGGAGGATTCAGAATGCTGAGTACATCAGGCGCCACGTCGAGGAATTCGAATGGCTAAGGCCACAGAAAGTGATCAAGGATGTGAAGCATGTGTACTGGATGCAGGGTTTCCGGATAGACGAGAAGTCGAAGATCAGCAGAGACGAGTTTGCGTCCGCGGTGTCAGCTGAAGGTGTGAAAGCGGAGGGATACGCACCGATCCCAGTGCACCTTCAGGAAGTATTCACCAAACAGGTCGGCTACGGAAGGACACACTGCCCCTTCGATTGTCCTGTGTACGGTAAGAAGGTCCAGTACAAGGCAGGGGACTGCCCCGAAGCTGAGAAACTGTGCAAGCAAGATCTTACGATCCCATGCTATCATTCCCTTCGAGGCCGTGACCTAAGCGACGTTGCTTCAGCTCTCACAAAAGTTGCCAAGTGGTTCGAATCCAAGCATTAGCGTGCAGAATCACTCGCCCACAACTTGAACCGCTACGCTTCTGAGCTGTGGGCCGTCGAGCTCAACCAGATAGATATTCTGGCGCGGACCCAAGACCATCTCTCGATCCTGCAGGGGGATTGTCACGTTTGCGCCGAGCAGGCTCGCTCGGATGTGGGAATACGCGTTGACTGCCATCCTTCCGTCCTTTTCGTAAAAACGATGATGTGCGTAGGACTCGTCTTCAGCGACAGCTTTGACGATGAACCTTGCAATATCCTCTTCCAAACCCGTATCATTCTCGTTGATCGTGATAGCAGTAGTCGTGTGCAGCGTGAAGACGTTGACGATGCCGTTCTTCAGACCGCTCATCTCTACTGCCCGTCGCACTTCGCCCGTTATGCGAATGAGTTCAGTGGACCGCTGTGACTTCACAGAGATCTTCTCGACAACGCACCTCAAGTGCGGGCTACCTCCTACGCTTCTCCAAGGAACATGAGAGCATTCTCTCCCAGAATAGCTTCGAGCGCATCCTTCCGCAGGGGAAGTCCCGAGATTGCTGCAAACATCTTGTTGATCTCTATCCTAGGATAGTCGGAGCCGAACATCAGCTTGTTCGCCAACGCGTTCTCAATTACGCGAACTGGAACCAGCGATGTGATTTGACGAACGCTTTCCAGCGGCGTTCCCGCAAAGGTGCCTGCGGTGTCAATATAGACATTCGGATTTCTAATCGCCACTGCCACTGCGTCCCAGACCCAAGGCCAACCGATGTGAGCGAGACAGATTCTAAGCTTGCGATACTTCCTGGCAACGTCATCTATTGGTAGTGGCAGATTGTGCGTGATCGAGAAACGGTTGGAGAACGTAATACCCGTGTGGATTATGATCGGCATCTCTAAGCGTTCGGCTTCCGCGTAAATCTCCAACGCCATCGAACCTACCGGGTCGAATTCCTGAAGCGCGGGATTCAGCTTCAATCCCCTCAGCCCGAGTTGATCATGTGATCGCCGCAGCTCTTGTAGGGCGTCCCGTCCCGCGCTGGGGTCGACGCTCGCGAAGCCCACAAACCTCCCGCTCTGCTGTTTCACGATTTCGGCAACCTCTTCATTAGACGGCAGCTTCCAACCACGCGACTTCTCGCAGTTGATCGGAATCAGTATGGATCGCTCGATCTCGCAGAGATCCATCTCTCCCAGCAGCGTCGAGAGCGGTTGGGGCGAGGTCCGCAGATCAAAGACCTCGTCTACTCCTCTCAGCAGTTCAGGTCGGTTGTCAGTCAATTCTTTGAGGAGAAGAGGATGAACGTGAACATCAAGCCGCATGAGACGACACAACTTGGAATTCGAGAACTCGTCAGTGTATAAGCCTTCGCCAGTATTAGCGGTCGCGATAGTATGCTTCCGTTGTTTCTTCGGCAATTTCTGCCCGGGGAATAGCTGTCATGCAACCAAGCTTTGTCGTACTCAACGCAGCTACAACGTTCGAGAACCTAGCGATCTTCTCAACGGACCAATTCTGAAGGCACCCATGGATAAAAGCGGCGTCAAAAGCATCACCTGCGCCGATGGTCGAGGTCGGTTTAGTTTTGAACGGTGGTATTGATAGGATTCGCCCGCGTTCTCCGACAATGCATCCCTTCTTGCCAGCCTTCACCGCCACCACAAGACAGCCAGCCCGCAACAGGGTCTCCACAGCGTCTAGGACGCGTTTCCTTCGGGAGATCTTCTTTGCTTCTACCTCATCCAGAAGAAGCACGTCAAGATTCTCAAGCACACCCTCAAACGCTTCACTCCAGGCCCCAGTGGCGCTCATCTGCGGATCGAGCGACACCAATGCGCCCTCGCGTTTGGCGCGTCTGATCCAACGTAGCATGCTTTTCCCCCATAGGTCAGGGAGTACTAGGTATCCCCCAATGTGGAACGCTCTTGCTCCCTCCAGGCAGCTCATCTCGAGCTTTGCAAGCCTCAGAGGAGGGATCTGCGAGACAACCGACGCCTTGTTGCCATCGTTGTACACTATGACGGTCGACACTTCGGTCTGGACGGTCTTGTCAACAGCTAGGTTGCCCGTGGAAACGCCGCACTGATGAAACCCCTCGATCACAATTCTACCTGCGTTGTCGTCGCTTATCCTACCTACTATCGCGGCTCGTCCGCCGAGTTTTGCGAAGCATTGCGCCACATAGCCTGCTGACCCGGCCGCGAAGATTCCTGCATCTCTCACTCTTCCCAGTTCCGACCAACGGCGCGGAATCTTGTCCACACCGGCGAGTATCAAGTCAACTGCGACTTCCCCCAAGGCTACGAGATCGAATCCGCTCACGTCGGCTCTCCTTCCCCTCGAGTCTCCGGTTAAGTATCCTGAGCTATATACTAAGACGAGTCTGATTCCCATTCCAAGTGACAACTTCCAACGAGGAATACCTGCAACGGAACAGCTGGATCGAGAAGAACGGCATGGATCTCCTTTCGATCGCACGGGAGAAGAAGCAAAGTATCTTGACTGAATATCAGCCGGAACCGCTCGACGCAACAACTGAAACCAACATCAACACTATCGTGAGGGAACACGTGCACTGAAGTGCGCGAGGCCACAATTTCCTCAACTGGCAAACGGATGCGTCTTAGCTGCGAATGAACCGGCTGGCGCAGCTAGTCTGTGAGCCCGGACGGTCGAGACTTTGTCGGCGAGAGAAGCCACTTTAAGCCTCCGACTCTAGTGTGTGCAAGCCTCGGTGGCTCAGCCTGGTAGGCTCAGCCCGCTGAGCTGGAAAGCATCCGCCTTGTAA
>CAYMZN010000039.1:0-14352 GCA_964394935.1 uncultured Candidatus Bathyarchaeia archaeon | reverse complement strand
GCGCCGGGGATGACGAAGCCAGTCCCAGACAGATCTTATGCTGAAAGAAATGACGATCTCTGCGACGGGCGGACCCACATAGCTATCCTCTTGCATACTCCAGTCAGGCAAGTCACCCTGGAAAGAAGTACGGCACGCTCTGGCGCACAGAAGGAACGGTTCCTTTTCTTCTCGCGTGATGCTCACGTGCCTTTCGTTCCCTGATCGTGATGACCCGTGCTTGGACGACAACGCGATAGTCGTCCATTCCCATTTGATGAAGAGCCCGTTTGACTAGGTCCTTAGCGTCCTGCAGACTCAGGTCGGTCTCAGGTCGCGAGGCGTCTCCTACTCGGATTGCGTTGCGCTGGACTAGCACGGGGCCCCTGAACCTTTCACGTAGGAACCTTGTCAGCAGGTCTCGGTCGCCTCGGAACTCTCTTGTGTCTACATCTATCATTGGGCTCACATCGAAGGCTCAATGCCACGTTAGGACGCGCGCGCACCTGTCTTGATCATTCCTATAGGAGGGCTGCCTTTTCCAGTTTTGCGTTGGGTGAACCTGAGAGTCCTCCTCAACAGTAAGCCCGACCAGGAGATCGGCCAGCGACGGCAAGATATGGGAGGCACCTCAAAAGGGGGCTTGTGCACTGGTCAGATGAATTTCATTCCTCAAGAAGTTACGCTGTCCAAAGCGTTGGATTTAGATAGTGGGCTAGGAGACTAAGGGAGGAAAGCGACCTAGTTCACTCCTCGCACGCATGTTGCATCGGGGAACCAACGGTTGCTGAGATAAGGAAAGTAAGTATTGACCTAGAAGGGTGAAGATGGTTGTCAATGTTCTCTGTGCCCGGGGCGTATGACCGTGCGATCACAGTCTTCTCTCCCGACGGTCGGCTGTTCCAGGTTGAATACGCCTCTGAGACCGTCAAGAGGGGTGCGACTGTGCTCGGAATCGCGTCGCTGGAAGCGGTCGTTTTGGCAGCGGAGGAACGGGCGACCTCGAAGCTTCAAGACCCGTCCTTCATGTGGAAGATCTTTCAGATCGACGACCACGTCGGTGCAGCCGTAGCTGGGCTGAGCTGCGACGCCCATGTTCTTATTGACCAAGCAAGAATCTACGCTCAGAGCAATCGACTTCTCTACGACGAGCCGATAGATGTCGAAATCCTCACTCGACGGATCGGGGAGATCAAGCAGCTCTATACTCAGCACGCCGGCGTGAGACCATTCGGAATCTCAATTCTCTTCGGAGGCATAGACCGGAAGGGTACCCGAATTTTCTGGACTGACCCGAGCGGGGCCTATCTTGCCTACAAAGCGTGGGCGATCGGTGCTGGAGGAGATGCGGCCAACGAGATCCTTGAAGCTGAGTACAAGGATTCCATAACTCAAGAGGAAAGCATCGTACTGGCTCTGAAGTGCATGAGCAAGGTGCTCGAGGATAAGATCGACGCGCAGAAGATAAGGATCGCCGTGATCCCATCAGCCACAAAGAAGTTCACGAAGCTTGCCCCTCCCGATGTCGAGAAATACCTCAAGAAGCTCGAGTCAGCCAAAAAGCCTGGCACCAAATGAGCGACAAGTACACAACAGCGCGGATAACCAAGAGCGGCGAAAAGTTCGAGATCCTCGTAAGGCCCGAGCCAGCCCTCGACTACAAGATGGGCAAGCTCACACCAATCTCCCAAATGCTCGTGATAGATGAGATATACGCAGACGCAAGCAAGGGGACGCGAGCGTCGGCGGAGAAACTTAAGAAGTCTTTCGGAACAACGGACCCGCTTGCCGTCGCCGAAGAGATCATGAAGCACGGTGAGCTCCAACTCACCACCGAACAGAGAAGACAGCTCGTAGAAGACAAGAGAAAACAGATTATAGCTTTCATTTCGAGAAACTGCATCGACCCGCGAACCGGCACACCTCATCCGCCGCTTAGAATCGAGCAAGCCTTCTCACAGATTCGCATCGTGATTGACCCGTTCAAGCCTGCAGACGAGCAAGCAAAGACCGCAATCGATGATCTTCGAACGCTGCTTCCTCTCAAGATCGAGAAGATGAGGGTCGCGGTGAAGGTGTTTCCGGAGCATGCGGCAAAGGCATACGGCTCGATCAAAGGTTTCGGTACAATCACCAAAGAGGAGTGGCAAGCAGACGGCTCGTTGGTAGCGCTCGTGGAGTTGCCCGCTGGGCTCTATGGCTCATTCATAGACCGGATCGGGAAACTCACGCAAGGCACTGTACAGACAAAAGTGTTAAAGTAGCCCACCTTTGCCCTTCAGCCCGTTGCTATGCCGGACTTGAGATGGAGTAGTTGACGATATTCGCTGAAAAGAAGCAGCTAGTTGCACCCGGCGAGTTGCTCGCTGAGGGATCCTACTTCCCAGGGGAGAATACGTATAGGGAAGGTAACAAGGTATACGCATCAAGGATCGGCCTCGCAGATTCAGTAGCCAACAAGCTAATCGTCGTTCCACTCAAAGGATGCTACATCCCCAGGGTGGATGATTTCGTAATTGGCCGCGTCGTAGACATTGCGATGTCAGGGTGGATCGTGGACATTTCGGCGCCATACCCTGCGATGCTGCCATTGTCGGAGACTCCCGCGTCCAGGGGGATGACCGCAAGGAAGGATCTTACTCGGATCTTCAATGTCGGGGATCTTGTCATGGCCGAGGTCATTGCCTTTGACAGAACGCGTGACCCACTATTGACCGTGAGAGGCCGTGGACTAGGGAAGGTCTCGTCAGGACGGGTTGTCCATATTTCCCCGACGAAAATCCCGAGGCTGATTGGTAGGAAGGGTTCTATGATCGGCCTCCTGAAGAAGAGGACGAACTGTGAGATAATTGTCGGACAGAACGGGACGGTCTTGGTGTCTGGTCGCCAACCCAAGAATGAGCAAGTAGCTGTGGCGGCAATGTTCATGATTGAACGAGAAGCACACACACGAGGACTCACGGACCGCGTAAGCGAGATGATGGATAGAGAGTTGAGGTAGACAAGAGATGAACAAGTCAGAAACCAGATTGATTGACGATAATGGTTTGCGTGTTGACGGAAGGAAACTGGATGAGCTTAGGCCGATCAAGATGGAGGTTGGAATGCTAGAGAAGGCAGATGGATCGGCCTACATCGAGCAGGGAAAGAATCGTGTTATCGCCGCCGTCTATGGGCCCCGGGAAGCTCACCCAAAACACATCGCGCTTCCAGACCGTGCCGTCATAAAATGCCGCTACCACATGGCACCCTTCTCAGTGGAAGAGAGGAAATCTCCAGCGCCATCGCGAAGAGAACTCGAGCTCTCCAAAGTGATCAGAGAGGCTCTGGAGGCTTCAATAGTGTCCGAGTTGTATCCTCGAACCTCGATAGACATCTTCATCGAAGTTCTCCAGTCAGATGGAGGCAGTAGATGTGCGGGAATAAACGCGGCATCACTTGCACTGGCTGACGCTGGGGTGCCTCTGAGAGAGATCGTTGCGGCATGTGCAGCCACGAAGATCGATGGGAAGATCGCCTTGGATCCATCCGACATTGAAGATAAGCAGGGGGAAGCCGATCTTCCCGTCGCTTTCACCCCCAAGTCCAACGCCGTCACCCTGATTCAGATGGACGGGTCCTTGACTGAAGAGGAATTCAATCAGGCGCTGGACATGGCCATCGGCGCATGTAGAAAGATCAATGAGATGCAGATCGAAGCTCTCAAGCGAAAATACGTCGCGGTCAAGGAACAGGCTGAAGAATCTCGGGAGGCGACCGCCTGATGTCATCAACTCCTCAGTTGCCTCCGATCGCCAAGGTAGAGCAAAAGACCATCGTCGATCTCATAGCTAGGGGAAGAAGGATCGACGAACGGAGTCTCACAGACTACAGGGACCTAAGGATCGAAACGGGACTAGTTCAGAAGGCAAACGGATCGGCCCTTGTGCATCTGGGAAAGACAAAGGTCATGACGGGCATCAAGGTCGAACTAGGAGAACCATTCCCTGACACACCCGACCAGGGAGTGCTCACGGTTAATGCTGAGCTGGTACCGCTGGCTTCGCCTTCGTTCGAGCCTGGTCCCCCTAGTGAGGGAGCTATAGAGCTAGCCAGAGTCGTGGACAGAGGGCTTCGGGAGTCAAAGTCCATCCCGCTGGAGAAGCTCTGCTTGGAACCCGGGAAGAAAGTAATCATCGTTTTCGTCGACATCTACGTCCTCGATCACGACGGAAACCTGATCGATGCCTCAGCCATATCGGCACTAGCTGCGCTACTCACATCAAAGATGAAGAGCTTCGAGGTAGAGAGCGGAGAAGTGCGCGCTAAGGATGAACTTGTGCCCTTACCTATCCACAACGAGCCAGTGGCGGTCACAGTCGCGAAGATAGACGGAAACATGGTTTTAGACCCATGCCTAGAGGAGGAGCTTGTGGTCAGTTCTCGGCTGACTGTGACTTCAGACCGTGAAGGTAACATCTGCGCCATGCAGAAAGGCGGCATGGGTCCTTTCACAGATCAAGAGATTAGGCAAGCCGTCAAAATCGCGATCGAAAAAGGCAAGCAGATTCGCGAAGTAATCAGAGGAGCGACAGTGCAAACATGAAAGTCAAGAAGGTAGGTCCCGCAGGAAGCTTCGGTTCCAGGTACGGCACCATAGCTAGGAGGAGATACGCCGAAGTGGTTGCCGGAATGCGTCTTCCGCACGAGTGCCCAAGCTGCCACGTACGAGCTGTGAGAAGGCTCGCCGTCGGCATCTGGGCCTGTCGAAAATGCGGCGTCAAGTTTGCGGGCGGGGCATATCTTCCAACCACAAAACTCGGGGATGTTTCAAAGCGCGCTGCAAGAGAAGGACTCGCTGCCGGCCTACTGGCCGCGGAACTAAGGGAGAAGGCCGAGGCACGTGCCTCTGAAGAGAAGGCGGCAGCCGCCGCACGCGAGAAGCGAAGGAAGAGAAGAAAGAAGCCGGAGAAGGCCACCGAGGCTCCGGCGGAGTCATAGAGAGGACGAATAGCATAGGAATCGATCCCCGTCAGCAGGTGCCCTCAGAGAACTGGACACTTCATCTGGGGACACACACGGAAAAAGAGGGGCTTTTGCCGAAGGCCCGCAAGGTATGTGGCATTTTGCCTGAAACAATGGAATGTGAGCCGACGAGCGTTGAAAAGAGCCAGAGCTGAAGCAGAGATTTCCATACCCTTTCGTACAAAGTTGGACGCGGAAGCCCTGAGCCGTGCACTGGGTCCGGAAGTAACGTCTTCGAAGACCAGCAGAGCTTCTGTACGCGTGGCAAGACATGGAAGAGTAGTGACGATGAGATTTTCCGCCGGAGACCTCATCGCGCTTCGGGCACTGTTAAACTCGTTCCTGCGCCTAGCGGGTACATGGAGACGGGTTTCTGATGGTCTACGCTGTCATCGATAAGACCGCGATTCAGAGATTGAACGAGTTATCCACCATGGTAGAGGGTGAAGGAGTTGTTTGAACAATTCGACGCTGAGATGGAGAGGCGTGGACTCGATACCGTCCTCGTCGTTGGAGAAAGCACGCTGGGGAATCCAGAGCTCGCGTATGTGACGAGAACCACGATCCCTCGGGGGGGAATCTTCCTCAAACGTAGAGGGCATGATCCCCTTCTAGTGGTCAGCAACATAGACGTTGGAAACGCCAAGCGCGGACGTGTTAGGAGCGTTCGCACATACACCGACTATGGCTATGAGAAACTTGTTGAACGACATGGCCGAGAACGCGGCTATGTTATGCTGATTCACTCACTTCTACGATCAGTCCGCACACGGGGTAGGGTCAGCATATATGGTCGGGAAGAATTCTCCCGTCTCCTGTCAGTCGCGGACTCTCTCCGCAGGATCGGATACAAGGTGACCGGAGAAGCAGATAGCTCACTGATTGATTGCCTGAGAGAGACGAAGGATCCGATCGAAATCAACAGGATAAGAAGCGTTGGCGCCCGAGCCGCGCGTGTTGTTGAGAGCGTCCTGGATATGCTCGGTGAGTGTGCCGTCACCTCTGGGAAAGTCAGGTGGAAGAAAAAGAGACTGACTGTCGGGATGGTCAAGTGGAGAATCAACATCTTACTGGCCGAGCAGGACCTCATGGCCCCGGAAGGAACCGTCTTTGCGGTCGGTCCAAGTTCAGCGGACCCGCATGAGATGGGCATCAGCTCAGATCCTGTGAGGGCTGGAGTACCAATTGTACTCGACCTGTTCCCGGTGGGCCTTGACGGATACTGGTTCGACCTGACCAGAACCTTTGTCTTTGGGAAGGCACCGCCTAAGATCAAGAAAATGTTCGAGACCGTTCTAGAAGTTCAGCTGCGATCGCTCGATTTGGTGCGAGAGAACGAGTCGGCCCGCCACGCAATGAACTCTGCCTGCGACCTCTTCGAGCAACGTGGCTTCAAGACAATGAGAGCGACACTTGAGGGAGATCGGGATGCTACGAAAGTCGGATTCATTCCCTAGGCCATGGCGTCGGGCTGACCATAGGGGAGAAGCCCTACCTGAGCTTGTTCAGTGACGACACGCTCCACAAGAACCAGGTCATGACCGTCGAACCAGGCCTATATCACCCTGGGATCGGCGGAGTCAGGATCGAGGACACGATCGTCATTAGGGGAAGGGGCATTGACAACCTCACACCGCTGAGTAAGGAGTTGGAGATCTAGCGGGCTCCTGTGCCGTGCAAGTCTAATACGTCCCTGTCCAATCTCTATTGGAGAAGGCTTGCGAAATGGAGACCAAGGTTGTCCGAATCGATGTTCCTGAGGGAGCCAATGTCATACTCGGGCAGAGTCACTTCATAAAGACGGTTGAGGACCTCCACGAAGCAATCGTCGCGGGTGTTCCGAGCGCTAAGTTCGGGATAGCATTCACCGAGTCAAGCGGCCCATGCCTTGTACGGATCTCCGGCAACGATCAAGAGTTAAGCGATCTTGCGGGAAGAGCAGCAATGAAGATAGGCGCTGGTCATTCTTTCATCGTGTTTCTCAAAGACGCCTATCCCATCAATCTACTCGACAAGATCAAGGCTCTCCAAGAGGTCTGCTCCATTTTCGCTGCGACAGCTAATCCCATCCAAGTTGTCGTTGCCGAGACTGGACAGGGAAGAGGCATACTCGGCGTGATCGATGGCTCAAAGCCCAAGGGGATTGAAACCGCTAAGGACGCTGAGGATCGGAAGGCTTTCCTCAGGAAGATCGGCTACAAGCTATGAACGAGCCCCTCGTTCGAGCAAGGATTGCTGCTGTCCTGCAAATACTTAATACACTAGCTCTGGGTCATGACAAAAGCGAGGCGTGGTATATGGGCGATCGTCTTTGCGACCTCTTTCTTCACGCAAACGTGTCTCGCCAACATTGCTAGACCACCACAGAACAAGTTGTTCCCAGAAGATAATCTAGCACGCCGGAGTCGAAGAATTCGAAGAACTCTCGCCACACCGTTGCAGCGGGAAGTGACACAGTCATGACGCTCAAGGTGATGAACACTCTCGGAAGAAGAGTGCAGAGATTTGTTCCGCTGAAGAAAAAAAGGGTAAGACTTTACACGTGCGGTCCGACTGTGTGGGACTACGCACACATTGGAAACTTTCGCACGTACGTGTTCCAGGACGTCCTTAGAAGATACTTGCGATACAAGGGCTACAGGGTCTTCCAGGTAACCAACATAACCGACGTCGATGACAAGACGATTCGTCAATCCAGAGCTGAGGGAGTAACCCTCCGCGACTACACTAGGAGATATGAGGAAGCGTACTTTGCAGACATAGCGGCCCTCAACATTCAGAAGGCCGAGCGATACCCACGGGCTACAGAGCACATCAAGGAAATGGTCGCGCTAGTGAGGAGGCTAATGCGTAGAGGCGTGGCCTACCAGGCTGAAGGTTCCGTCTACTTTGACATTTCAAAGTTCAAGAAATACGGGAAGCTTTCACGTGCGCGGCCGAGCGAGCTCAAGGCTGGCGCCCGGGTCGATTCGGACGAGTACAGCAAAGACGAAGCAAGAGATTTCGTTTTATGGAAGGGTTGGCGCCCAGAGGACGGCGACGTGTTCTGGGAGACACCAATCGGCAAGGGCAGGCCCGGATGGCACATAGAATGCTCAGCGATGTCCATGAAGTACCTCGGCACTACTTTCGACGTACACTCCGGCGGAGAGGATCTGATCTTCCCTCACCATGAGAACGAGATCGCCCAATCCGAAGCCGCGACCGGAAAGCCGTTTGTTAGGTTTTGGCTCCACTCAGGAATGCTTCAGGTTCAGGGAAGAAAGATGGCAAAATCCTTGGGCAACTTCTTGACACTGAGGGATTTGCTTTCCAAGGGGCACGACCCGCTCGCGGTTAGGTATCTTCTGCTGTCCGCTCACTATCGCGCACAACTCAACTTCAGTGAGGAGGGACTTGCGGACGGTGAGAAAGCTCTGGAAGCTCTCCGGGCTACCTTACAGCGTCTGAGGATCGTTGAAGCAAGTGGTAGGGGCAGAAATGCCGAACTTCGGAAGGTGCTGTCCAGAGAGGAGCAGGAATTCGAAAGAGCGATGGATGATGACTTGAATACTCCCGGAGCTCTTGCTGCACTACACCGGATAGCCAGAGCTGTGAACCGAGCGATAGATCAAGGCAGAGTATCTGTTGAAGACGCGGCTGTTGTGAGTCAGACTATCTCGAAATTGGACAGAGTGTTAGGGATCTTCGTCGACCAAGCCGAACCGGTGTCACTGCCCCCGGAGGCTGAATTGCTCATCAGACAGAGGGACGAAGCGCGTGCGAAGAAGGACTGGGTAACCGCAGACAAATTGCGAGAACAATTGTCTGCGATGGGAATAACGATCGAAGACACTCCGACCGGTACGGTTTGGAAACGCAGATCGCGTTAGCGCGGCAAAGAAAGCATTCCCTACGCCCGTCCTCGCCGGCTCGGCTGCCGAAAAGACTTTTTGAAGGCAGGAATGATACCGAGGAGGCCGAGTGGAGTTCAGATCAGCTTGGACGGAAGGATTCTCGGCCCTCTATTCTGGGCTGGTTTCGTAAACACCGTCTTCCTGATCTTCAGCCTGATCAGGATATTTGCCGCAAAGGGGGTAAGATACGGCCTCTTCGACCTTTTCAACCCACAGTTCTACAGAGCAAACCCAATCTTCATCGTCCTGATGATCATAGGCCCCTTAACGTTCGTCTCTGACTTGATGGTCTTCTCAGCTGCGGGTGAAGTATCGGTCAGGACACTTGGGCTCATTGGATTAAGCGCGCTAAATCTGATGAGCGTCATATTCGGATTTGTGCAGTTCGTGTTGGTGAACATATTTTTCGCAACGGAACACATCTCGAGTCGTGTGTGGATCTTGCTCCTGCTCTGGTTAATACTTGTGATTTCAGGAACACTCACAGGTACTGTAATCATGGGCGAACTCGCGAAACAGTAGCCAAGGTGAGGTCGAATCCGAGCAAGTTGCCTGCGACTGTAGACATCATTATATGTCCGACATCGGATCAGGACGGCAAACCCCGGAACGACGAAAGAAGATGAGCGCTGAAGACACGGAGTTGCGAGAGAAAGACAACGAGGGTATGAACTGGCAGCCAGAGGTCAACATAGGAACGCTCGGTCACGTCGATAACGGCAAGAGTACGCTCGTTCAGTCAATAACCGGTGTCTGGACCGCGAGGCACTCAGAGGAGCTGAGGCGCGGTATCACCATTAGGATTGGATATGCAGACGTTTTCATCTACAGGTGTCCGAAGTGTAGACCCCCACACAACTATACTAGCGGGCCAAAGTGCCCCCGCTGTGGCTCAGAGACGAAGTTTAGGCGGGGCGTAAGCTTCGTGGACTGCCCTGGTCACCACAGCCTAATGGTTACCATGCTATCAGGCGCAGCCCTCATGGACGGTGCACTGTTCGTGGTCGCGAGCAACGTGAAGTTCCCCCAGGCGCAAGATCGCGAGCACCTGCTGGCAGCCCAGATGGTCGGGATACACCGACTCGTAGTGATACAGAACAAGATCGATATTGTAGACCGAGCTCGGGCTCTCGAGAACTACGAAGAGATCAAGTCATTCACCAAGGACACAATCGCGGCTGACGCGCCAGTCGTCCCGGTCTCAGCCCAGCACGGTACAAACACCGATGTGGTCCTCTATGAGATGGAGAAGAGGATCCCTACCCCGAAGAGGGATCCAAACGCATCTCCGCGGATGTATGTTCTCAGATCCTTCGACGTTAACAAGCCCGGTACGGAGATTGACGACCTCCACGGGGGGATTCTTGGCGGATCGATTGTTCAAGGCAGGTTCAGTATTGGTGATGAGATAGAGATCAAGCCGGGTCTTCCAGTCGAAACTGGAGGAAAATCCCACTACGAGCCGCTCGTTTCGAAAATAACTAGCCTGAACATATCTAAGGGACCGGTGAATGAGACACGGAGCGGAGGTCTTGTTGGCGTTGGAACGGCCCTAGACCCGTCACTAACAAAGTCTGATGGTCTCGTCGGTAGTGTGGTAGGAAAGGTTGGAGAACTCCCCCCGGTCCTTGAGAAGCTGACCGCTGAAATCTCGCTTTTCGAGAGAGCGGTTGGAACCGAAGAGCTTGTGACTGTGGACAAGATCAGGACGAATGAACCGCTGGTTCTCAACATAGGGACGGCGGTGACATCGGGTGTCGTGACATCAGCGAGGGAAGACATAATTGACATAACTCTCCGAAAGCCGGTCTGCCCGATACCTGGGTTCAAGATCGCTGTCAGTAGGCGTATCGGCGACAGTTGGCGCCTCATCGGATTCGGCACTCTAAAGGGATAACGCGTGCCTATGACGATCTACTTAGACACAAGCTTTCTAATGCTATCGGCGAAGTTCCACACCGATGTCATTGAAAAAGCGGAGAAACTTCTCGGCCGCAGGGTACAGTTTGCCGTTCCAGCCGCAGTGGTGACAGAGTTGAGAGGGCTGGCCCAGAATCTTGGCGTGCCTGGTCGAGATGCAAGAACCGCCCTCAGTCTGATTCAGGAAAAGAAGATTCCCTGCATTTCATCCATAAGAGCATCGGACGCTGACACGGCGCTCTTTGAAGCGTCACAGCTTCCGAATGCTGTCGTTGCGACAGCAGACCTGGAGCTTCGAAGAAAGATCAGAAATGCTGGAAAACCCGTGATCTTTTTCAGAGAAAAGGCTAAGTTGGAGCTCGAAGGCATTGAAGCAGCCTACTGGTAGACTCTCGAATTCCCATTGCGATCAAGAGCGGAGATTGTCTTGTTCAGAATATTGACCGTTGAGGACATCGTCAGAATTCCTCCGAAGAGTTTCGGCAACCCAATTGACAAGGCAGCAAGGGATCAGGTGAAGCTCAAGTATGAGAATATTGTTGACGAGGAGCTAGGATACGCGGTCTTCGTAGTTGACGTTAACGTGGACCCGATTGGAAAGATACTCCCAGGCGACGGGTCCACATATCATCGGGTTACCTTCAAGCTTCTCAGTTTCTATCCAGAAATGCAAGAGGTTGTTGAAGGAGAAGTGGTTGAGGTCACAGATTTCGGAGCGTTCGTCAGGATCGGCCCAGAGGATGCACTCCTTCACGTGTCACAGGTCATGGACGACTACATATCATATGATGAGAAACACGGGATCCTCGTGGGAAAGGAAAGTCAAAGGAAGATTGCAAAGGGGGACTTCGTCAGGGGCCGCATAATCGCAGTGAGTTTCCCACGAGGCGGGACCGGTGGCAAGATAGGAATTACGATGCGTCAGCCATTCTTAGGAAAGATCGACTGGATTGAGCAGGACGTCCGTCGGGCACGGGGACCGAAGGAGGAGAAGCCGGCTTGACGGAAAGAGCCTGCAAGAACTGCAGATACATTAGCAATGGGCCGGTCTGTCCAAACTGCAAGTCGACTAACCTTAGCGATGACTGGACAGGGCTCGCAATCATCATTGATCCTGAGAAATCAGAGATCGCCAAGAAGATGAGGATCAAAGCCCCCGGCCGATATGCGGTTCGAGTACGCTAGGCCGCGGACTACGTTGTTGGTCAAGGATTGCCAAAGCTCGTCTTGACCGAAGAGGTCAGGTCCTGCCTCAAGAGGCCGCTTGGCCGACTCCTGCCAGGAGATAGCCCAGAGATTTATGAAGAGATCGCTCGACTGATTTCCCTGAAGAGGCCTCCAAGGATAGTCTTCGTGGGAGATGTGGTTTCAAGGAAAGCAGTCGCGGCCGGGCTCCGCAGAGACGTTGTGATCATCGACAACAAAGAGATGAGAACTCGAACAACACCTTTCGCCGTTCCGGCGACAAGGACGTTCTTTGTCAGGAACCAGCCGGGCACAATCGGATTTGATGCGTGGGAAGCGATTGAGGATGCGATCGAATCTGGAAACGCGGTGATGATTGTGGATGGCGAGGAGGACTTGCTGACGTTGGTTGCGATGGCTGTGGCGCCAATCCGGTCTTTTGTGATCTACGGCCAACCTGGCGAAGGGTTGGTTCTAGTCGAGGTTGACGATGAAGCGAGGAAGAAGGCCGTTTCTTTCCTTGAAGCCATGACAAGAATCGGCTAGGTCCCGCTCTTCTTTTCTGCATACTCGGTGAAAGTGCAAGATCCGCACGTCCACCGCTCCATTGGGCTCATATGATGTGCCATGAAGTTTCCGCATCGAGGGCACTTCTTGTTCTTGAGCTTGATCTGCCCTTTGGAGGGATCTAGGTCGTACAGCTTGCTTGCCCGGGCCTCGCGCCGCTTCTTCACGGTTTCTTCGCTCATGGGCAGGCACTAGCTACTTCGCGGGTTTCGAAGGTTCAGAAACCGGCTTCGTCGCGGGCTTTGCTTCAGCCTTGAGACTGGGCTTTGCTTCGCGCTCCTTTGGAGGCTTTGCCTCTCCCTTCTCCGCGGGTTTCCCTGCCTTCTCCGCTTTCGCAGGCTTGGCTTCCTTCGCCTTCACGCGTTCCTCCAGCGGCAGGTTTCGGATGGCAATATGCTCGGGAATTGTAGAGGAGGCTGCGCGGGCGTCGTCGTAGACCTGCAATGAGCAGAGGGTCTTTTCTAGTCCCGTCGACGTGTGCAAAGCGACGACGAATACGTTCTCAATCTTCGTGCCTAGTTTGGAAGCCATTCGTTTTCTTATGTCAAATCGTTGCGGTGTTCCCTCTCCTTCATGCTCGATCTCCAGGCTAATCTCCTTGCGCTTCAGTAGAGGGTTGTAGGATTCGTTGTTCACCTTGATTTCCATCATTGACACTCCGACTACTTCTTCTTCCCGGCCTTCCTGGCAGGCTTCTTGGAAGGCTTGGCCTTCTTCACCGGGGCTTTCGCCGGTCTGGCGGGAGCGGGGGCCGGCTTGGCTGCAGGCTCCACGATTGGATGAGGCTTCTCAGCGGGCTTCACTTCTCCAGTGAAGACAACGGTGTTGATCTGGTATGTCTCGTCGGTTACCATTCTGCCCCTGACAAGCTTTCTTCTGCGTTCTCCAGGTCTGGTTGGCCTGAACCCTACTCCGCCTGAAAGAACGACATACTTCTTTGCTCCGCCATGAATGTCCGCCCGCATCGGAATGCCGTCCTTATCGCAGCCTCCGGTGATCCTCAACTTGCTACCGGAAAACCCTATCTGAGAACCATCGATGACATCGCCGATGCTTCTTCCGAGTAGAACTTGAGCCCTTGATCCTTCAAGCTCCGCTACGGTCGCCTTTCTCGTCTGCGGGTCGGACACGATCATCTTGAACTTCGCCATCATGCACACCAAGCCGGAGCGAAATCGTACATACCCAAAATAACGTGTTTATTAACCTTGTCAGCTATGCTCGCAAATACGGATTCTCCAGCTACAACTCGTGTCTACGCAGGTGATGTTCAAGCTCCTTGAAGTTGAGGAAGGCCATCTCATGACGGGCACCCGCTCTCCTCTCAAGCCACACATGTCGAATTCTCATTCCTCTCAATCCATTCATTAGAGTCTCAAGGGTTATGCAATCAACGTGCGCTGCTGGTCGAGACAGAGCCACTGACTCAAACAGTGAACGGCGTTCTGCTGCGCTGCGAACTGCAGCTCGAGTTCGAAAGTATGTCGGCGCAGACTCGGCCCCCTTGAGGATTCCGAAGACCGTTCCGTCCTTGAGTTCCACCAGCACCGCGTCATCTGGATGGACCTGGTTGATTATGTGAAGGATTTCCGCCTCCGAAATCATCGAGAATGCAAATCCGAACGAGACAAGATACTTTGTGCGAGCGCTTAAGATTGTTGCCTGATTGAGATTCTGGTGCAGTTTTGGTCTGAGTTGATCGCGATCGGAGTTTTTTCTCACAGAAACATTGATAAAAGCACGTTAGTTGCATAGACTAGCCGCTGGCAGATGTGCAGGAGAAGCGAATGCCAAGACCGTC
>CAYMZN010000038.1:0-14362 GCA_964394935.1 uncultured Candidatus Bathyarchaeia archaeon | reverse complement strand
CGAGATGTCTGTGCAAAGAACATGGCTGTGATGAGCTGGTGCTGTCCGAAGAGAAAAGGTACTGCCACTCATGGAAGATGGCGGGTCCGGAGGGAATTGAACCCTCGACCTTCGGGTGTCCCTCAGCGGTTAAGAGCTTCAGCCTTGCTCCTGCGAGACCGCTGCTCTACCTTTCTAGGGCAGACCAACTTGCCTGACTGAGCTACGGACCCCGACCTTCCGCAGATGAACAGGAAGTCTACTTAAGTTTTCGTGGTCGATGGTATCGCCTGGAAATAGCACGCGGCGAAAAAGATAGCATGTCCGGAGCCGCCTTGTGGGTTTTCTCAGATCATTCTCTTAGGGGCTCATTGAAGTTGAACTCATGCCGCCATCTAGGAACGTTGCGTCCGCCGGCGCGTCAGGAACACGTACGCGCCAAGCACTAACCAGTACCCGACGTATACGATGACTCGCAACCATTCAGGGTTGCCCTCATATCCCACCAACGCTGCCAATACGGACCCTACCGCGCTTTCGGAAACTGAAGAGGTTCGCACCCTGCGGTGTGTAAGCTTAGTGTTTCGTGTTTGGAAAGCTACTTGGAAGCCACTATTGCTTTTACGATATCGTAGGCGATGTTCCTGTCTTGCTCGATCTTGAACCCTACCTTTCGGAGGTAGTGGACGGTGTCCCGGTTTATGTTGCCGATTCCGAGTCTCGCCACCAGGGGGTTCAGTTTGTCCATCAAATAGCCAACGATATTGTTCTTGCTCCTGACGTGCTCCAACATTAGTAGCTGACCATCTTTCTTGAGCACTCTGCGCAAGTGAGTCAGTCCTTCAACGGGATCTGCGACGGTGCAGAAAACCCACGAACAGAATATTGTGTCAAACGCCTCGTCTTTGAATGAAAGGCTTTCAACATCCTCCCTGCACAGTTCTATTTTGCCCCTGTAGTTGCTACGTTTCTTTTCAGCCCGGTGCAGCATTTCCTCGCTTATGTCAATCGCTACAATTTGCTGGCCAGACGGATAGTCCTTAAAACTGTTTCCGGTTCCTACGCCGACTTCGAGGATATTTCCTCTCACCCTGCTCAAGATCTCTTTGCGATGCTTTGACGAGAACTCCTCCACGAGGGCGTTGAGAGCATTATAGAAGGAGGCCACCCACTCAAAGCGGACCTTGGCAGGATCATCTCGAGGCTCAGCGTCAGGCATGCAGAGATCTCCCGCTAGAGGGCCATGTCCGGAGAGACTTGCCCGGAGCGTCTTCATCCCGGTTTACTCCAGGTAGATGGACATCGGTTTTCGTCTATTCATCTCTCTAGACTTACGGATGGGTTGTTTGATTTTCTTCCGATATTCAGGGTCGAACTGCTCTGATTCTTGAAGTCTTATCAGGCACTTTGGCTATATAGTGAGGCTGGATAGTCTATGTCAGCCCGCATCGCACATGCCATTGTGAGCGATTGCTTGAGGATTCGCCCAGATGATGTTGTGACGGTGAACACTTGGCCCCATACGATCGAACTGTCAGACGCGATAGTTGAGGAGTGCTACAAGATCGGCGCTGACGCCATGGCCATACTTGACACGGACCGCAGTTACTATTCGCAACTGGAGACGCTGTCCGAGGACAACCTGAAGGTAACTTCGAAGCACTGCCTAGGCACGGCTGAGTATACAACTGTGAACATCTTCATCGGTGGGCCGGCGAACCCGCTTCGCATGAGGAAGATTCCGCCCGGGAAATTCGCGGCGATGTTCGAGGGGGAGAAGGCGCACATGGACAAGAGTCGTGAGAAGAAGATACGGGGCGCATGGCTGGTGCATGGGATGGTGACACCTGAGAGGGCTCGAACCTATGGTTTCAACTTCCAGAGGTGGAAGCGGATGGTCGATTCCGCGACGGCTGTTCGGTATGATGATATGAGCATCTTGGGTAGGCGGGTGGCGTCGAACCTTGAAAGGGCGAGAGAAGTACGGGTCCGATCGAGGATAGGCACGGACCTGAAGTTCTCAATACTCGGGCGTCAGACTCAGATAAACGACGGCATCATAGATGACGATGACATCAGGCGAGGGATATTCTTCACAACTCTCCCGACGGGATCCGTGACCGTCTCGATCGTTGAGGACAGCGCATCAGGCAAGGTGAGTTTCGACCTACCCATACCAGAGGTCGGTAGGCTAATCCATGGACTCCAATGGGTATTCGAAAACGGGCGTGTTACAGCCTTTAATGCGGAGAAGAACCTCGACGCGATCAAGCCGATATTCGATAGGGGACATGGAGACAAGGACAAGATCGCCAGCCTCACGATCGGGCTGAACCCGAGGGTGAGAACCGGATTCATCACTGACAACTTGGCGAAGGGCGCCGTCACAATCGGCATAGGATCAAACTTGGACATAGGCGGAAAGAACGATAGCGACTACGGATTCCAAGGGACTCTAAGTCAGGCAACCGTGGAGCTCGACGGAAAGACAATCGTCGAGAACGGCAAGATCGTAGTCTGAGACCTCTCCTCATTCTCACAGGACACGGATATTACCATCCCATGCGTAGCTCTCCCTTGAGAACAAGATGGGAGAACTGTCACTGATCGGAATGGGACTACACGATGAAAACGGCCTGACTCTACGTGGTCTCAACGCCGCCAAGAGTTCAGACCTCATCTACGTAGAGTTCTACACGAGCGTCATGCCCGGACTTTCTGTGCACCGACTACAGTGCCTGATAGGAAAAGAAATCAAGATTCTTGCGAGGAAAGACTTGGAAGAAGACGCCGAGCGTACGCTACTCTCAAAGGCCAAGCAAGGACGCGTATCCCTCCTCACCCCAGGAGACCCAATGTCAGCAACAACGCACATCGGACTTGTAGTATCCGCAAGGAAACTTGGAATCCCAACAGTCCTGATCCATTCAGCCTCAATAGCAACTGCAGCTGCAGGCGTTACAGGGCTCGAGCTGTACAAGTTTGGCAGGACGGTCACAATACCCTCCCCTAGAACGAATCCCCTTCCGGAATCGGTCTATGACTTCATCAAAGAGAACAAGAGAATCGGACTACATACACTCGCTCTCCTAGACATCGAGGGAAAACTCACAATTCCGGAAGCGATTCGCATCCTCTTCAAGTTGGAAGCCGTCAAGAGAGCCGGCATGCTGACGGAAGACACACTCATAGTCGCCCTTGCCCGTGTCGAAGGTCCCGATTGTGTTGTCCGAGCCGACACGGCGGGGAATCTAGAGAAACGTGACTTCGGCGAGCCTCCGTATTCGATCATCCTACCAGGCAAGTTGCACTTCATGGAAGTGGAAGCTCTCCGACTACTAGCCGGGGCCCCGCGAAGGCTGCTGGAGGCACATGAATGAGCGAGAACCCTGCAGAACGGGCGCAAGCGTACGTGAAGACTATAGAGGAGGCCCTGAAAATGACTGAGAGTGTCAATGACTCTGATGCACTCCGCATAATCGACTACGCCAAGAGATACGTGGCAGACAGCAGGTACTTCCTTGAATCCGGAAAAGCGACAACCGCGCTAGCGTCGGTCGCCTACGCTGAGGGCCTCCTAGATTGTTTGAAGATTCTAGGTCTCGCAAACGCAAAAGGTCAGCATCCTAGAAACACGTGGTCAAGGGTGTCGTCTACTGTTGGGAAACAATATCTCCATGACCAAGTGATGAGGGCCCCTAAGGGGGAAGGTGCTGAGGAAGGGATGCGCGAGTCGGATGAGAAGAACATAATCAGAGCCATGTACCTTCTACAACTTCGAAAACCATACTTTACCGAGGCAGAACTGATCGAGAAGACTGGACTTGACCAGGGGCAGTGTGAAGACTTGCTAGGAAAGTTCACTGCCTCTGGCATACTTGAACGCAAGAATGGCGACAGGTACGGCTTGCTTGCGACTGGAAGATCCAAGATAAGGGTCGTTCTCGTAGGTGGAGTCTACGACATACTCCACCTTGGTCACCTCGCGGCCCTTGATGAAGCCAAGACCTATGGTGATGTTCTAGTTGTTGTTATCGCAACCGACCCTACCGTTGAAACTCTGAAAGGCCGTAGACCAGTATTTTCTGAAGAAGACAGACGTGCACTTGTCGATTCACTCAAGCCTGTAGACGCTGCCATCCTCGGCTACGAAGATGTCGGCATGGGGTACGAGCAGGTAATCGACGACGTCAAGCCTGATATCATCGCCCTCGGATATGACCAGGACCACCTTGCTCGGACAGTCACCGAATTGGTCAACAGGAAGAGACTCAACATAGAGATCGTCCGACTTTCAAGATTTGACAAGGAAAAGTATCTAAGTTCCTCAGAGATCAGGCAAGTATCCCTCAAGAACTCGAAGCGATGACTCGCGCTCTCACGATTTCGCCGTCTTTCAGTCGGAGCTTCGCTCTCAAGTTGCTCGGTGAGATCAACTCGATCACATCGTCTCCGTAGTGTGTCCTAATTGCGGAGATGAGCGCTCCATCCTCTATGTCATTGATCTTTGTTCTGTAGCATATGACCGAGCCGAAACTTCTGTCGCCGTCGCGAAATCCGTCTATGTCGATGTGTGGAATGGTTTCGAGGAGTTTCCTCTCGTTTTCGTAGTTACGTTTGAGCCGGAGGTTGAGTGTGCCAGGGAAAGGATCGAAACCTAGCTTTTGGACGAATTGTCTGCGATATCCTGGTTGGCTCACGTACCATGCGCCTTCGCCTATTCCTGAGAACAATACTCCTTCGAGCACTACCTCACTCGGCTTCGCTTCGAATATCGCCTTGAGCCTGAGATACATCCTGTTCAGCTCTTCGGATCCTTTTTCGGTCACTCTGATCGCTTCTCCGCGAGCCGCCTGGGTTCTTCTAATCAGGCCGAGGGTCTGAAGCTCAATCAGGTGTCTTGAGGCGGTCTGCTGAGAGACATTGAGGCTCTCTGCCAACTTCTTTGTAGTGATCAGGATCTGACCGGAGTAGGCTCCGAGCTCCGCGAGCTTGTACAGAGTCAACAAGAGCACGGGGCTCAAGTCTTGAGTGACCATCTCAGCTTCTTCGCCTCCTGATGTGCCAATAGAACAGGTTCAAGGCCGCGCTCGCTGATGCAATCCTTCACGATCCTCGTCGCGTCTTTGAGTGATATCTTGTGGCCGACACTGACATAGAGATTTTTCTTCTTGACCCTGAGAATCGTCGCGATGGTCTTACCTTGAGGGTCGACAAGTCTGTCACCGACCTCTGCTCCGAAAAGTCTGCTCTTCGCCACACCTATTGTAGGCAAATCCATGACAAGTCCCACATAGCAGGCCAGGCCGAACTTTCTCGGATGGGCAAGCCCGTGACCATCCGCGATACATACATCGGGCTTCTGTCTAAGCCTGCGAAGCGCATGAACAACCACTGGTGCCTCCCTGAACGCCAGTAGCCCGGGAATGTAGGGGAAGGTCACTCGAGCCCTGGCGGTTGCAGTTTCCACGGTTTGCAATAAGTCGTGATCAATGACCACCGCTGCACCTACGGCCTTGTTGCCAGCGTATGCGCCGTCGGCTCCTGCAACGTACCTGACCACTCTGGGAAGGGCGCTCTCTTGAGAGACTAGAGATGCGAACTTCGTCTGTAGAGCAATAGCCTCTCGTGCAGTTACCTTTCTAGGTATGGTGAGTCTCTTCGAGGTCAAGAGAGTTCAGCGTATGCGCTTCTCAACGCTCTTAATCGCCTTCTCTAGAGAAGCCCTTCTAATGTCAGCAATGACGTCAGCCCGTGTTGCCTCGACCAGCTTCTTTGCTACATCCATCTTTCTTCGGAAGGTCGGGATGATTGACGTACGATCGAGCGAGAGCAAGTCTTCGAAGATGGATTCCATCGATCCGAAGGTTCGCTGCGCCTCCTTCAGCTTGCCGTCCTTCAATTGATCCATTGTCCTTCTACGGAGCTCGCCGATGAAGTCCAAGAGACCCAGCATGTATGGCATCCAATCTACACCGACTTCGCGCTGTGATAGCAGCTTCTGTCGACTCACGAACCCGAAGAGAATCTTGGCCTCTGCAAACTCTTGGAAGGCAACAATGACGTACCCAGCCTGGTTGAAATCGGACCGTTCGCGTAGGAGGTTTCGTATCTGTGCGATGCTCTCCTCGGCGTCTCTCAGCATCGTCTCCGACTTGGAAAGTTGCTTTCTATGGGTCTGGATGATCACCCAGCTGGCAAGCCGGGTAATCTTCCTCGTGAGTACGAGGAGCCTCTCTCTTGTCTTGTCGTAGTCCGTCACCTGTTGCTGGACTCTAGCTAGTTCGGTCTTGGGAAGCAACTAAGTTCGTTGCCTACCTTTCTTTCGATGAATAAATGACTTGGCTCAGGAGCAGAGATCATGCGTCAAGTGACACGGAATCGAGCCATTAGCTGAACGGTACGCCTTCCTCCTTGATTCCGCTCTTTGTGATCGTCATAATGTCGAGCCCGTTCCCGCTTCCTATGTCGCGGGCGAGGGCTGCCTTAGCCGCCTTCTTGACAAGTTCTTTGCCCTGTTCAGCGGTCATGCCTTCCTTGTACTCTGACTCGAGGACACCGATGGCGATCTCCGATCCTGACCCTACGGATGCGTACTTGTCATCTATCACCGAGCCCAATGGGTCGAGTACGTAAAGACTCGGGCCCTCGTCGTCAATTCCAGCAACTATGGTCTGAGCGAGATAGGGAAACAACCTCCTCTCAAATAGAAGATTGGCCATGACTTTGGCCGCCGACCTTACCGAGGCAAGCCTATCCCGCTCGAAAGCGTATAGGCGAAGATATACTGCAGCTTCTTTTGTCAAGACCTGCATGTCGGCCACTAGCCCGGCACACGCGGCACCGATGCGCTCCGTTATCTGGAAGACCTTCTTTCCGCTCTTGCTCATCACAAAGTACCCGTACGAGACCCGCTTCTCAGAAGCCAGCACAACTCCGTCTTGGCAGACTACGCCTATCGTCGTGGCGCCGGGCATGATGGCTTCACTCATTCAAGTCACCAGAAACCGGTAGCAGACTGCGCATGAAATGACCACTCTATTAAGGTTGATGTTAGCTCTCTTCTCAACACTCTTGGCCGATCAAGCATGCATCCGCTGAAGAACGTCTTCAACAAGATACTGTGGGACAAGAGGGAACGTGCCGAAGACTACGTAGTTCACTTCACTCATCGAGGAGCACCCGAAGACACGCGGAAGATAAACGCCGCGCTCATTACAAAGGTCGGCCGGTCATGGTTCACGTACGCTTCTCAAGAATCAAATGAAACGCTGATTCCTTTTCACCGTGTCAAACGGATCGTCAACACTCAGACCGGGAAGTCCATATGGACATCGCGGGCAGGGAAAGACCGCTAGGGCCTTAGACCGACCCCTTTGACCCCAACGGCGCCGGGGCTTCCAAGTTCACCGCGTACGCTGATTTCTGCGCCAGACACAAGCTCCGCCATTTTCGCGTTTGTGATCGTGTGCATAGTGATTTGGGAAGTTCGAAATTCCGATCTACCATCGGCGACCGCCAAGTATGGGATCAGTATGTCGGACATGTGCCGGTCGACTGGAGCGCCGCTCCTGATCTCGTCCACAAGTTGCCTCGCCGCGTCACGACCGACCTCCTCCGCAGGCTTTCCTCGTTCCCCTATACTATCGGCTCCCAGAATCGTACCAGACTCTTCCCCAGTGTAGAGTAGTATCCCGCTTCCGGGCGCCAAGTGAGGGTCACTCTCCGGAGGATATGTTTCCAAATTCACAAGAACGTCCACCTTGTCTAGCTTTTTCAGGACCTCCTGTGCCGCGCTAGCTTGCCTTTGAGCGACATGGCTGGGGAGCTTCACGCAGTGACTGATTCCACGGATCTGTTTGATCTCTGATCGCTCATTCAACACCAGAAGTCCCAGTCCCTTGCAGGGTTCGACTTTCATGGATACTCTTCCTCCGCCCTTGGGGTAGTGGCCTCGCCTGATCAGTTTCAACTCGCCAGTGTAACCAAGCCTCGATAGGATCGGGAGGATGACGAAGCGAACGTAGTCGATCGTTGGACTCCACCTGACATCTGTGCCACCGGTTATCTCGAACTCCGTAACAGCAGAGGAGAAGGCGGCGGCGGGCATCAATGCCTGTAGCACCAATGAGATGCTTCCCGCGGTCCCGACATCGAACTTGAAGGATCCAGACACCGTCTTTCTTGGCGCGAAGAATAGTTCAGTCGATCCAATCAGAGAGCCACTGGTCTCAGCGTCGCAAAGTGCCGCGACCGCTTTGACGGCTGTCATGTGCTGTGCGCGGAGGCCTGGATTTGGTCGTTTAGCTCTAATGTTCTTGATGTGAACCTTCTTGCCAAGAAGTGCGGAGAGGGCCACGGCGGTTCTCAGCACCTGACCTCCTCCCTCTCCGAAGCTCCCGTCTATCTCAATCATCCTGTTTCCCCGTCTAAGCCGGATGATTCCACTTTTACGGCGAACCTGATGCCTCTACTTTATTTACCCTTGTAGGTATCACCGACGAGTTCGGGAGTCGCGAACGTTGATTCTGAGCACGGCAAAGCGTGATGACATGTGGTATGCTGCCGTGACTGACGAGGAAGGAAGGTTGGTGGCCTGCAGCTTCTCCAGCGATAAGAAAGCAGCGGAGGAGTCCGCGATCAATTCTCTCCCGGAGACTCGACGCGATCTCGTCCGCTCTGCACGAGACTCTCAAGTCGTCGAAATTCTTCACCGGATCTATTTGGGCAAAGACCTTGATCATCCACCTAGCGTTGCCTTCATGACCTCCTCGAAGTTTCTGAAACACGTGTATGAGGCGACGATGAGGATCCCGAAAGGAAAGGTGACAACCTACGGGAGGCTCGCACGTCTGGCCGGCTCTAAGAGGCTTTCCAGAGCCGTCGGGAACGCCATGGCCAGAAACCCGCTCCCTCTGATAGTGCCCTGTCACCGGGTAGTTCCGTCAACGCTTCAGGTCGGCAACTATGGAGGCGCAGGAACGGAGAAGGGCCAAGGCGGGCGAGTCAAACGAGCGCTGCTCGCTCGTGAAGGTGTACGATTTGACGGAGAACGAATCTTACCTAGCTGTGTCTGGGACCCGTCCTGAGGCGAAGTAAAGTGGTGAAGAAGCTCAAACGTGGCCTACTTGTTGGGAGATTTCAGCCTTTCCACCTCGGGCATCTAAGCGCAATTAAGACCTCACTCGAGCAAGTTGAAGAGCTCATCATCGTGGTCGGGAGCGCGGAGTACAGCCACTCAGACAAGAACCCATTCACGGCAGGCGAACGCGTTGAGATGATACGGGACGCCCTGAAGGAGGCAAACATAGACCCAGCCAAGTACATGATCATCCCGATCCGAGACGTGCATATCCACGCGACATGGGCTGCCTTCATCGTCTCTCAGGTACCCAAGTTTGACATCGTGTTCACCAATGAGCCACTCACATCACGCCTGTTCAAAGAGCGTGGATACAGAGTTGAGCGAATCGAGTTCTTCGACCGGACCACCTACTCTGCAACAGAGATTCGTGATCGGATACTCAACGGAAAGAACTGGGAATCCTTAGTTCCCAAGAGCGTGGCAGAGCTACTCGTGAGCTTCGGCGGAATCGAAAGAATCAGAGAACTTGCTATGAGTGATAGCCCCGGCCGCTCACAAAAGTGAGCTCATTGCCTGAACCTATGCGGAACCTTTTGGCTGCATTCCCCCTATTGGTCGCGATTTCGAGAAAGCCGTGACTTCCGACCAGCAGAACGGACCTTCCCTTCGCGGCATCCGAGTAGGTTCTCACCATATCCAAATGGTAGACTCGTTTCTTCAAGTGCACTGCAATCCTCGCGCCAACCTCAAACCCGGCGACCACCAGATCCTCCTCGCTCGCGGTCGTCACTATGTTACCGAACGAGTCGACCCACAGCACTTCGCACCTGATCTTTTTACGAGAAGCCGCAGCCTCAGGGAAACCCGCTGAGATTGGATCAGAGATCTTAGGTCCAACCTCAGACAGGTCAGCGCCGCAAGCGATCTTGCCGGCTGCATATGCGAAAATATCTCTTCCGTGAAACGTCGACGAAACCGAACTCCTCATGAACTCTTTGTTCTCAATCGAATAGGCTTCCTTGATTCCATCTCTTGAGGCCGCCGGTGTCAGGATCCCGTTATCAGGTCCTATGTATATGGCCTGTCGGCTTTTTATCAGGAGATCCCGCCTCGGGCCGCCGACGCCTGGGTCCACAACTGCGACATGAATGGTGCCCGCTGGAAAGTACCTTGAAGCAGCGGCTAGAACAAATGCGCCCATTCGAATGTTAAACCTCTCTATCTCATGACTTATGTCTACTATCGTTGCTGAAGGACAAAGGGTGAGTATTGTTCCCCTCATCTCCGAGACATACTGATCCCGGTTTCCAAAGTCCGAAAGCAGCGTGATAACCTGCATACCTCTGCAGGTGGATCTTCAGGTTAGAAAACGTTTTGAGATCGTCTATCACACAACCGTGATGTTTGCGACCAGTTGGGGAGCGGACGAATTGGAGGACTCACAACTTCTGATGCTACCCGGGCCGACCAATGTTCCCTCTCGAGTGATGCGGGCAATGGCCAAGCCCATCATTAATCATAGAGGCCCGGAGTTCCGGGAACTCTACGCAAGAATGCTGGACAACCTGAAGTTCGTCTTCGAGACGAAGGGAGACATCTTCGTCTTGACAGCCTCCGGAACTGGTGGAATTGAATGCGCGATCAGAAACATCCTCTCCAACGGGGACAAGGTTGCTGTTCCCGTTAACGGAGTCTTCAGCAGCAGACTCAGAAACGCCGTGACCGCCTTCGGCGGAAAAGGCATCGAAATCCCAATCGAATGGGGTAGGGCGATAACCCCCCCACAGGTCGAAGACGTATTCAGAAAAGAGAAGGGCATCAAGGCCTTCGCCGTTGTGTACAACGAAACCTCGACCGGCACGACGACCAGAAACCTCAGAGAGATCGGGAAGATCTGTCACGAGCACGATGCACTGTTCATTGTGGATGCGATTTCAATTCTGGGCGGAGACGAGTTGCCAGTTGACGAGTGGAGTGTGGACATATGCGTGGCTGGAAGTCAGAAGTGCCTGATGACTCCGCCAGGCCTAGTGCTCCTATCGCTCAACGAGCGAGCTTGGAAGACCATAGAGACGGCGCGGAGGTCATACTATTTCGACCTTCTTGAGTACCGAGAGTTCCTCAAGAACTATGAAACACCGTACACTCCTGCTGTGACACTCTTCTATGCACTTGACGAAGCCCTTTTGATGATCAAGGAGGAGGGGTTGCGACCCCGCTATAACCGCCACAACATGTGTGCGAGAGCCCTGTACGAAGGTCTTGAGGCACTGGGCTTCGAGATCTTTCCGCGGCCGGAATTCAGGTCACAGACGGTCGTGGCGGCCAAGCACATGCCCAATGTCGACGACAAGAAGTTCAGGGAACTGCTCAGAGAACAGTACCATGTCGTCGTGGCGGGCGGCATGGGCAAGCTGAAAGGCACCATGTTCAGGATCGGAGTAATGGGTATCGTCTCTCGATTCGAAATACTCACAACTGTAGGCGCAATCGAGTCCACACTCGTTGATCTAGGCCACAAGTTTGAATACGGCATTGGTTCGAGATCGGCACGCGACGTTTTCGGGAAGCATAGCTGACGCTCAAGACGACACTAACCCCACACGCTACTAGAGCATACGCTGAACCTCGCAATCGCTGGACTTGTCGCCTGAAAGAAACCAGAGAGCACAGATCAAAGATACCATTCTGACCGCTGGGCACTTCAAAAAGTTAAATCAGACTCGTCGGATGTTGGAGTCGCCAAGGTAGATCCGATGCCGATCAAAACTAGAGATTTTGTCCTCCTCAACTACACCTTGAAAGTCAAAGAGAGCGGTGACATAGTGGACACAACAATAGAGTCAATTGCAAAAGAGAAAGGGCTACACCGTGAACATGGAGAAGGTGCGGAGCCGCACAGATATGAACCGTTCTTCCTCGTCGTAGGTGAAGGCTGGGTTCCGAAAGGTCTCGACGAGGGACTTGTGGGGCTCGAGACCGGCCAATCATCGACAGTTGAGGTTCCCCCTGACAAGGGATACGGGGTAAGAGACCCATCAAAGGTCAGACTCGTCCCACTGAGAAGATTCAGGAATGAAGGGATCACGCCTGTGCCGGGGATACAAGTCAACCTAGACGGAAAAGTGGGGCAGATTCGTGCAGTCGGAGCAGGCAGAGTGCAAATGGACTACAATCACCCATTGGCAGGACGAACCCTTGTCTACGAAGTTGCAATACAGAGCGTTGTCGAAAAATCTGAAGACAAGATTCGAAGCCTCATACACAAGCGTCTGCCCGCCGTTGATCAAATGAAATTTGGACTTCAATTGGGCCCAAAGGAAGTCACGATCGAGGTGCCGGAAGAGGCGTTCTTTCTTGAGGACCTACAGCTAGCGAAGAAAGCGATCTCAGCCGACATCGAGAAGTTCTTCCCGGACCTCTCTAAGATCTCGTTCTCCGAGACCTTCAAGATACCCACTCAAGAGAAGGCTGAGGAGGCCAAAGCCGGGGAGACAAAGGCCACGGAGACAGCCGAGAAGAATAAGACGTAACGACCCTCTCATTCGCTCCGGAAACATTTTTAAGTGTTCCAACCGCTCATACGTTGGCGCTTTCCTTCAAGCGCGGTTCTCGACTCTTCCGGGGAATACTCTGAGAGCAAGTGAATGAAATGCATAATCCACCCGCGTACAAAGTACCGAAGTATGTGCTGAAGGGGACGACGACCATCGGTCTCGTCTGTCGCGACGGCATAGTCCTCGGCACCGACACACGCGCGACGATGGGTTACTTCGTCGCTCACAAGCGTGCGAAGAAAGTCTATCAGATCGACGACCATATCGCAATGACCATATCTGGCGGTGTTGCTGACGCACAGAACGTGGTCGAAATTGTAAAGGCAAATTCGAAACTCTACAAGTACGAGAAAGGCGCCATCATGCCTGTGAGCGCAGCTGCCAGCCTAACGTCAAATCTGCTTTTCGCCAACAGGTACATCCCGCTCATAATTCAGGCATTGCTTGGAGGAATCGACAGTACTGGACCTCATATATTCGCCCTAGACCCATTGGGCAGCATCACCGAGGAGAAATGCGTCTCAACGGGATCAGGATCCCCCGTCGCCTACGGAGTCCTCGAGACGGAGTTCAAGGATGGAATGACTGTGAAAGAAGCAGTTCCGATCGTTGTGAAGGCTGTGAACTCGGCCATGAAGAGGGACTCCGCGAGTGGAGATAGCTTCGATGTAGCCCTCGTTACGAGCAAAGGATACGAGGAATTGAGTGAGGACGAGAAGAAGAGGATCCTTTCCAACTTAGGTTAGGCAAGTTCAGAGTCCTTTCCTATAATTCAAGGTGTCTGCGATGGCCAAACCTATCGACGATTCTCACGCACGGATACGAGAGACCATCCTCTCCAATATGCCGAGAGAGGCCGAGATCACAAGGATCGAGTTTGAGGGCCCCCGACTTGCAATCTACGTCAAGAACGTTGTTCTCCTTCAGGAACAGAGCTACGTAGTGACAGACATCGTCAACATGCTCCATAAACGCGTCGTGATACGCTCCGACCCATCCATCAGGGTAAGCGAGGCTGAAGCCGAGAAGCTGATCAAGTCCGCCATTCCCCAAGAAGCAGAGATCACGAACATCAACTTTGACCCGTCACTTGGAGAAGTGACTATCGAAGCAAAGAAACCTGGGCTTGCGATCGGGAAAGACGGCTCCACGCTCCAAGAAGTCATCAAGACGACGAGCTGGCGACCGAGGGTGCTCAGGGCGCCACCGATGCCCTCTAAGATAGTCACCAGCACAAGGCACATCCTTCATTCCGAGAGTGAATCCCGGAACCGCATACTGAGAGACGTGGGAGAGCGCATCTTCAGGCCGACGGTCGGAGTTGGTGGAGGCGTGTTCGTTACGCCGCTCGGAGCATTTCATGAAGTCGGGAGATCAGCCCTGCTCGTCCAGACGAGCGAGAGCACCGTCCTCCTAGACATGGGAATAAACCCCGGCTCCAAGGATCCCGCATTTGCCTTTCCCAAAATCGGTGCGGGCGAATTCGACATTGACAAACTCGATGCCGTGATAATCTCGCACGCCCACCTTGACCACTGCGGGTTCGTACCTTTCCTCTACAAGTACGGCTACGATGGCCCAGTCTACTGCTCAGAGCCCACTGGCATTCTCATGACGCTCCTGCAACTGGACTACTTGGACGTCTACAGTAGAGAGGGTGCGTACGCGCCCTACGATCAGAAGGATGTGCGCGAGACCGTAATGCACACGATCCCGTTGAAGTACGGTGTTGTCACCGATG
>CAYMZN010000037.1:0-14498 GCA_964394935.1 uncultured Candidatus Bathyarchaeia archaeon | reverse complement strand
GACGACTCGGCTGAAAGCCAGAGGTCGTGGGTTCAAATCCCACCGGGCCCGCCATTTCCTAGGGGCAGATACCACATTACCTAGCACCGCTCCAGCTAGACGGCAAGAGAAAAGCAGCACGCGTTACATACGTGCGCACACAACAGAAGGTCCCGAGCACCCATGTTTGGGGCAATGAGGGAGGATGCACCCTTCATGGCGTGAGCAGCTAGATCACCTCAACCAAAGATTTCAGGCACAAGGCATAAGGTGAGTTGAAGCATATTCCATTGTCGGGGCGAACCGCCCGACAAGACCGCTGAGGTCCGTGGGAGGCAAATAGGACCCGAAGACGCCCAACGAGCCCTGAAACGCCACGTAGAGTACCGCGTTCGGGGTCCAGACAAGGCAAACTGAAATATGATTCTGACGCGGGGAGCCGTGAGGAGACGGTCCAACAATGACCGAGCGTCTAGACATCAAGAACGCAGTGGATTCTGTGAAGATAGTCGACACACACGAGCATCTGATGAAGGAGTCGGACAGGCTGAAAATGCAGGCCGATCCCCTGCTTGTCTTCCTTCCTCATTACCTCTCATCAGATCTAGTCTCATCGGGCATGACACTTGATGATCTGAACAAGATTCGATCAGTCGACACCCCCCTCGAAGACAGGTGGCAGAGTTTCATTTCATACTGGAAGAAAGTTGAGAATACTGGCTATGCCCAAGCCATCAAGATAGCCGTGAACGATCTCTACGAAATCGACGGTTTCGACTCCGACGCTTGGAAGCCCTTGAAGGAAGCGATGGGGAAACGCCTGCGGCCAGGATTTCACAAGTGGGTCCTCAAGACAAAAAGTGGCATAGAAATTTCAATCAATGACTCTTTGTTCACGACCGATGTAGACCGCGATCTCCAGGTCCCAGTTATGCGCTTTGACAACTACGCGCTTCCTCTCAGCAGAGATGACCTGTCTGAGCTCTCTGCGAGGACCAGAATACCAATCCACTCTATGGATGACCTCCTCGAGGCCCTAGAGACTGAGTTCGCCGGAACAGCGAAGCAGATTGTCGGAGTCAAGATAGGGCTCGCCTACCAACGAACCCTTGACTTCGAGAAGGTGAAATACGCAGAGGCTGAGGAGGTCTTCAACGCGATCTATCGAACCAGAACCTTTGCCAGAAAAGAGGTCATGCCCTATCCAGGAAGACCCATCGGCACCTACACCCCGCAGGGGATAGCCTTCGACCAGGCAAAGCCGCTGCAAGACTACGTCGTACACAGGATCATTCAGCTTGCCGAGAGATATGGCCTCCCAGTCCAAATCCACACGGGCATACAAGAAGGCAACGAGAACATCCTGACAAACTCGAACCCCACGCTACTCACCGATCTGGTCAGGCATTACAAGAGGGTGAAGTTCGACGTGTTCCACGCCGGCTATCCATATTTTAGGGAACTGGCTGTTCTAGCAAAGAACTTCCCCAACGTTTACCCGGATCTCTGTTGGGTTCACATCGTCTCCCCCGCCGCCGCTAGGGCCATTCTCTCTGAGTGGCTCGACCTCATTCCCTCGAACAAGATCCTAGCCTTTGGGGGAGATTATCGCTTCGTCGAAGGCGTCTACGGTCATGCGGTTTTGGCCAGAGGAAATGTAGTATCGGTACTGGAAGAGAAAGTTTCGCGTCGCGAAATCGACTTGAAGCAAGTGCCTTACCTGGCGTCTCGGTTGCTTCGTGAAAACGCGAGGGACCTGTACAGCTTGAACATTTGAGAACGTTCGCTCCCTCGTTCATGCAGTCAAATTGGCAACATTCATGTCTTCCAGCTTCGGCGGAGAGAGAACTGCTTCCTAGACGATTGTCTTCTCAGTCTTCTTGTCGAAAATGTGTATCTTCTTCTTCCTGAAGGAGACCCACACCTTGTCGCCGATCTTAGTCGGAACGGAACCTTCAGTAGCTACCGCCTTGAATATGTTCTCGCCGATCTTCAAGTCGAGGATGATCTCGGCACCTAGGGGTTCGACCACGTAGACCTCGGCTTCAACTTCGTCTCCACGCGGGCGATCCTCCTGAACCAACGTGTCTTCGGGCCTAACTCCCAGCACAAGCTCGCTACTCGTGCTCTTCTCCTTTATGACAGCAGCAAGCTCGGAAACATCTAGTGTGAACGTCCCAGCGTCCAGAACGGCCCTGTCATCCTTGTCTATGAAACTGCAGCTGATGAAGTTCATGGGTGGACTTCCCAAGAAACCTGCAACAAAGGTGTTTGAGGGAGAGTGATACGTGCCTGCTGGAGTCGATACCTGCAGCAGCGCCCCTCCATTCATGACCGCGACTCGGTCACCCATAGTCATCGCCTCAGCTTGGTCGTGCGTAACGTAGGCGGTCGTTATGGAAAGGTCTCTCTGGAGCCTCTTTAGTTCGACTCTCATAAGAAATCTAAGCTTCGCATCTATGTTGCTTAAGGGCTCGTCCATAAGGAAGACTTTGGGTTCTCGAACGATTGCCCTGCCCAAGGCCACTCGCTGCTGCTCGCCGCCACTCAGCTGCCTCGGCTTCCTCTTCAGCAGATGAGGAATCCGCAGAGTCTCGGCGGCCTTCTTCACCCTCTCATCGACCTCCTGTTTCGGGAGTTTTTTGTTTGTCAGAGGGAAGGCGAGGTTGTCGTACACCGACATGTGAGGATAGAGCGCATAGCTCTGAAAGACCATAGCGATGTCTCTATCTTTCGGCGAAATCTTGTTGACGAGCCGGTCTCCGATGTATATGTTTCCTGCGTCGGGAGTCTCCAAACCGGCGATGCATCTGAGCGCGGTGGTTTTTCCGCAACCAGAGGGACCTAGCAGAACAAGAAACTCTTTGTCCTGAATCTCGAGGTCTAGGTTGTCGACCGCGACCACGTTACCAAATTTCTTTGTTAGGCCTTCTAGTACAACCTTGGCCAAACGTTACGCCACGAAGGGTAGGTTGTTGCTTCTGTCTTTAAGGTTTCGACCGGGCTGGCCTTTGCCTCCTTTCCCAAGGAGATTTCGCATCGGACAAGAAGAGTTGTATGGCCAAGCTGAATGAGAGGAACATACGTTGGCTTGTCCGGCAGAAACTCGAAGGGAGAAAACAAGCAAGCTGGCGTTGTCCCAACGTATCTCGCGTAGACGAATAGAGCAGCTCTGGCAAAGCTATAAGCCGACTGCCATCATTCCGGCCCTGAGGAAGGCAGATAGACCGGCGAGAACCTTCTCTGGCTACCGGATAGAGCCCTCCACGAATTCGGTTCCAAGCCGAGAGGGACCTCCGCCTATCACGGCCGCCAGCTGCCGTGGGCCTAGGCATTCTGGGTCGATCCAAAAAGTCTTAAATACAAACTGGTCCACACTTTGATGTGCTAAATTATTGTGTCGGTCGGTTGATGCAAGATGAGCGAAAAGAAGGATGAGGCGATTTCCCGTCGCTCGTATCTGAAGTACGTGGGGGCGGGTGTGGTGGTTGCGGCTGCGGCTGCTGCTGGAGGAGCATACTACTACTCTACGATGCCTCCGACGCCAACTCCGACTCCAACGCAGACTACGGTGGCTACCACAGCAGCTACTACTACAGCAGCCCCTACGACGGCAGCAGAGAAAACGAATATTATTTTCACGGTGTGGCAGTACAACGTTGCTAGAATCCAGGACAACATACAGAAGTTCATGGCCCTCCATCCGGACATTTCGGTTACTGAATATGACTCCCCATGGCCAGACTGGCCCGCTGTCATGATCAAGAGATTCACCTCGAATTCTCCCGTAGATGTCACGTATGACGGAGAAGACTGGCTTGCACAATGGGCCTCGGCGGGGTGGGTGGTCCCGTTAGAAGATTACTGGGACAAATACGTCACCGATCACCCCTTCAAGTTCTACGTCGATGACATGAATCCCTACGCGAAATCCAGCATGATGTACAATGGAAAGTTGTACGGGCTGCCTTACTATTCTGACACGTTCACATTCTTGTACAATGAGAAGATGCTCGGCGACAACGGCTTGGAGGTGCCCACGGACTGGAATGAAGTGCAGGATGTCGCACTCAAACTGAAGCAGAAAGGCGTCATGCCGTATCCGTATCAGTTGCAGTTTCAGGCCAATAACCCGTTCGACTTCGCCGTCGTGCTCTCGGCTGCCTACGGTGACGGAGCCAGGCTGTTCGACGAGAATTACAATCCGCTCTTTAGCGACCCAAGTTCTCCGTACTACAAGTACCTTCAATGGCTCGTCGACGGTATCCACAAGTACAAGTTCGTAAGCCCTGACTATCTCCAGAACCACGAAACGGTAGTTGTTCAAAGGATGGGAGCGGGTACGGGTGCAATGGGCGTGCTGGCGAAGTACAATTTGGCCGCAGCGAACGCACCGGGATCCTCACCATTGGCGGGCAACTTCAGGTTGGCGCTGATGCCAGGCAAGAGCCACGAGTGTTACGGATTCGCGAAGATGTATAACCTCACTAAGATGGCCGTCGATCGCGGAGCTAAGGCCACACAAGCGGCGATCACGTTTATTGAGTACTTCGGAGGCTCAAAGGGTCCCGTCGCCAAAGCATGGGCGGTTCTTGATGGTCTGGGATTCGGATTCCTATCACTTTATGATGATCCTGACGTAGCCAAGGCAATAGACACATTGTACGGACCAGGTGCGGCAGACATAATCAAACAGCAATCTGGCCTTGCTATCAGTGAGGGCCATCCTGTCTGGTTCGGGCAGTGGCTGAATTATTGCGTGAGTACGGCGATTCCACAAGCTTTGTCAAAGCAGAAGTCTGTTGCTGACGCGGTCAAAGGCATGGCTGATTTCCTCAGCAAGGCTAAGTCCGCCTGAAGGGCTTGGCTAGAAGCCCTTGGTAACGGAGACAACCCCCGCACTGAGTCAGCGGGTTGGGTTCTTTTTAGTCCTGCCCGCACTCGTTCTCGTGGCAGTGTTCACGATATATCCGTTCGGCTATGCGGTTTACACCAGCTTTGTTAGCAATGTGATCTACAGGCCCGAGACAGTGGGGCGATGGATCGGTCTAGGGAACTATGCTGCTGTAATGGGAAGCGACTACTTCGTACCTACCCTTGCCAACACAATAATCTTCTCCATAACAGCGACAACTCTCACGATGGTGATAGCACTAGGGGTTGCCGAGCTTCTCAACAACAAGTATCGGGGAGCGGGACTGGCACGCTTTCTGATTTTTGTCCCGTGGGCGATACCCTCCGTCGCTGTGGGCATAATCTGGAGACAAATGTTCCAAGATTCGGGGTGGATAAACAAGATATTTGGTTTGCTCGGGATAATACATGAGCCAGTCTACTTCCTAGCTCAAGGTCAAAGCGTTCTCGTTCTGCTATCTGTGATCGCACAGGTCTGGCAGCAACTCCCGTTCTGTGTCCTACTTCTCACTGCGGTGTATCAGCTCATTCCGAGGGAAGTACTCGACTCAGCATCGGTAGATGGTGCCAGCAGTTTCAAGCTCTTTCGCAAAGTCACATTTCCCTACCTGAAGACAGCGGTCGCCATTCTCCTGGTCTTCGAGCTCATCATCTCTTTCAACACCTACGACCTAGTCTACACATTCGCGGGGGGCGCATGGGGTTTGGTCTCTTTTTACGCGTTCGCTGAGGGTTTCAGTTTTGGCAACCTCGGAAACGGCGCCGCGCTCGCGGTTGTAATGGCTTTGGTGGCACTTGCTTTCGTTGTCTTGATACTCCGTTTCCTGCCTCCCGAGAAGATGTACAAGTACAGTTTTCTTAGCGAGGACTAGAGCATGAGAAAGTCTCTCTTCTACGTTTTGACAGTTATCTTGGTAGCCTTCCAACTCTTCCCCATAGTAATGACAGCGATCGGAAGCTTCATGCCGGAAACCGAGGTGAGGACCGGACCACCAGCGAATCCGTGGTTCGTCCACGGACCAACGCTGGCATACTACAACTTCATCCTCACTTCAGCCTTCGGTGGTACCATTCCAGACGATCCGTACATACGATGGTCATTGAGGGGGCTCACTACAACAAACGTGAGCTACTTCCTACAAATACTTGCAAACAGCGCCATTGTGGCTACATCGGTCGCGTTGCTGAACATCATCCTAGGTAGTCTAGCAGCATATTCGTTTGCAAGGCTAAGGTATAGAGGGAGCGTGACCTTCTTCACCTTCATACTCGTCAGTAGGCTTCTCCCACCAATCGCAGTTGCGCTTCCCTACTACATCTTAATGCAGAGCTTCGGCCTGCTCAATGATCTGTCGAGTATCATAGTCGTGCACACTGTTATCACCCTTCCATTCACGATCTGGTATCTCGTTCTATACCTTCGAAGTATACCTGTAGCCATAGAAGAAAGCGCTCTAGTCGACGGTGCGTCTCTGTTGCGGACCATGCGAAAGATTTCACTGCCCATAGCATCGACTGGTCTTCTTGCGGCCGGCCTATTCGCCTTTGTGCTATCCTACAATGAATTCCTGTTCGCACAGTTTCTACTGGGGAACATTGACATCATGACCTTACCTGCCTTTCTGGGTACTCTGTCCACGAGTATGGATCTCTACTGGGCGATGATATACGCCTGTGTCACGCTTACAACTATCCCAGCGATAGTAGCGTTGACCGTCGTCTGGAGATTCATCAACATTTCTCGGCTTGCAGGCGCGCTGAAGGCATAGCTGTGTCGAAACCAGGAATGGTTGACCTCGAAAAAGCCTCCCAGGGCTTCTGAACCGCTACTGTGTTGAGCTCAATCTCACTCGAGCACGCATCTTCGCAGGCTAGCCTTCTTCATTGTCGCTCACAGATCTGAACGTGCCCGCTTTAGGAGATTCACATAGAAGCAGTAGTTCGAAAAGGAGACGTCTTGGGGGACTTGGTGATCGACCCCGGGTATGTAGCCTCCTTCCCCTACCAGAGGTCTGACCTTGGATTCAACCTCTTTAGTGACGGCTTCCCGTCCAGCCGACAACGCTTGCTTACTGATGTTTCCTATCATCCTTAGGTTCTTGCCATACTTCTTTCTGAGAGAGACCGCATCCGTTCCGGCGCTGACTTCCAAGTGTACGATACCGTTCACTCCTGATTCCAGGAGTGGCGTAATCAGAGGTTCGATGTCTCCGTCGCTGTCCACGATGATTATGTCGACGCCGTTCTTCCTCAGCATGCTTGTCACCTTCTTGTATTGAGGTTGAATGAACTCTCTGAAAAGCCTCGGGGAGATGTGGGGGCCGTTCTTATATGCCATGTCTTCGAAGGAAGTTGCGAAGTCTATTCCAACGTGTTCGACAACTTTCTCCAATACTGCAGTGACAAAGTTGGCCCAGAAATCCATTATCTTCTCAATTAAGCCCGGCGCTCTGAGGAAAGTGATCAGCAGCCGTTCGGTTCCCAATAGATTTCTAGCCGTAGCGAAGAACCCGGGAAATTCAACCTTTAGTGGAAATTTGCGCCTGTTATAGTACTCGATCATGTCGTCTGTCAGATTTGATGGGAGTCTTCTAACATCGTAGGGATCGAATCTCGGTTTCATTTCCTCAGAGTCGCTACTATCCTTCACGGGATGTTCAATATACTGCGGCATTCCCGTAACCCTACCCTTAACAAACCTTTTCTTGACCCCTGCTGCATCCAACACGATGCGGTACCTCTCATCCTCCGCAACGACTTTCGGTCCATACCTCGGAATAGGTCCAAAGTCGATCGGTATTGTGCTGGGGTCTACGTCCACGTGGCCTGAAAGAGAATAGGATAGAGGGATTTCAGTCTTCCATGGAGTGGGCGTCAGGCCTCGGTCGAATCCGAAGTATGTCTCCAGGTCCACACCAACAGGCAGCCCTTCTGCATACCACCTCTGAAGACTCTCTGGCCAGTAACCGAGGAACTCACAGAGAGGAGGCCTATCCACTTTCTCGAAATGCATAGTCCTCAAGAAGCGTTCTCTGACATCCAAGAGAGAATACTCCTCCTTCAGGTCTCTCTTTCCAGAATTCGCGAAATCATTGGTCAAGTTCTTAACAATTTGTCTTGGACCTGTCGGATGTCAACGATCAAACGTTTCGATTCACCCCACTGCGATATCGTGAAGCACATTAAGACTTCCGGAGGGGGCGTCAGTCAACGAGATCTGCGCAGTCGCGCAGATACCTCGAAGAACCTTCTATGCCTGGTGGAGACGGTGCCAGAACGGCAAAGATGGGTCTGGGCCATGATCCAAGAGGTCGCGCACCACCCATCGAACGGCTAGCATAGTCGAGGTCGGTTCGATCAGGCAGGTGACAGGCTGGTGTCCGCGCAAGATGGTCTAATCATCGTCAATCTTTGCAGCGTTAGACTAACAGTGCCTTCATCCGCGGTCACCATACGATTCGCCACGCCGGAGGATCCTCGAAGCGTCTTGCTTGGGATCGTTCTCTGCAAAGATAGTGAGCGGGGTCCATCCGATGGGTCATATCGTTGGGGAGTCTCGGGTCATGTCCGCCACTGAAAGGCATCGAGCTTTCTTGTCCCTTAGCCCCAAACGTCCTTGCTCAAGTCTCCCAACCCCAGCTCGAGAAGCTTTTCCACTGTGGGCTTGCTTGAGGCCGGATCCCAGCCTCTTGCTTCATAGTACTCGGGCAATGTTTCATCGAGTTTGACGACCGTTCCGAACTTACCGGGTAGTGTAAGCAGTCTCTTCGGGAGGGTATCCTCGGCCCTAGTTGCCCCGTGCTTCACGTTGAATGCTTTCTTCAGGTTGAAGACTCGTTCACCCACCTTCAGAGCGTCCTGGAAAGTCATTGGGATTCCTGTTATCGCCGTATAGCTTCTGAGCAAGAGTTCTTCAGACGGGTAGCCCCAAGCCGGTTCAGCGTATATGCACCAACCCATTACGTTGATGGCTGTCCACCAGTCTTCGATGACTTTTGCCGCCCGCCCCTTCCCTTGCGTGGAGGATCTGTCCATCGGGTTGGGATATCCCAACACCGGACGATCTCCGGTGTTTTCCAGACCCATTGTAATTCCTTCCGTATGTCTTCCGCCTGTCGGTGTGCAAGCGTAGTGTGGTCCTCCACCTTGAAAGGCCCTAGGATCATGCATCGCTATCTCCATTCCTTTCACTTGAATCGCAAATTCCTCGGACCCCTTACCGATTGTCCGAGCTGCTCTTCTAGATCCTTCGGCGAGGATGTTGCCGAAGCCCTCTCTAGATGCGATCATATGTGTCATCTCTATTGCTGCATCTGCGTTTCCAAATCCAAGCTCTATTCCGGCTGTGTCTTGCCTGGCGATCAGACCCTTCTCGTAGCACTCCATCGCGAAAGCCAGGGTTCCGCCCAGCGATATTGTGTCCATTCCGTAAAGATTGCACAGGTCGTTGAGCTTCGCCAACGCTTTTACGTTGTCTATCCCACAGTTTGGCCCAAGCGCTGCTTGCGTTTCGTACTCAGGCCCTTCCACGTTCGGTTCGGTCCCATATTTGCCGCCGTTGACCTGAGAGACTCGTCTGCAGGCTATCGGGCATAGGTAGCACGACCTGGTCCCAGTGAGGATTTGCTCGTATCCTCCCGGGCAGGCAAGCTTCTCGATTCCGGGATCTCCCGGTCCGCCAAAATCAGAACGCCCCCAGTTGTAAGCGGGAGCGTCTCCCAGTTCCCAGGCCTCCGAAAGATATCCTGGCGTTCCGTTCTTGCTGAACGAAATCTTGTCTGGATCAGTCTTGACGTGAGCTGTAACCTCCTTGTAGGTTGCGGCAGCGACCTTCTCATCTCTTACGGGAACCTTCTGGTCTCCCCAGACGCCGACGGCCTTCAGCTTCATGAAACCCATGACAGCGCCGACGCCGCATCTTGCGGCGGTTCTATCGGCTTCATCATTCATTATTGCCGCGTATCTCACGAGGTTCTCTCCGGCCTGGCCAATGGTTGCAAACCTTGCATCCATGCGGCCTATGTCCTTGCGGATGGCTCGATCCGATTCACGAGCGTCCATCCCCCAATATGATTCAGCGCTCATGAGCTTAGCTTCGCCATTGTCAACATAGAGCATCAGCGGCTTGTCCGCTTTTCCAGTGAACACCAGGGCGTCGTACCCAGAGAACTTCAGGTTGGCCCCCCAGAAACCACCTCCAGAGGCATCTCCAAAGTATCCTGTGAGGGGAGACTTTGTCACGACCGTGTGTCTTCCCGCAGTCGGCAAGTTTGTTCCGGTAACTGGTCCAGTGCTGAAGATCAATAGATTCTCAGGATCAAATGCACCCGCCCACGGTGGGACTTCTTCATAGAGGATCCTTCCTCCGATCCCCGATCCGCCCACGTATTTTCTGGCATACTCCAGCTTCAGTTCTTCTCTCTTGATCTTTCTTGTTGTCAGGTTCACTCTCAGGATCTGGCCCATATAGCCGCCGAGTGCGTATTCTGTCATAGGTTGATTGGCTGACCCCGGTTTATTTAAGAATTGAACGGGGATGCTCCAGCCGCTGCTACGCCAGCAGCTCAGGATGGGGCTCCCAAGAAACAAGGCAGCTGATCGGTGGAGACTAGCAGAGGGTCGCCCTTGGAAGAGCGTTGGCTAGAGAGGCTGAGATATTCCTTATGGACGAGCCTCGGAGCAACTCGATGCAAAGCTCAAGCCGCGAATGAGCGTAGAGCTGAAAAGGCTGCTTCGAGTCGCGTGCTATTTCACTCTGTACTTCTGAACTTTCGCTTCGTCCAGTTCTACCCCAAGACCTGGTTTCGTTGGCAATTCAAGGCCATCCCTCGTTTCCTTGGGCGGGTCGAGTAGTAGATCGTCAGCGATCATCCAGGGTCCTCTCATGTTGCCTCCGTCTGCAAGGTTTCGGATGGAGGCCGCTACGTGGGCACCAGCTACTCTACCCAGGAAGGGCCCAACGGCAGCTACGTCACATGTTATGCCTGCGGGCTCACCGATGTGAGCGATCTTCATCGAGTTATAGATTCCCGGAGATTTGTTGATGTAGATGTCAAAGATGTCAGCAGCTTCAAGTCTGACGAGATTTATGGCGTCGTACGGTCCCCAGAGGCTTTCATCAGCCATCACGGGCACTCGTACGGCCCTCTTGACCTCAGCCATACCTTTCAGATTCCAGTAAGCCACAGGCTGCTCCACCAGATGGAGATCATATCTGTCCATTCGGTCGACTATCTTGATAGCCTGTTTAGACCTCCACCCCTGATTAGCATCGACTCTGATCTTGACGGCGTCTCCTAGAGCCTCCCTGACTCCCTTCACTCGTTCAACATCAAGCTCTTCGTCCGAGCCGACCTTCAGCTTGATCACCTTGTGTCCCATATCGTGAAGCTGCCGGGCACGCTTGACGGTGTCCTCAACAGTTCCTATCCCTACGACCCCTGGCTCTAGTGGGACCACACTCCTGACAGGCCCACCGAGCAGCTTGTAGATCGGAACGCCCAGAGCCTTACCCACGATATCGTAGAGGGCCATATCGATCGCTGAACTACCCGAAGAGAATGGTCCATACCGCTCATTGACATTCATCTCTGACTGATCCATAATCGAGTGGATATTGGCGATCTCAAAGGGATCTTTCCCAATAATAAACGGGGAAATATGCTCATGAATAACCCGATCAATCGCGCTATAAGTGAGAAACCCGGTCTCTCCAAGTCCCAATATGCCATCATCGGTATGAACCTTCACCAAGGTCATGTTCGCCGATGGAACGAATTCCGTAAACTCTCCTCTTGATTGCCGTATGGGGAACGCATACGGCATGCTGACGCGAACGGTTTCAACCCTAGTTATCTTCATGAATATGTCACTGACTTCACGTGACGCGAGTCAATGCGTATATAGAGATATCGTCATCCAACGTAGTCTGCAGCCATCTACCAAATTGGTCGTGATTGGAAATGGCGGCTGACGGCACGAGAGGCAGCCCCCAGATAGCGAAACAGAGCGCGACTCCTCCTTGACCCAGCTCACAGGCCGATTCACGGACCGCGGACGAAGTCGTCTACCGCTGCATATGCGGCTTAGGGGGGGTGTGTCGGACTGTGAGTTTTCAAGAACTCAAGAGTGATCTTGTTGAACTCTTCCGCCTGGTCCATGACGCACATGTGGCCACTATTCTCAACTACATGATACTCTGCCTGAGGGCAACATCTCTGCTGCTCCTCGCAGTAGGGGAGCGTTGGATCATTGTCGCCTACGAGTATTGCGACGGGCATCTTCACGTCCTTCAACTCATGGAGTATCTTTTCCTTCCTGAGCGCGTTAATGAGGCCGATCGCCCCGCGAGGATCCCTGTTTAGCCGCGCGTATCGCTCCTCAAAGAGGTATCTGATCAAATATGATGCTAACGGCGAACCGACAAAGTCTTTGTGAAACATGTGGCGCATATTTGCTTTCCAGACTGTCCGCCGGAAGTGGATGTAGCCCTTTGATTCCAGAGCCTCCAGATACACTTCGGGAAGCGGCCTCTTCCTACCCCCGACTTCGAACAGGAACTCGTCCGTAGGGAGTTTGGGCGCGCCAACCCAAATCGACGCCTGAACCTTCTCGGGATGATCTAGGCAGAACCTCTGGGCCACGGCTCCTCCGAGGGAGAGCCCCACGATGAAAGCCTTCTCGATGTCAAGTCTGTTCATAAGGCCGTTGACATCGTTGGACAGTCCTTTCAGCGTGTATCCCGCCGCAGGCTTGTCAGAATTTCCTAGGCCTCTATGGTCGGGTGTGATCACCCTGTAATATTCTGAAAGGACGGGAACCTGAAACATCCACATAGCGTGGTCTGCGGGCCACGGGTGAAGCAGCACGATCGGGAAGCCCTTGCCCGTTTCCTCATACCACAGTGTCAGACCATCGAGTGTGATTTTTGACAAGCGACTACAATACCGCTGGCTCTGCTGCTCTAGACAAAAGTTTTCGCGGACTCCGGATTGATGCGGGATACAAGGACATGTTGCAGAGCCCTCACGAACCAATGAGCAGTACAGCCTATTCGTTATGGACCTCTGCGCAATCGAGTCCCTTTGTTGCGTGAATGTTGACCAGTCAACGTATTTCCTTATTGGGTCAGTGTTTCGCTCGTATCCGTTCTGTGCGAGACCTTTCTTCGTGTTCACGAAGATCGTCTCGTCTAGTATTCTTCCTTGTTCACCCATTATTCCAGAATCGGTGGAGCATGGTGCGAACGGGTCTAATCAGTTGAGGAATCTGATCTAGCTTAAGAACGAGAAAGCGGTTTTCATGACATCACTCCTTTTGGAGTGAATCGGGAGTTTTGAACCGGACTAGTACAACCCCGTGGGCCCGCCACTACCTACGCGAATCCTTCTGGTGTGGGAAAGACTCAGTGATCAGTTCGCAGAACGATATACGCCCAGAGTTTCTTCTGTGGGCTTCAAACTTCTCCATTGGCACAGGCCGAGACTTGCCATCCCGTTTACATGGACTGGCCTATCACAAGCGTTCTCTATGATCGAAGTTTCGGAGCGTATTCGTCCAGTGTTTGTTTGAGTCTCTTGAGCCCTTCGCTCAGCTCATCCGTTTCTTCACCGAAACCTATTCGGAGATGCCGGTCCGTCTCGAAACCGTATCCCGGAATGGCAAAGGTTCGGTACTTCGTCGCCAGCGTGCGGCAGATCGGTTCTGTCGAAGCGTCTCTCTTCAGACGGGGAAAAGCGACAACTCCTCCCTCAGGTTCGACCGATTCAAGCATGTCTTGATGGGCCATCCAGTAGTTCAGCGCCTTGAGGTTTCTTCTTAATCGCTCTCTGGACTTGTTCAAGAGAACGTCTCTCTGCTTCAGCGCCGCGAACGCGATAGCTTCGCCGATCACGCTGTTGCATATCGTGAGTTGCTCTCGCACGGCTCGCACTGACTCAACCATTCCCATGGGGCCTGCAATCCATCCTATCCTGATGCCCGGGAGGCCGTATGATTTTGACATCGTCGTCATACTTATGGCTCGGTCGCTCAGGGTCGCCGCCGGAGGCATAGAGCCGTAGCTCAGCTTGGACAGCACCCGCAACGCCAAACCCCGGACGTCCAAAGCATCGGCCCTCTAGGCTTGCGCGGAAACGAGGAAAGCCGGGGGCCGTGGGTTCGAATCCCACCGGGCCCGCCATTCATCCCGTTCACATGCAGTTTCAAGTAGCAGAAGGAGATGCTGGAAGATCCCGCGCGGCACGATCATGCTCTTTCTCGTTGACCATGAAGCGGATGCTTCAGAGGGTCAGGCCGGTCCGGTCTTCGACTACATCCTGAAGAAGCAATGAGTCATCCGTCGAACTTGTTCAATCCAGAACACCCTGGCTCCCGTCAAGCGCGCAGACAAGAAAACTCAGCCCAATCCTCCCGAGGCACAGTATTGAAGCTGCCTCGTATGAGGGCGTTCAATCGTTCTAGGCATCGAGGCTGCGTAGCTAGCTGTACACAGAGCCGGACGGTCTCGTCGCTCACGGGCAGGGGGCTGCTCTAGAATTCTTTGTGTTTAGATTCCTGTTCCCTAGCGCGCGTCTCAATGTATTCCGCGACTTTCTGTTCACTGT
>CAYMZN010000036.1:1878-14697 GCA_964394935.1 uncultured Candidatus Bathyarchaeia archaeon | reverse complement strand
CCTTATCTGGAATCCTTCTCTACGGATTTCAAGTTTGTGGTGGACTATCACAACTATAGTTTCCCATTATTTTTTCACCAGAGGTTCTGCTGTTTCGGTTAATAACAAACAGAACAACAAACATTCGTCCATAAGTGACCGATTCAAGGCTAGGAAAGCCGCGCCTGAAGACGGGTGGAAGGGCGCTGCCGCTGCGCGGCTAAGGCTCCAAAAAATAGTAGACCCCCTACCCTAGCGTTTCAAGAGAGAGATCTGCCGGCGGTGGGTGTTTGCGGTTTCAGTGATGCGAAACGCCTTGTTTTGAGCCGGGATTCCGAGCGGGCAGTGACGCGGGTGACGTAAGTGACACCCCCCGACTGTATCAGGCATATTGTTGCTCACGACTTCCCTCCCTCCCAAGAAGAAGAATCATCAGACACACATAGGGACTGTCACCGTCGTCACTGTTGACACCGCCTAGTTGTACGTCGCGTCCTAGTAGTTGTCGAGCGGCCCTTCCTTCGGCTGTTCCGTTGCGATGGTCTCGTTGATCCCTAACTCCTTCACCTTCTCCGCTAGCCCGCCAGGCTGATAGTCGACTACGAAGTCTTGTAGGCGCGCTTCCATATGGCTGACCGTGAACCAGATGGGTCGATAGACTTTGCCGCCTATCTTGATTCGTGCTGGCGGCTTGCCGACAACAAGCGATAGGCTGTTGATTACGCCGCGTATCGACTGGCCCTTCTCGCCCCACTTCAATGATTCCGCGAGCTCGGATGTGGTCAACGGGACAGTGACATCGGTCGCTTCTCCGCCTGCATCTGTCTTCTCCATTCTCGTCGCGACGTATAGGATGCCAGTATGTTGGCCGATTGCGCCCAGCTCTATGCGTTCCCCCTTGGTTGAAGCACGCAAATCAGATCTCCTGAGACAATATATCTTCGGTTATTGGAAGACCCTTCCTTGCTTCTAGGAGAGCTTCGAAAATCCCTTCTTCCCCGGAGATAAGGTTACCCTTCTTCTGGAGGGCGCTCCTGCGTAGAAGTCTAGTAGGTTCTTCTTGAGTTTGTCTCTACTAAGCGAGATCGTCTCACCATGATCGAGACTATCACCGTAATAGGCCGTTCCGGTTCTCACATATGGATTGAAAGAATTCAGATGAAGGTCCTCTGTAAGATGATCATAGAATTGTGATATCAGTAGGCCCACAGATCTTCGCCGTCAACTCTATGTGGACTAACCAGCCATTACCCACGAGAGTAGTTGCCAGGCTAGGCCATTTTATATAGACAACCGAGATTTACGAAAAGCAGGGATCGTGTTTTGTCCCATCTTTCTTCCTGTAGAGTGTTGGTCACTGCTGTCATGCTGTTGGCCCTAGCTTCTACTCCTGCTTCTCTTTCTTCAACTCATAGCACGAATGCTTGGACGAAAGTTGTCTCGGGAGGATTTGGGGACTCGTCAAACGTGTATGGGCCTGGAGTGGCGGAGTTCGATGACCACCTGTACGTGGGAACGATGAAGGTCGGATACAGAGCGGGCATTGAGGGAGCCACAACCACACTGAATACGGGAGGAGAGATATGGCGCACGTACGACGGCATAGGCTGGGAGCAGATTGGAGCGGACGGGTTGGGAAACCCAAACAATCAGGCAATTCGACTGGTCACTTTCAAGAACAAGCTCTACGCTGGAACTCCAAACTTCAATGAGGGACTGGAGATCTGGGTTTCTTCCGACGGAAGGAAATTTACGCAGATGATCTCGAAGGGATTTGGAGACAAAGACAACATGGATTGCTCTTTCACAGTCTACATGGATCGGCTGATCGTATCGACATTCAATGTTAGGAAGGGCATGGAAATCTGGGTGTTGGAGGATGGAGACCGATTCGAAAGGGTTGTTCAAGGCGGGTTAGGAGATTCAGGAAACACGGGTCCGGCCTACTATCTTCACCCCGGAGGACATCTCGCTAGCCAGATCATTACATTCAAGGGCCTTCTCTACGTCGGCACCATCAACCCAACCAGCGGGGGAGAGATATGGAGAACCAGCGATGAATTGCGCTGGGAGCGAGTCGCCGACAACGGTCTGACAAGCCCCTCCTACCCAGAACTCATCCCCGCTATAGTCTTTCGGGACCAGCTGTACGTGATCGCAACGAACAGGATTTCTTCAGACACCTATGGCGGCATACAGGTGTTCAGATCGAGCGATGCGAAGAATTGGGAGAGAGTGGTGGAAGATGGCTTCGGATTCGGAGCGCGGAACAACATAGCTGGCACTCTCTACGAGTTCGATGGAGCTCTCTACTTGATAACGAACAACCAAGATAGAAGGGTCTTGACTCATCCGCCGGTCGAAACGTCGCCGCCCAAAGGATTTCAGCTGTGGACATCGCGTGACGGAAAGAGTTGGACACAGGTGATAGAGCCCGGCTTCAACAACGATAACAACATCGTTGCATCCATGCTAGCACACGACGGAAGTCTCTACATTGGGACCGAGAACTACAGAGATGGATCTGAACTGTGGCGGTCGAAGGACAGCAGAAACTGGGAGATGATATTCAAGGAGAAGCCTGGAACCATATACAACCAGGGCGCGGAGGTAATCGTGTTCAAGTCCTATCTATACGTATTCATCAGTAACCTTTGGAATGGCCTGGAGGCGTGGAGGCATGGACCTATCGAAACAGTAAGGCAGACAACCACTGCCGAAGTGGGAACGACAAGCACCCAAGCAACAAGCACTCAAACATTTCCTCTGGAAGGGTCTACAACGTCCAACAGAATGCTCATTATGGGAGCATTAGCTGCAATCATCATCGCAGCAATAGCGGTTGTAGCGCTAAAGTTTAGGAAGAAACAAGTTGGGGTCGATAGATACAAGTTCTGCATAGAATGCGGCAATCAGCTCCCGGTTGAAACTGAGTTCTGCCCCAAATGTGGTCAAAGGCAATCCTAAGAAGAAGACAGTCGACCGAACTGCGAACTGGGATAGGCATGCGTCTTGTGATGATGCGATCTCGGCGTTTGGACCGAACCTCCGGGCATTCGGTGTACAGAGCGTAGTGGCGCATGGTTTCTGTCGGGATCTCGGAGCTGCAGAGCAGTTTATGCAAGGTGGACGAGCACACCAACGTAAGCAAAGAATTGTCAAGAGATTCGCGTTGGCAACGGCTAAGTGGCATTGGTGAAACCAGGCTTGATGTCAACATAGACAGTGATCACTGGGGGTGGTGGAGCGACTTTCTCTAGTGTGAGCAATGCCCAAACAGTGTCTACTACGGCATCGCCATACGCGCCCATGTACCAGGAGCCATCTGGGTTCTGCCCTTTAGCTCGTTTATCATTGGCGGCCAACAATCTCGGTTGTAGTAAGAATGCGTATCGGATCGGTCCCATGTGTGTCACGCACCGGGCTACGCGGGTCCTGAGGAAACGAACCTGCAATCGGATGAATTTCGGAAAGTTTGAAAGCGTATTCCGGCTGCCTCAGGAACAACCGGCGAAGGGTATCGACCCTGTAGACTTGACTCCCTTAGGGAGCGACGGTGACGTGTGAAAGATCCACCTGATTCTGCCAGAGCAGGGCTTGCAGTTGTCTTGTTCTTCATCTTGATGATCGGTCTTTCTCGCTAACTGAATAGACGTTGGTTCTCAAACGAGCAGTTCATTGCATCAGCTTTCTATGATGCGTACTTGTGCTACAGGAAGTTCATCAAAGACTCTCGGATGAGACACGGTTCTATTGTGGTGTCTGTGGAAAGACCGTGAGGGCAAGCGACTTAGACCGAGACAAGAGGTGAGCAGCCTTGGCTCAGGAAGAAATCAAACCCGACCTTGCGAGTCTCGTCGCAGAGATAGCCAGAGAAGAATGCAGGAAGCTCTACGAGAAACGCCTGAAAGGGTTGGAAGAGGAACTAGCGGCACTTTACCAAACAATCGAAGATCACACGCGTCAAATGTGAAGTAGTCTCCTTCAAACAGCGAGATGAGCCTGTTGATGAGATACCTATGGACGTCGTCTTCGCCTCTTTTCCTTTGAATCGTCCCCGTTCGACCCTTAGTTTGAGCACTCACAAACAACAGGAAACGGTTCATTGGCAGAGCTTAAGAGCGAAGACGAAGTCGCTATGTTTGGCTGAAGATGGCACGTTCTAGAAGGCTGTTCATTGTTGCATTGTTGTGTGTGATTGTAGTTTCTTCGCTTCTTGTTTACCTGAAACTCGATTTTGACAATCGGAATCCGGAACGAGTATTCCTGAATGTGGTTAAGAGTAGTCCATCTGGCATGCAGGCTTTCCAGAAACTGGACGAGTTGACGCCTGCGGACGCGGTGGTCCTCTCCTGGTGGGACTACGGTCTCGCGATTCAAGAGTTTGGGAGAAGGAAGGCGGTCGTAGCATATCCCTCTAGGGATATCATTCAATCCATCAGCGGTGTAAGTCGAGATCCAACCTACGCCCTTGAGATGCAACTCTTCGGAACCTATTAGTCATCGGAGAAGATACGGGACGTCGCTAGGGCGTTCCTCCTGCCTGAAGACGAGTCATTGACAATAATGAGAAATACGGAGCGACCTATGTGATGGTCTTCCCTGGCAATGATGAGACAGGAGCATTTTCGGACTGGTGGAAGTTCATCTGGATCGCGAGAATTGCCGGTTACAACGGGACGGACTACATCCATATCGACCCGTCAATTGGAGGGACTTTGACCCCGAAGGCTGGGCAAGCGACGATGATGCGACTAATGTTTGACGACCAGTTCCAGCCACACCACTTCACGAAGATCTACAAGAATAGGGTGGCGAAGATCTACCGAGTAGACTACCCTGCATCGACCTTGAGTCAGGCATCGATTGTTGCTTCGTGGCCCATTTCTCTGGATCGAGCGCATAGTCGGAGTCTTCTCATAACGCCTCAGAACCCGACAGAGGTTACGGTAAGGACATCCTGCTCGAAAACAAAGGGGTGAATCAGCAATCATAGCATGTATTTTGAGCGCAGGGGGCGTGGCTAATTGACGTACGGTCGGTTGTGCCCTAGGAGACTAGAACGCAGTCAGTTGTTTGGGCTTTTTTCTCTTGACGCAAGTACTGTCACCGTGAGCGTCGCCGCTGTGGTGAGGGCGGCCCAAGGGAACTCTGGCACGCTCGTGTAGCGTGAGCTTTCGCTTTCCGCTATGACGATGTATAGAGATGCCGCGCGTTGAGCGTGGTTCTAGCACGAATTCACGTCAAGAGAATGCTCTAGCGGGAAGTTGCATTCCTGAAAGATTTGGTCAGAGGCTTTGGACAGGTGGATTGGGTACAGATCAGGCAGGCGCATTGAACAACGCGACAAGTCTGCTATTGGAGGGGCGACGATGGGTTCATTCTAACAGCCTTTTGGTGAGGTACCCATAGAAGGCATTGATTGCCGTAAGGCTCTTTGGTCGGCCCTTTGCTTATATGCCGCGGCCAAGAAGCTTGAGTCTGACAATTGAAGCTCGAGTCCGGAAGAAGTACGCCCTGTACTTGCCTAAGGCTGTGGTTGAAGGTCCTCCCAGACGAGCATGATCCGCCAAGACGGGCGTGTACGTGCGGCTGCTTGATGGGACTGCGACCCCGGTGCCCAGAACGGGTCCGAACGCGGCGGGAGAAAGTGAGCCACTGCTTAAATTATGCTGGCCGGTACGTCTTGGGCGAAGGGCTGTGGCTCGGCTGGTGAAGAGCCTAACTATCGAAGGGAAGCCGGCGGCGGCTCTCTTCGACACGAGCTCTGTTCGCAGTTACGTGCTGAGGGAGATCTGTGAGTCTGCTCCCCGAATCAAGGTTGGAGTGCCCTACACCGTCGCCTTGGGGGGAAGGATGATCACGATCTCTGAAGAATGCATAGTGCGCGGGGAGATCGAGGGCCTCGAACTTACCCTGAAGGCGGCGCCGATCGATGACATCGGAACTATCGAAGGGAAAAAACTTGGTGCCATTATTGGTGCAGCAGCCATGGAGGAATGGGAAATCCGCATGGACCTAGCGAAGGGCGAGTTGGACCTGGCCGGGCTAAGAAAGCGAGAATTCACGGAGTACCAAGAAGGCTCGCTCGTTGAGAGAGGAATCGAGCATGCAACCGCGCATCCTTCAGGCGTCGAATGAAGAGGCGTTCAGAGAATTCAAAGGACGAATCTGGGTACTCGCCTGGGACTTCGGCCACCTGGGCCTTCACCGTAACCTCGCTAACATCGTCCAGTTCGAACTCTACCGAAACTGTCGACGATCAAACAGATGTTCCCGCCGACCTTGCGATATCGACGAACCCAGTCCAATCGAGTGTAAGCACAGGATCCACAACCGTGTTGCTGGCTCAACGAAGATCAACGCGAAGGCATCCGCAGTAATAAGGTGTCGGAGGGGTGCCTCTGGCCTTCGTCGTGATAATGGCGAATATTGGTTGGGATAGGGCGTTTACACAACTCGCGCCGACGGTGAATGACGAATAGGAACGGCAAGGTATCAGTCGACCAGAAAAAGCTGCGAGCGGCCTTTGCATCGCGCACAAGTAATGCAGGCCTCTCCGGAAAACGGATACGGTCCAACTCGAGATTCTGCCAATTCGGTGGAAAATCGCTCACCTGAAGCGCCACGTCTCTTGGAACGGTCTTGTCTAGGAGATTGCACACGCCTCGCGCAGTTGATCGCCATCGCTTGTGCGTGTCTGAATGTTTTTCCCCGTTGAAAGTACCGAGGGCTTGCTTGCTCCATGTCCAAAGAGGGCAGCTTGGTCGCCCAGCTATGGTCGAGATCCTCCTGTCTCCTGCGAAGTACCGCTGTCTCTCACCGTAAGTCCGCTTGGGGCTACCGTTTCTAGCGATAGCGTTCGCGGTCAGAACTCTGCGCAACAAGACTATATGAGCAACCGAAACTCGTGTTACTGATTGCTCATGGTCTTGTCGCATGTCTTACTAACGATGAGGTTGCTGTTTCAATCGCTCGTTCAGATTGTGAATGTCACTTGCTGATTGGGCGGTACGGTCGCTGTCTTGCTTTGAGGAACAATGTATGGGATGGCTGTCACGGTGACTGTGTAGGTTCCAGGCATAAGCCCTCCGAAGGTGAAGGTGTGCGTTGGGAAGCGTCCGGAGTAGGTGAAGGTCTGTCTCGCCACGACCGTGGAATCTTGTCTAAGCGTTACTGTAACTCTCACTATTCTGACATAGGCAAGGTTGACGGTAGCGGCGATAGAATAGCCTCCTACAATCAAAGTCATTGAGACCCAGCTCCCTAGAAAGTTGTTGTCTCCTGAGAACTGCGCGCTCACAAGATAGCTCCCCACCGTCGATGGCGTCGTCAACGTCACCTGACAGGTCCCGTCTGAGCCAGTTGTGCACTGGTTGCCCGCAACCCACGCGGTGATCATGATCTGCTTACCCGTAACTACGCCGGCCAGTTCATGCCATGTACCATGCAATGTTACGGTGAACGTGACGGTGCTGCTGACAGACGGCGAGGTAGGCGAAGCGGTCATAGTGATACTTGTAGCCGCTTGATCAGCGGCTATCCCTGTGGGAAGCTGGAATGGACTCTGGGCCGTCAACAATACAAGCGGTATTAGCAAGACGGCAAGTACTAGGACTCTTTTCTCGCTCATGTTTCTCACCTCCATTCATCTTTGTTCATGCTCGCATTGAATCACTAGCGCGAGTTTGGCTTGCTCATATAGTCGCGGCTTCTCATATACTGGTGGCTATGATCTTTGTCGGTTGATGCCCCTAACCATCGATTCGATCTGGGTCTTTGAAAGCCTGCTCAAGGGAAAGGAAGGTCCTGGGGATATTGATTTCGTAATAACGCACGACTCCCTAGGTGAAGCCCAACTGGGAGTTTCTCAACGCTCCTTTCCGAGAGATGGATGAACTCATGCGTGCCCTGGTCGAGTTACGAGGGCATGGAAGAGTTCACGCTTCGGCCCAGGATCGCGGCGAGATCTTTCTTCGAACGAGCCATCGGTCCCTGCACCGTGCATGCTACACGCCGAGGAAATGCGTTAGGACTGTTGTGCGGTCCGACACCATCTTGAATAGAAAAGGATTCCTCAGACCGACGCAATCCTGCAGTTCGAATCACAAGTGTTAAGTCTGGAAGCCGGAGATTGATGGGATGGGGCTACCGGTTGGGCAGCCGTGCTTTGTTCGTTGTGCTGCTGCTTCTTGGCACAATGGTTGCTGCTTCTGCCGCAACTCGAAACGTAACGGAGGCGATTGGCGGCAACACCGAGACCACGATCTCGGGTGTGTTGACCATAAACTATCCGATGGATCACCCGGCGGGATACCTTCTGATGACGGAGAGTCTAGGTCCGATCGTACTGATTCTCAGCCCGGCAGGTGAAGGCGATCTGTACCGGTACAATCGAGCCACCATCGAGGTAACCGGCGACCTGGTAACTCAAGACAATCAGTGGATCCTATACGTGAAGGAATGGGTGCCTCTGATGGCCGTGGCTGCGTTGCCCACCGTTTCCGGGCCCCAAAGCACAATCATGATACTGTTTCAGACTACTGATGAGCCGGGGATTAACCCTGTAAGCCACTTTCAGGATTTGCTCACAGGCGCCAGCAATTCGATGAACGCCTACTTCGTAGAGGACTCGTACAACACGATAACAGTCACCGGGAATCCCACGTCTCAATGGTACACGTTGCCCCATCCATCCACCTACTACAATGTTCACACGTGGCAATCATGCATAAGCGGTGGCGACTATACGACTCTCGCCCATGATATCGTCGACACGGTGGACTCCGACGTCAATTTCGCCAATTACGCGCACATATTTTTCGTGAGCTCTGATAATTGGGTCTGGGGATGCGCGGTCCATTGGGCAGGGGAAGGTATCCCCACAAATGATGGGGTTAGCATCACCCATGCTCCATTCGTGTCAGAAGATAGGGGGTTGCCTACCTATGTGCACGAGTTCAGCCACGACCTTGGTCTGCCAGACCTCTACGACTACGACTACGCTGATCCATACACGTTCATAGATGGCTGGGATCTAATGGGCGTAGACACTGCACAGCACCACTCCTCGTGGTGTAAGATACAGCTTGGGTGGATTCCACCGTCCAAGATCGCAACCTTCACGGGCACGGGCACGGTCACCGTGACGATCGATAGAATAGAGTACCCGACGAGCGGGTACCACACTCTGAAGATTCAAACGCCATCCATGCCTACTACGTCCTATTTTCTGGTCGAGACACGACAGAAGACCGGCTTCGACAACAACATTCCTGAGAATGCTCCTGACCACGGTGTGCTGATCACCAAGATCGACGAAACCGCAGGCAGTGGACACGGAATAGTACGCCTGGTCGACCAGCAACCGGCTACTCAGCAGTGGTCGGACGGCGACGCAGTGTGGCAGGTTGGTCAGACCTACGTGGACGGAACCTATGCCTTTTCGGTTCACGTCGAGTCTTGGTTTCTTACTGGCTTCGTCATAACCGTTAGCCTTGGCAGATTATACCACGCTGTTTTCTACACGAATCCCACTAGCTTTGTCGGCTCGGAGCCAGGAACAATCACGTTTGATGGCGCGACGTACCGCAACGGCGAGACCGCGCACTACATCAGCCCAAGCGGTCCCTACGAAGCTACGGCGAACGCGCCGTCACCAGAATACCAGTTCGCCTATTGGACGCATGACGCCAGCCTCGATCTCTCCTCTGTCATAGACAATCCTACATCTGTTTCCGTCAGGCCTTATTGGCCGGAGGGCTTGTTGAAGGCCTGGTTCTCTGCGAAGATCACCTTCCATACGCTACCCTCAAACATCGGTGCGATTGAACTAGACGGTGGCTCGTACAGAAATCGTGAGTCACGCTATGATGAGCGTCTTCCACCCTACTTCAGTGGCACGTTGACGGTGCGAGCTGTGGTCCCGTCGCGCGAAGGCATGGTGTTCAAGAGTTGGACATGCAGCGGTGGATTGTCATGCTCGGGGACAAGTAACCCCACGACGGTTACATTCACGGGCCCTGGAAGAATCAGCGCCACATATGTCGCGCTTGCAAAAGTCACGGTGAAGGCGAAGACTCAAGGCGTAAGCCTACGGTCCGGTTGGGCACTTGGAGGCGAGGCGTCAGGCGTCGTGATAAAGGTAGATAACGTCCTAAGGGAGTATAGGACGCCGTTCACGGTAAGCCTTATGCCCGGTAAACATACATTCACCGCGCCGAGTGCCGTGATTTTCGGCGGCATCAAGTATCGCTTTGTTGGGTGGGCAGTCGGGTCAGGCGCGGTGGTCTCGACCGGAACCAGCTTCACATACGACATCCAGTCGGACACGACCCTCTACGCCGTCTACCAACCGTAACGCTTAGAATCCTGCCCCTTGCGAAAAGCCACTTGGAGATCGGTGCGGGAGACACCTACTGACAGCTTAGGTTTGCAAGTCTCTTGGAACGGAGCTGATGGCCATGACGGTTGTTCCGATTAGATTGAGTCGCCAAGACGCGAGGAAACTCGATCTGCTCGTCAGGCTAGGCCTCTACAATAGCAGAACCGAAGCGATGCGAGCGATGATCCAAGCTACGGCTGACGAGGAGTTGAAGCGCCATATGCTGAACGAGCGAGTAAAGGAGGCGCTGAATGAACTTCTCCAGGCTGAGAAGCGACATGGAGAGAACCCGCTACGTATCACCTGCGACAAGACGGCGGCGGAGATCGTGGCTGAGAGTAGACGCTAATGGCCACCTACTTGGACACAAGCGTCATCATAGCCAGATACATGCCTGCTGACCCGGCCTTCAAGAAGGTCCAAATGCTCTTCAGAGCATCCGCAGAGGCCAGATACATCTCGGAAATATCCGTCTTGGAACTACACTGCGTCTTCTCTCGACTCATCAGAGCCGGAGTACTCAGCGTTCATCTCGGGCTCTCATCCTTTGCAGATCTTGAGATGAAGGAGAAAGTGAGAGTGGCTGTCGAGCACGCGATCCGAACTTGGCGACTGACAGTGACGACGCCAGAACGAACGTACGCCAAGTTCCCGCTGTCAAGACAGACGATTGAGACGCAGCACGAGTTGTTTGAGGCTATCCGGACCGCCCCGGCGCTCGGGCTCAAGACACTTGACATATTACATTTGACCTACGCAAAGACCATGAGAGAAGCAGTGCCGGACCTGAAGACCTTCACGACGCTCGACGAAGACATAGTCTCTCGACGAAACGAGATCGAAAACGAGCTAGACATAACAGTTGTAAGTCCACTCGATACACCCTGAATCTTGACCGCGGCCGGTATCCAGCCTCTTGGAATGACAAGTACCCGAACGATGAGGTGGGGGAAGGTATATTGAAGAGCAAGACGGCAAGGAAGAGTCGATACAAGTATATCTATACTAGTGGTCATTTTCTTCTGCCCCAGAACCACTCTATCGACCTTCTCTTTTCCTCTAAAGAGAAGGTGCGCGTGACCGTCTTCAAATGTAGCTTGAGCCCGAACGACGATCGCGGAAGGAGGGGAGACCATGAAATGCATTGAGACTACCGGTCTCTTCATCCTGGTCATATTGCTCGTTGTCGACTTTGCCCCTACAGCGCCTGCTTTCACGCTGACGCCCGCCTTGAGCGATATTTGGATACCTTCGCTCAGAACCAGTTGGCAATGGCAACTTACAGGCGTCGTAGACCAGTCCGTAGATGCAGAGATGTATGACATCGACTTGTTCGACAACGATGCTAGTGTTGTGGCTTCACTGCACGCAAAGGGCCGAAAGGTCGTCTGTTACATGAGCGCGGGGAGTTGGGAGAATTGGCGTCCTGACGCCGACAGGTTCCCGAAGGAGGTCTTGGGTAGGCCCCTGGAAGGCTGGCCGGGTGAAAGATGGCTGGACATACGCCAGATTGACATCCTCGGCCCGATAATGACTGCGCGTCTGGATCTGTGCAAGCAAAAGGGATTCGATGGAGTTGAGCCGGACAACGTAGACGGCTACACCAACAACTCAGGCTTCCCGCTGACTTACGGTGACCAGATCAAGTACAACAAGTTCTTGGCCGAAGAGGCCCACAAGCGCGGTCTATCCGTCGGGCTGAAGAACGATCTGGACCAGGTCACAGACCTTCTGCCATACTTTGACTGGGCCCTCAACGAGGAATGCTTCAAGTATGAAGAGTGCGGCAAGCTGATCCCGTTCATCCGTGCCGGCAAGGCGGTCTTCCAGGTCGAGTACAATCTGAGGCTATGGCAGTTCTGCCCCAGAGCCAACAGGATTGGCTTCAACTCGATGAAGAAACATCTCGAACTGGACGCCTGGCGGAGACCATGCCGGTAGGCATCCATTAGATAGATCGCTGGCGTGTCATAGCCGTCACCTAGATGACGGATCGATGCACTAGCGTCCGACATACTATTGTTGGTCATCCGTCTCATGGGAAGGCGATGTGGCTTCATTAACGAACGAGTTCAGGGAGATTGCGAACTAGAGCGGAATCGAGCTTTTCATCATAGGCGACCCAGTTCGCTTCTACCAACCGAAGATCGAGAGGATAAGGCCCTTCGACGCCATAGCCCAATGGGCAAACCATCAGGCAGATCCGAACTCGCTTACTCTATCATCGCCAGGCGGTGTGAGGGGCTCGCATAGGCCTAGAAAGGATCCCTAGCGAGATTGACTTAAGCAAGATCTAGCCCACGTAGTTCCTGTGAGGAGGCAAAATGGCGTCTTGAAGTTTGTCCGATTCTTCCTTGCAGCAGGCCCGATGGCAACCTTGCTCTTGGGCACGGGTCTCACGCTACTGACGACGACGGCAGCTTGGGCCGCCTCTCCAGTTTACGACAAGATTGCAT
>CAYMZN010000036.1:0-1778 GCA_964394935.1 uncultured Candidatus Bathyarchaeia archaeon | reverse complement strand
CTACTGACGACGACGGCAGCTTGGGCCGCCTCTCCAGTTTACGACAAGATTGCATTCAGCCGCCAGCAAAGTGGTCTTGACTGGGATATTTGGATAATGAATGTTGACGGCAGCAACCAAATTAGGCTACTAGATAATGCCCACCGTGACGCTGATCCTCATTTTCGCTACGATGGAACGAAGATTGTCTTTGGACGTTCTATTCAAGGTAACCCTCCGACCCTAGATATTTACGTCATCAATCCTGACGGTACAGGCCAGACCTGTCTAACCTGCGATCTCCCAACGGATGCCGGGCAACCCAAATTCTCATGGGATGGTACAAAGATTGTTTTCGCCGTTGCTGCTGGTCCCGTGGGAACATTCAACGACGACATTTATACAATGAACGCTGACGGTTCAGGGCGTGCTGGCTTACTTACAGCGGGTACCGACGATGTATGGCCTAGTTACTCACCTGATGGCCAGCATATTGTTTTTCAAAGATATGTCACCTCACGCGCAGATCCGAATCCAAAGTCCAAGATTTGCAGATACTCTATCGGCGACGGAATCACTACAGACCTAACGGATGGTAGTGACCTCGATGAGATGCCTGTTTATTCCCCGGACGGAAGATACGTTGTTTTCAAACGTGGGTTCACAAATACGGAAATCTACCGTCTGGATCTACTTGCTTCTACGCTTGAGAATTTGACGAATAGTGCTGCCGGTGAAGATGCACCGATCTATTCCTATGAAGGGGACAAGATCGCTTTCTTCTCCTTGACTACGGACATAAGTACAGCGGAAATCTGGATAATGAACAGTGATGGAACAAACAAGAAGCCCCTGACAAGCAATAGTGTCGCTGATTTCAACCCGACTTTTTCGCCGGCGTCGGGCGCGGCAACGTACGCGGCGAGGATCACCGGGATAGCTGTGGTTCCTGATCCTTCGGGTGTGGGTCAGGGCTCGAAGATGATCTTCACCGTAAGCGTTCAGAATACTGGAGCCAAGGACATATCGACGGCGAGGGTTCAAGTGAAGATCTACAAGCCTGACGGAACCCTAGCCGCGTCGCCGTACAAGAGTGTCAGCAGCTTCGTTGCTGGCACGGAGAGGACCGTTCAGATCACATATACCCTCTCCTCGTCGGCCCCGCTCGGAGTTTGGACGTACGGCGTCTATGTCTACCGCGTCACCTACACCAGCACTACCCTCCTAGATCAGGTGACCGGCCAGAGCTTCACAGTTCAACCCGTTGTCATGACCGGGGAGATAGTCTCGGTCGCGGATGCTCCAGACCCAGTTACGCGCGGCAGCACAGTAACCTTCACCGTCACTGTCGAGAACACCGGGAACGTTATCTGGTCGAGTGGGAAGGTCACCGTCAAGATCTACAAGCCCGGTGGCAGTCTGTACACTACGAAGTCACTCAGCATCTCGAATATCCTGCCAGGCGTCGAGTACACTTACAACGTAAAGTGGACGGTCTCATCCTACGCGCCGAAGGGAACGTACCGCTACGATGTCTACTTCTACCGCGTCAGCGGCTACACGAGCATCCTGATGGACAGCGACGTAGGGAGTCCATCAAACACAATCCAAGTCAACTAGTCGAGAGGAAGAATGAGAAAAGCCTAGGTCAGCCGCATCCCTGGCTGAAAGATCCGCCACAGTTGGGGGAGACGAAGAGCACAGAAAGACTAGTCGAAGCGTAGTCGAACCTCCGAATACTACTCAAACCTCCTCATTTTTGCATAGGTGATCTAGGGAACGCCCTCTGCAATTGCGCA
>CAYMZN010000035.1:0-14782 GCA_964394935.1 uncultured Candidatus Bathyarchaeia archaeon | reverse complement strand
GGCCTACACGCATACACGTTACGGCTAACAGCCAGCCTTTCTCACTGTAGACCTAACTGAAGCCCGCAAGCACTACTGACTGCTTATAAGCATTTGCACCATAGACGCTCGGAAAGGCTGGCCACACTTCACCTTTCGTAGGAGGAGACCGCTGATCTGCGGTATAGCTGGGCTTGTAGGCAACCACACCTGTCGAGACGCTCTGCTCGGGATGCTTGATGCGGTCAAGCATCGAGGACGCGATGATAGGGGAACCTACATCGACGATCGCATAGCGTTGGGCTGTGACAGGCTAGCTATCATTGACCTTGTTGGAGGTCATCAGCCCGTATCCACTGAGAACGGAACTATTTGGGGAGTTTTGAACGGGGAGATCTACAACCACAGAGAACTCAGAGTAATCCTTCAACGGAGTGGGCATCGATTCAACTCCTCTTCCGACAGTGAAGTCGTGGTACACGCCTACGAAGAGTGGGGAGAAGAATCATTTGAGAAACTCAATGGCATGTTTGCTCTGGCTATCTGGGACGGAGTCAAACGTATCCTAGTGATCGCGAGGGACAGGGTTGGAATAAAGCCGCTGTACTATTCCCGCGGGGACGGAACCTTTGCCTTTGCTTCCGAAGCGAAGTCAATAGTCTCTGCTCGCCTACTAGACAGTCTAGCGGTAAACCGCACCGCCGTTGCGCAGCTCCTCGAGGTCGGATACCTATTGGCTCCGATGACAATGTTCGAAGAGATCGAACAGTTAGCTCCAGCGTCGTTCTTGATCTGCGCAGGCGATTCTGTGGCAACAAAGGCATACTGGGCGCCCCCGGCTTACAATGATGTAGTGCCTCCGATCGAGATGGTCAGCAACACTTTGAGGGATTGCGTAGTACGACAAACTGAAACATCAGATGTCCCGGTCGCAGCCTTCGTAAGCGGCGGGCTGGACACAAGCACAGTCGTCGCTTTTGCAAGTGGGGTGAGACCTGAGGGATTACGAACGTTTTGCATGGGATTCGGCGAGCGTACTGACGAGTTCCAAGATGCTAGACTCGTTGCGGAAGCTTTTGAAACCGACCATCACGAGCTTCTCATCGACGCGAGCCAGGGAATGGAGCTCTTTCCCAGAATGATTTGGCATTCTGAAATGCCCAAAGTCAATCTCTATTCTTGGTTCGTCAACGAAGCTGCAAGCAAGTTCGGGAAAGTATGCCTGAGCGGACTTGGTGGTGACGAAGTCTTCTGCGGATACGCGAATACTTCTCGCTTCAGAAGAGCACGGCAAGTCTCGAGAATAGCGAGAATGCCTGTACTTGGGGGACTGGGAGCTATGGCGAGTGGGCTACCCATCAGAAAAGCGAGATACGCGAAAGCGTTGAGTGACGAAACGCTAGCGTACTCGTCGATAATAACGGGCTTCCCACCGTCCGAATTTCACCCGGAAATTCCAGATTTCGTGAGACCGTATTTTTCGGGACGACGCGACTTTGTGCAGAAGATGATTCGTTGCGAGTTCCACACGAAACTGCCCTATGACTATCTCCTCGTTGAGGACGCCATGAGTATGGCCCACACATTGGAAGTTAGAGTGCCTCTTCTTGATGATCACCTCCTCGAATTGATGCTGGCAGTGCCAGGCAAGTATCAGATGGCTGGAGATACTGGGAAGCTATTGCTTCGTTCAGCCATGAAGGGGATTCTGCCAGAACGTTGTTTTGCGAAGCCTAAGTGGGGCTTCAGCGTTGACATCTATTCTTGGTGGAGAACTGCGGTAAGAGAATATGCTGAAACATACCTACCGGGATCAAAAGTCCTGAAGGAATTGACAGGCGGCTGGCATTCGAAGGTGCTTCGAGAGATGCGCTCACCGATGGACCCGTCGAGGACGCGCTGGTATGCAATGGCTTGGATGATGCTAGGTCTCGAACTCTGGCACCGAATATTCTTGGATGAACAACCAACAGAGCCGAAATTCGCTTGGTAAACGAAGTGCATGCCTTCGCGCCTTATGTGCTAGTGGTTCGCGCCAGAACATACAAGACAAATTGACATGCGGAGGGAAGCTCTCAATGAGTTACTGGACGCTCGTCACAACGCGCAACCGATGCAGTGATCTTGGTCGCACACTGGAATCCATCCTTAGCCAGGAGCTCCCGTGTACACGGATCATTGTATTCGACGACGGCTCGTCTGACGGCACAATGGAACTTCTAGAGACTTACAGGCATAGGTATGGATGCATCACGGCGCTCCGTCGTGATGACTCGGGATATGACATCAAACGGGTAGTTGGGAACTGGAACGAGTGTCTTGCGGAGGCAGAGCGCGAGGGTCTGGACCGTGGCGTGGATTTTACCCTTATCACAGCAGACGATTGTATCTATCCACCAAACTATGTTCGCGCGATAGTTCAGCGGATGAACATTGACCCTCTACTCGTAGTCGCTAGCGGAAGTAGGGGCATCCCGGCACCGTTGGACGGGTGGAAGCCACCGGAAGGATCAGGACGTTTGATCAGGAATTCCTTCCTTGTGTCCGTTGGATTTCGTTTTCCGGAGAAGAGTGGATACGAACCCTGGATAGTCTACGAGGCGATGCGGAGAGGCTTCAAGGTAGAGTGCATCAATGAACTGACCTACAGGCATCTACAACGCTTTGGCAGCGGTCACAGGTTTGTGGAGTGGGGATACATGCCCCATGCTTTGGGATATCATCCGATCTTCTTCCTAGGAAGGTGCCTACAGAACCTTCTATCGAATGCTGTCCCTCGAAGAGTCATCCTACGAATGCTCGAGAGCTACCTGAGAGCATATTTGCTCAAACCTCGAGACCCATTTTACACGCCGCACAGCAGCGAGTTGCGAAGCTTCGTGAGGTCCCTTCAGGTCGACCGAATGAGGAAGGCAGTTGTGAGATCCGCCATGAGGTTCTCCCCGAAACCCTGATTCTCAGCCTCAGGAGAGATGCTCATCGTGCGAGTTGTAAACGCTTTCAACATGGCAAATGACGCGTACGTGCTCACCAAGGGACTGCGTAAGCTTGGCGTCGACGCAGAGCTGATAGTTCAGAAACCAGCTCACGCCGCATCGCTCCCACAGTGGGAAGACGCCGACATAGACTTACTGCGGGTCGGTGACCTGTACAATCCCAACTGGGACGCTCTGAACGAACACTGGAAGATGCCAGACTGGATCCGTGTGTGGGATGCTTCACGCTCATGGTACCCGGCATCACGTATGCTCAGGTGGACTCGTCTGTTACGAATGCTCGAACCATACGACCTGGTCGTCGGACACGTCCCGTTCGCAAAGTGCGCAATCCTATGCCGAAAACCATTCATTATCTACGATGCCGGCTGGATCAGATACCTCAAGATGAACAAGCCTGGTTACCGTCTTAGCAGATGGGGGTACCGCCACGCAAGAAAGATCATCTTCACAAACGTTGACACTTACGAAATGTTCCTACAACAGGGCTATGCTCCAGAACAGCTTCAATTCTCGCCTTTTGCCATCGACACGGATCAGTACTCGCCAGCACCGTCACGTCTCAACATCACCTGGGACAGCGACCCACTGGTATTCTCTCCCACGCGCCATGAGTGGGATGAGAAGGGAAATGACAAGCTCATCAAAGCCTTCTCGAATTTTGTCATGAGAAGGCGAAGATCTCGACTCGTCCTCGTAGAATGGGGAAATGATCTCTTGTCGTCAAAGAACCTCATAGCCAACTTAGGCATCGAAGAGAATGTGACCTGGGTGCCGCCCATGCATAAGAAGCGACTCATCGAATGGTATAGGCTCGCCGACGTTGTAGCAGACCAGTTTGTCCTAGGAGCCTATGGGACAACTGCGCCTGAGGCGATGTCGTGCGCAAAGCCAGTCTTGATGTATGCAGAGGATCGGTTTTTCCAGCGGTGGCACGGAGGCATTCCTCCAGTGCTCAACGCTAGATCCGTCGATGAGATATCAGAGATGCTGCGAAGGATTGAAGATCCGGCCCTCCGATCTGAGATAGGCAACAAAGGTCGAGAGTGGGTTCTAAAGCAGCACAGTCTCGAAAAGGTGGCCAAGATTCATCTGAGAACATACCGCGAGGTACTCGATGAAATTGTTTAGGTGGCGTCTGTTTGGTTAAGGAAAAGATCCTCGTCACCGGGGGAGCTGGGTTTGTTGGCAGTCACCTTGTCGAAGAACTAGTATGCAGTAGCTATTCTGTCACGGTCCTTGATGACCTAAGCAACGGCAGCCGCGACAACCTACGCTCCGTCATCGATCGAATCAAGTTCAAACTGGCGGATATCTCGCGGAAGGATTGGATATCAAAGATTCCGAGGGCCCATGTGGTCTTTCATCTGGCTTGTCATCCCAGGAGCTTCAGCTTCGCGAACCCTCAGAAAGATGTCTGCGTAAACCTGATCGGCTCAGTGAACGTCCTCGAGTACGCGCGGAAACATGATGCAAGAATAGTGTTCTCCAGCAACAGCGGGATATACGGCCCCTGCGTCTTGGCGAAGGAAAACGACGCTGCCAGTTGCCTGACGCCCTACGATGTTGATAAGTACTCGACAGAACTTATGCTCGGAGCGTACAACAAGCAGTATGGAATCAAGTCCATCATCTTCAGATTCGCGACGATATACGGGCCCAGACAGAGAGTCAACGAGAAATACGGCTGGAGGCCTGTAGTAGCTACCTTCGCAACCAGACTGCTGCGTAGTCGCCCCGTCACAATTTTTGGCGACGGACATCAGACAAGAGACCTCGTCTACGTGAAGGATGTCTCTGACGCCCTCTTGAGATCAATCCGTTACAAGGGTGACTTCGACATCTTCAACCTGAGCACCGGACGCGAAACGAAAGTCATCGATGTCTTTCGAATGGTATCCCGTTTTGTAGGTGTCAAAGCTTCCCCACGCCACGGCCCGCCGTTGCCGGGTGACATCCGAAGGATGAGTTACAGCAACGAGAAGATCAGAAGGAAGCTAGGATGGAGACCAAGAACATCAGTCGAGGAAGGCATCAGGTTGACTGTGGACGCTATGAGAAAGGAAGCTGCGAGAGTGCGAAAATGGGTGCAGGATTCAGGAGCTCTGTCGTAGGATCTCCAGTATGTCGGAGAGCTTACCTATCTCAAAGGAAGGCTTCTCCTCGGGAGTTCTTGGGTTACTCGTCCGGGTCGCCCCGGTCTTGATTCTGACCGTTGTCATCTTGGCTGAGTTCGCGATCGCAATCTCGTGGGTAAGGTCGCAACCAATGAACATGGCTCTTTCGGGTTTGACGCTGAGCTTCTCTAGCGCCCTGAACAATGTAGCTGTGTTGAGCTCTTCAGATCCGGTCTCTTCGGATATGGTGACGGCGTGGAACATGTGCCCCAATCCCAGTTGTATCAGCTTCTGCCATTGCTTCACAGCTCGACCCTTTGAAGCAACGCCGAGCTTGTGTCCATCGTCTCTGAGTTTCAGAAGCGTTGGAACAGTATCGGAGAAAGGCCTTAGGTAAACCGGGCCGGTCGCACGATAGGCCACTACGCCTGCCGCGATCACACTCGGGTTCCACTGTAGGCCTAGACGCTCCAGCAACCTGTCGAAGTGACGAGTGTCGTCAGGCCCCGTCTCCCTGACAATCTCATCCAACGCACGATACGCTGTTTCGACATCAACCGGCAGTCCTGCTTCCCTCATTGCCCTCACGGCGCTCATTCTTGCAGCGCTGAGCTGTTGAGTGGCGTCATAGAGGACATCATCCACAGCAAAGATGAGCGATTCAACCTTCAAACTACTTTACCACCTTCGTCAGTTTCGTCGGCTTGTCTGGATCAAGCCCCCGAAACACAGCACTGTAGTACGCAAATATCTGAATTGGCACTATAAATGCAAGTGGGCTCAATACTTCAGATAGGCCTCCGGCGACCTCCAGCTGTTCTTGGCGATTCTCTCCGATGACAGCGTCGCAGACTTTGACAATCGGGGCACCGAGCCGCCTAAAGCTCTCAGAGAGCGGTTCCAGCAATTCGTAATCGTTCTTTGTTGAGATTACGATGACTGGAGTCCTCTCGTCAACAAGCTGCATCGGGCCGTGGAGAAATTCTCTGGCTGCGTGTCCTTCAGCCATCAGATTGCATGACTCCTTCAGTTTGAGGGCGCCCTCCAGCGCAGTCGCATAGTTGGCACCCTTCCCCAACAGAAAGAATAGAGAATCCTGTACGAAGCGGTTCGCGAGAGCCTCAGCTCGATCCGTGCACTTTCTGATCGTCTCTTGCACGACTGAGGGCGATGTCTGTAATTCCCGGCGAAGAGTTGAGAGTTCTTCACCACTGCCAGTGAAAGACCTTAATGCGTCAATGAGTTCGAGACTCAGTAGGTAGGCTGCTGCGAGACAGCTGAGAAAGGTCTTCGTGGCGGTAACTGCGGTTTCAGATCCGGCACGGGTGACTACAACGAAATCGCTAGTCTCGGCAAGCGGACTCTCTGGGCTGTTCGTTATTGCGACAGACCGGATTCCTTTCTTCTTTGCGGCTCTGAGGGCGGAGACAGCATCTATGCTCTCTCCCGATTGAGAGATGATAACAACTATGCTCCTGCTGCTTACGCTTGTGCGCACCCAAGAGTCAAATTCCGAAGAAGGAATGGAGTTGGTCGGCGTACTACTCAGCGACGATGTCAAGTAGTGACTTGCGAGTGCCGCATGATAACTTGTACCGCTCCCGGAGAAGTAGACTAGACGCGGTTCATCATGTGCCAGTTCAGATGCGATCTTTCTACAAGTGCTTGCGGCAGCGGAGAGAGTCTCCCGAAGGGCCGTGGGCTCTTCCCGAATCTCCATGAGCATATGATGAGAGCCCTGCCCTCTCTGCACTCGCACTTCACGTCCAAGAGCTTGAGAAGCGGCGAGATAAATACCACATCAAGCCCGCGTGAGAATCACCTAATGCTGTCCAAATGGCGCTTGTATGAAGCTTGAAGGTTTGTCAAGATTCGACCACGCGTCTCCACGCCTTGCTCCCTCAGCGCCAAGATGAATGCGCCGATAACTGGCTCGAATTTCGGTCGTCGTATGGTGAAACGCGAGACGTTCTTGCGAAGTTCTATTCTAAACGGTTTCAAGACTACCGGACCCGACTTGAAAACTCCGCCGGTGAGGTAAACGCTCGGCCTGCTTCTGGTCATGCCCAGATGCCGAGCTATCGTGGACACAAGGTTCGCCAAGACTTCGCCTTCATGCGTGAAGATGTCGCGAGCCACACGGTCACCCTTCGCTGCCGCCTGTGCAACTAGCTTGGAGATCGCGGAGATCTCCTCTACTGTCATGGGCTTCTCGTAGACTTGGTGAACTATGTCCTCTATTGTTCTAAGCTTGAGCTTTCGAACAAGCATGTTTGTGATCTGCGTCTTCCTTTCCACTCCATCAGATGCGCGCAGAGCTGCGCGAATCCCGAGCTTCCCGATGTGGTATGCGCTTCCTTCGTCATCGATGATTCTCCCCCACCCACCTGCTCGAATCGCTCTTCCATCTCGCCCCAGTCCGGCAGCAAAGGATCCCGTCCCAGCGTTGACCACGATCCCAGGCCTGCCTAGGGTCGCCGCGTAGAGAGCGATAACTGAGTCGTGCTTGACGACTCGCCGCTTTGCTAGCCTTGTTAGGTCAGCTACTCTTTGTCCGACCCGAAAATTCCCCGGTGAATCCATTCCAGCGAGACCCATCACGACTGTCCCAAGATTCTTGGTCGATACTTCTCCGTGTTGGCAGGCGAGGGCGATGCTCGATTGAATCGCTTTCGCTGCCTTCTTCACACCGACGTTGTGGTAGTTTGATGGAGGTCCTCGAGCCGATCCAAGCAGAGCCCCGTCAGGCCTTCCTACGACCGCGACAGTTTTCGTGGCCCCGCCGTCCACCCCTGCCAGAAGCGTCATCAAGCTTCCCCCCCCCAACTTAGCGGGCTAATTCGCCGTAGGCTACAGCTCAGGACGAAATGGTTAGGCAGTGTCTTGACCCTTGTTGTCCAGAACGGTTGTGAATGCAGGGCGGTATGCGGGGCCGTAAATGATAAGGCCGTTCTTGCCTTCGTCGTCGAGCTTCCGGATTACTACCTCAAGCATAGCTCCGTTGGAAAGCTCACTTGGTGCAGAGTCAACGATCAGAGCCTTTCCTCTGGAAATGAACTCGAAGTTTGAGGTGAGCCTTCTCTGGAGGGGTAGCTTCTTGAAGGACAAAAGCTTGGCCGAGACAGGAAATTGCCTTTGTTCCAATGGGCCTTTGCACTCCCATTCGAGGCACGTGTCTCGTGCTGGATAGAAGACTCGCTCGCAACCGTGGCATAATGTCGCAGTCATGTGTCGATCGCCGAGTGGGGTGATCTCTCCGATGATGCGGGGCTGTGAGATCCTTCGCTTGACGTTTCTCAGCATTTGTCTAAGATGATCCTGGTAGGTTTCCAGCCTGATCTCGCGCTTTCGTGCTACGTATTGCTCGACTGTCGGGGTTCGTCCGCGCTTTGACAGTATGCCCTCTTGAACCTTCAACCAAGTTGCGATTGCGTAAGCTCCTGATCCATATGAAACTGCAAGAATGTTCTCGCCTGGCAGCGCGTGGTCTAGGATGTCGCACACAGCGATCGGAGTCGAGGCTGCATACGTATTTCCGGTGTCCAAGACCCTAAGCCAGGGTTTGACCTTCTCCTCCACAAATTCCGGCGTGAGACGAATTCTGGACTCCACATCATGATCCTCCAGGTTCTCGATTCCGTCTTGGGAGAGCGTTTTGCAGACCTTTAGCGGCATGTACCCTGACGGCTGATGAAAGGTGAGATAGTCGAAGTCGCTTAGCTTTAGGTCCGGATGTTTCGAGAGTAGGTGCTCAATCGCACCGATCACTTGCCGCATGTATGCGTCCACTGTGGTCCTTCCAAAGTGGCTTGGATACGGCATCCCCTCACGCCTCCAGAAGTCCATTGTTAGGCTTGAGTAGGCTGCGGAATCTTCAATCGAGGCTACGATGTGATCCTTCCCAAGTACAAAGGCTCCTGCGCCGGCGCCACATGCATATTCAAGGGGATCACCCTGAGGCGCCTGCGCGACATCTGTGCCTATTGCGAGCCCGTAGTCAATCTTCCCTTCAGCGATCTGACCTTCCAAAAAACTGACGGCTTGCATTCCGCTGTTGCATGCCCCTTCTAGGTCGGCAACGTAAACCCTGTTCCCTACTCCCGTAAACGAGGCAACGTGCCTCGCAATAGTGCCGACTGCATAGGGTTTCGACTCGGATCCTACCGCCACCGCACCGATCCTGCATGGGTCAAGACCGGCCATCTTGATGGCATTATGAGCAGCCTCCGACGCAATGGTTATTGCGTCCTCGTCCGCGCCTGCTATTGCTTTGTATCGTAGAAGTAGGCCGTCCCGAACCTTCTGTAGGAAGTCCGGAAGGTCCTTCCGCTTTGCCTCTCTAGCCTTGACGATCAATTCCGTTCTGATGCGCTGGATGGGAACGTAGACCCCGTAGCCTACGATACCTATGCTGCGATGGCTCATTCTGGACCCGATTCCTCGCACAGAACTTAGGAGCTCTCTACAGCTCGATGAACCCTATTTAACGCGATTCATCGATGTGAACCTGATAATCAACATTCGCTAGCAGCGTTGTGAACGATCACCGGGTGCTCAGCGGACAAAGGAACGCTTCACTGCAAAGCTCCGCATAGATCGCAGAACACCGCGCCGGTCGGAATCGGCTCGCCGCATGAGATGCAATAGACCTCTCGAGGCTGTCCCTTTGCAGGCTCGGGTTCAGCAGCTTGTGGAACCGCTGCCCCTTTCGCGATGTCGGTTCTCAGGTTGTTGTCCTTGATATACCTGTGTAGGCCCTTCTGGATTTCGGCATAGCTTACCGTCGTACCCTCAGGCGCCCCTATTACCGCTGCGAGATTTCGGTCAACTTGAATCCTCTTCTTCAGTAGACCGCTCAACAGCCATTCCTGCTCCTAGTCTTGACCCTGGTTACGCGCGGATTCTATTTAGAGCTTCTCTGCGCGAGTCCTTCTGGCACCCCAACTATGCCCAAGGAACCTCGGTCTTTCTCAGAATACCCACGGCGGTCACTAGAAAACCGATGACCAACAAGCCATATGCCAAATACCGGACACGCTCATCAGGCAAGCTAACCACGACCTGGCTTCGAAGATCCACGGTCATGTTGACCTTCTTCTTCACTGGCGAGCTCGTGTTGTCGAAGATGAAGTGATAGACACCGCTCCGGGGGACGGTGAGCGAGAAACTCTGCCCATTGGGGATATCTTTCTGGAGCGCATATGTGGGGCTGCCGTGAGCCATCCACTTCTGATAGTTTGCATCATCAACGACGAGCATCGAGATCTCGGAGGCTTCGCCCGTCAGAGCCGAGCTAACAGCCAGTGTACCATTGACTACGGCTCCCTCGTCAAGTTGCATGGAGCGTTCCCAAACGTCACCCACTACGAAAGCCTCGTTGCTGAACAGTGCCGTAACTTGAGTCTGCGCGGTCGGAACCAGTATCAACTGGGGGCCAACGAAGAATAGGAAAGCTGCACCGATGACTATCGCGATCCCTCCGAAGAAGTTCAGCGCATTCATGAAGTATCTGATCCCCTTCCTAGCGTGCCACAGACCGGGCCAAATGTAAATCCCTTCTTGTCACGAACCTGCTCATACGGAACTTGGAACTTCAACATAATCAAGCCCGGGCCGTCGCGAGAGCAGAGATATATAGCCACTCGCCCGATCTATCGATCCGCTGACTGTTATGACAGAAAAGAAGGGCGAGTTCGTCCCCACCCAGAAGATCATGGGCATGCAGGTCATCGATAGCAAAGGTTCGTCTATCGGAAGCGTGAAGGACATCGGCGTCAATATGGTCGAGAAGAAGATCAATCTGATAGTAACGACCAAAGCCCGATCTGACCTTCAAATTGCGTGGGAAGACATTCAGTCAATTGTGGACGTAGTGCTCCTTCGCAAGGAGATCGAGGTCCCGAAGGCGCCTGAGGCGGCTCAGGTTGGCGTTCCGCCTCCTCCGCCGCCTGGCAACTGCCCTAACTGCGGAGCATCCGTAATCCCAACAGCACGGTTCTGCCCCAAGTGCGGAACCAAACTCAAGTGAACAACTCTCGCATTCTCTTCCACGCAGAGCACGCAGGACGAGTAGTTCTAGGCTTCCATATCGCTGAGCTTCTCGAATTCCGGAATCCTCTTGATTCTTCTCCGGACGATCGTACTCTCAAGCTCCTCTTTCAACAGTGAAAAGATGCTCTTGTGAGTGTGAACAAACTCTGAGTGAGTCTTGTCTCGGGGGCGCTCGAGGTCCACATCGAGTATTTTCTTCACTCGCGCGGGTCTTGAGCTGAGAACTATTATCTTGTCCGCCAACTCAACGGCTTCGATAAGGTTGTGTGTTACCAGGACAAACGTCTTCTCTGTCTCCGCATGGATCTCAGCGACTTCCTCTCTCAATGTTTCCGCGGTGAATTCATCGATTGCGCTGAATGCCTCATCCATGAGTATTACTTCGGGATCCACAGCTAACGCCCGGGCGATTCCCACACGTTGTTTCATTCCGCCGGACAGCTGCTTCGGATACAAGTCCCCGTAGCCGGCGAGCCCTACCATCTCTAAGTACTTCTGGACCGAGTCAACGCGTTCGTTCTTCGGAACGTCTTGAACTTCAAGCCCATATTCTACGTTTCCCGTGACAGTTCTCCATGGAAAGAGAGCGAATGACTGAAAGACCATGCTGATCTTAGGGTGCGGGCCGTTCACCGGATCTCCGCAAAACCGAATCTCCCCCGAAGTAGGCCTGTCGAGGCCAGCAGCCATTTTCAGCAGTGTGGACTTACCGCAGCCGCTTGGACCGACAACGCAAGCGAATTCCCCTCGATCCAAGGTGAAGCTGACATCTTGAATTGCGGGGATCGACTTTTCGCTCTGGTCGTACTTCTTGCTGACATTCTTGAGTTCCATCTGGTAAGTCAGTCCATCCACCGCCTAATCCATCTCTCAGCGCGGCCGAAAATCAGACGATCAACCATGATCGCCATCAAGCCAACAGCGAGTATGGCAGCAAAGGCCTCTCTGATTCCGCCCGTCTCGACTGCGCTTGATATGTACGAGCCGACCCCGGCGACGCCAGAGAAGATCTCGATCGCGAGGACGATCTCCCATACGAAATCGTATGCCAACCTTAGGCCCGTGAATAGCTGCGGCGACACGGCTGGCAGTATGAGCTTCCTAAGCGTGTTCACTCGACCTGTGTTGAAGACCGCTGCGACATGAAACAGATCGCTTGGAATGTCCTTTGTGCCCTCGCGGATAGTGAAATAGATCGGGAAAAACGCGCTGAAGGCAGCTATCGAGATTGCAGCGACATTCCCTGGACCGATCCATAGAACCAGTATGGGCAGCAAAGCTATGTCTGGCAAAGCTCCAGCGAGCATTATTAGGGGAGTCATAGTTGTGTCGAACCTGTTGCGTAGACCTGCGAACAACGCGAGAGGCATGGCGACTGCGAGCGCAACAAATATCCCCGCTGAGAGATTCAGAAAACTCTGTGTCACACGCATCAGGAAGCTTGGATCGAGAAGGGATGAGGCAAGAGTTAGGACAGACGCTGTAAATGATGGCAATTTTGACCCGGGCACCAGCCCGACACGTACCGCAATTTCCCATGCGAAGAAGATACCTGCGAGCGAGGCAAGCCACAAGTACCTCTCAGCCGCGACCTTTCGATGAGCGCTTGCTTCAGCCGAGAAGAGTCGCCTCGAACAAGCTACGCTCATCGGAGCCGGTCACCAAGTTACGTCATTCGAGCTTGACGTGCTAGATTAGCCTTCGACGGCCCATGGAGCGCAAAATGCAGCCCAATGCTTCCGAAGTTTCGATAGCAAACTGCATCGTTCCGTCGCGGAGAACTCACTACTGGACATCAGCGTCAAGATGCATTGACAGGCGTATGTACAAGACGCTGGCAAGCATCTCTGAAAAGCGAGGGGCCGCATCGAGCGCGCACATGTGGGGCAGAGAGGCCGAAGGAACATATTGGAATGGATTCATGGACGATCACCTTCCGCCACGCTCTAATTGATCCTCGAGACGAACGGAGATGTTGAATACGAAAATCCGGTCAGAATTCTCTTCGCTAGACAAAGAATTCAGTTGTTGGATCCGAAGCCATTCTCGCGACTGCCACTTGGGGAGTACCTTCAATCAGACGCCATAGGTCGCCAACTGTCCGTCTGAGCTATATACGGGCGGCTGCACCGTATGCGATGAGGACATGATTAAGCATCTTCATGATCAACGAGGAGAGTCCGAAGCACGCCCGAATTCAAGACGTTTGCTGACTTTCGTGCAGAGATAATGCGCATCATAGACGCAGCAGCCCAAAGAGGGATTATTCTTCGCATCCTTGGAGGAGCCGCTATCCGAATGCATTGTCCCAGCTCGGAACACATGTACGAGTTGCTAAAGCGCACACCGAAGCATGACATGGACTTCGTCAGCTACAGCAAGTACAGGCCTCTGACGAGGCAGTTCATGAAGGATATGGGGTACACTCCCTACATCACACTCGCAATGACAAGCGGGGCTGGCCGACACAGACAGATATTCAATGACGCTGAGGGAAACAAGGCCGTCGACGTATTTCTCGACAAGCTTCCGATGTGTCACGTCATAGAGTTCGAGGGTAGACTCGAAGTCGATCATCCCACTATCCCTGTTGCCGAACTCTTTCTCCAGAAGGCTCAGATTGTTGAGATGAACGAGAAAGACTGGCAGGACATGTGCATACTCCTGCGGGAGCATCCCGTAGCAAGTAGTGACAAAGATGCAATTAATTTGGGCCATGTCTCGAAGATTCTGGCGAACGATTGGGGATTCTACTACACTGTCTCGACGAACCTGAAGAAACTACGAGACTATGTTGGAGAGTGCCCCGGGCTATCAGGTGATGACCGTTCGGAAATAGAAAGCAAGGTCAACGTGATCAACGATGCCATTGAGAATGAACCGAAGACCCTGAGGTGGAAGATGAGGGCGAAGGTCGGCACGTCCAGAAAATGGTACAACGTGGTTGAGGAAGTCCAAAGGGACACGATCTCGGGATGATCAAGAAGGAACATCGAACAGGAGAGAGTAGAAGCTGGCAAAGGTTAGATTCCTGTTCTCAACAGATCTTCACGGGTCGGAGGTCGTTTGGAGGAAGTTCCTCAACTCCGCCAAGATCTTCGATCTGGACGCACTAGTAATTAGCGGAGATATGACTGGGAAGCTGATAATCCCGATCTACCTGCAGTCTGATGGAACTTACAAGTCAACATTGTTTGGCGAAGAGTACATTCTGAAGGAGACGGATCTTCCAGAATATGAGAAGAAGATTCGCAAGCTGAGCTATCTCCCCTACAGGACAACCCACGAGGAGGCGAGCAAGATCGATCAGGACGAGGATCTGAGAGAGAAAATCTTCGAACAACTGCAAATCAAGGTAATCAAAGAGTGGCTAACCCTGGTTCCCCAGAAGATCCCCTCGAAGTGCCGAGTGATCCTCACCCCTGGAAACGATGATGTTCTCGCCATCGACGATGTCATACGAGGCGACCCAAACGTCATCTATGGCGAAGAGGAGGTGCTTTCGCTAGATGATGAACACGAGGTTGCCTGTTGTGGTTGGAGTAACCCGACGCCGTGGCACACGCCTAGGGAGTGTTCCGAGGAGGAGCTCCTGCAAAAACTCGAAAGAACCGTCGCAAAGGTTAAGAACCTTCAGAC
>CAYMZN010000034.1:0-14879 GCA_964394935.1 uncultured Candidatus Bathyarchaeia archaeon | reverse complement strand
TCAGCGGGTGGCCCGGCCCAAAATCGTACTTGAGAAGTTCATCACTGTAGACATAGGCTAGGCTCGGCCTCACTTGACTCACATCCGACCATTCGTCGGCATTCCCGGCTCAGATTAGCGTTATAGCCCTATTGTGCTCGTAGCGGCCCTACCGAACCTGTGGGTATCCGAGTGTTTGGTTGAACAATAGCATCATTGCTGCGTTGATCATGTAGTATGTCGTAAGGTACGGATAGCCGTACTTCTTGATTCTCCTCAACGAAGTGTAGGCGATCATCCGCTGCTTGAAGGCAATTTTGCCCTGATGCCTCATCTTCAGGCTGAGCATCACATCTTCCGAGAGGACCCGGTTGTCGTCGAATCCCCCCGCGTCCCAGAATGCGTTTCTCCGGTAGGCACAGTTGAATCCGGCCACGTGAGGACGCCCGAGCGTCAACGAGAAACGCTGGGCCCAACCGGTCGCGACATGATAAGCGAGCTTGTCCAACTGCGTTCCCTCATAGGGAAGCGTTGGGCCGGTCACCCCGACAGCTCTCGAATCTGAACGAAACGTCCTACCGATTTCTTCGAGCCACTCTTCACACGCTATCGTGTCGGCATCTATGAACGCTAGGATCTCACCTGCCGCGTGTTTCGCTCCAACATTTCGCGCGGCTCCGACTGGTCGACCCGGCTCCAGTAGAACCTTGTCAGCATATTCCTCGGCGACTTCCACGGTACGATCTGCGCTTCCACCATCCACGACGAGTATTTCGAATGGCTGTTTTCGAGATTGACCGGCAAGGGAGTTGAGGCATCTTGGCAGATACTTTTCCTCGTTCAATGCAGGGATTATTACCGAAATGTCACAGGCAGCAGCTATTAGCACAATCTTGATCCTTATCGCGAACGGAATAGGGCGTGGCGTAATCTCAAGGGATGCCCATTCTCCTTTCGCAACCATCTGAGTCGCTAGATTCTGAAAGAGTTCTATTTGGTATCTAAGAAGCAGCGTTGTCTGTAGGCGTGTGTTCACGTCCAAGTACTGGAGAAGCCTACCCAGCTCGGGAATCAGGATCGCCCAGAAATCCGGTGCCCTCCAAATCAGCGTGACTGATACACAGAGAGTCACGAATACGAGCATCGCTGGTCTGTGGCGAGAAGTTGGTGATGTTTGCTCGAGTATCTGTGGCCGTTTCAACATGGCATCTTTGGTTTCTGGCACGTTTCTTGCCCCGCCGTGATTGATGATGGTGTAGCCCGATCCCAAGCGAGAGGCTAAAAGAGTTGCGAGCCTACAATCTTCTCATCGGAAGTCTTGATACGACACGTCCTGTTGTGCCGTTGCGATGTTTCCTTCTTGGAGAGCAGCATCTTCTGACCCGGATCCGATCTGTAGAACGAGTTATCGGAGCACTTGGTGCATTCTTTCGCGAGGTATTGGAAGCTAGGCCATGCTTGCCATATATATACGAGCTTTACACTGAAGAATTCCTATAGGCGAGATATATATCTGGAGCTCGCCGGGTCTCCGCAGTGGTTTCGTTGTCCGAGGAGCCTGCGGAAAGAAGGGCGCACGAGCTCGGCGATGTATTCCTCGACGCCGTTTATGGAATTCCGGGTGGAGATAAGATCAAACAGTGTATTCAATGCGGAACTTGCAGCGCCTCCTGCCCTACTAGCTATGCGATGGACTACACTCCGCGAGAGATCATCGCGGCATTCAGGGCGGGCTTGCTTGAGAGAGTCTTGAGAAGCAACACCGTGTGGCTCTGCTCTTCATGTTACTATTGCACAGTTCGGTGCCCATCAGGCATCAAGCTGACGGATATCATGTATGAGCTGAAGCGGCTGGGGGTAGAGTTCGGACTTGTTCAAGAGGAAGCTGTTGCACCTACCCTCTCAAAGGCCTTTGTCGATCTCGTCGACAAGTATGGCAGGGTTCCTGAGACATCGCTCGTCATGAGAGTGTTGCTGAAGACCAAGCCTTTGGCCGCACTGAAAATGGTGCCTCAAGGATTGAAACTCCTGGCACGCGGCAGGCTGCCTCTCCTTCCTCACAGAATTGCCGGAATATCAGAGATGAACAAGTGCGCTGGGGCGATGACAGATGCCCTAGTCTCAGGGTTGCACGCCGGCCGATCCGCAGGGAAGGAGACATGAAGTTGCAGCCTCGTGCGGGATTTTCCTACTATCCCGGTTGCTCCCTCGAAGGTATGAATCGAGCATACGACAAATCAGCACGCCTGGTTTCCAAAGAGCTTGGGATCGACCTAGCAGAACTAGATGATTGGAACTGCTGTGGCGCCTCAGCCTACATGTCGATCAGAGAGCTTCGAGCGCATCTACTATCCGCGAGAAACCTGGCTTTGGCGGAGAGAGAGAAAAAGGACCTCGCCGTTGTCTGTCCCGCATGCTTCACGAACCTGACCAAGACCAATCAGTACATGGGCGAGGACCCCAAGCTCAGAAGAATAGTAGGGTCGGCGCTCAAGGCTGCCAATCTCCAGTACCTCGGGACCGTAAGAGTCAGACATCTTCTGGACGTGATTGTGAACGACATCGGACAGAGCGATGTCAAGGCCAAAGTCACCAGACCGCTTTCAGGCCTGAAGGTGGCTCCCTACTACGGTTGCCAGTTCACTCGACCACTCGGAGAATACGATGACAAGGAATTCCCGATGATGCTCGATACCCTTCTCACATGGCTCGGAGCGGAACCCGTCAGTTTTCCGTTGAAGGCCAAGTGTTGCGGAGGAATACTGATGACGACCAATCAGTCTGTTGCGCTGACGCTTGTAAGGTCTCTTCTGGACTGCGCCACTCAGAATGGAGCGGAGTGCATCGCGACAATTTGCCCTCTATGTCACATGAGCCTTGAGGCGTATCAGGGAGATGTCAACAAAGAGTTCTCTACGAACTTCAAGGTTCCAATGTTCTACTTCACTCAGCTAATCGGTTTGGCATTCGGTTTTGGCAGGAAGGAGCTTGGAATCGACCAAGAGCTGGTCTCAAGTAAAACGGTCTTGGAGAAGCGTTTGGTGGTTACATGATCGATGGCGGAGAAGATAGGAGTCTACGTCTGTCACTGTGGAACAAACATTGCGCAGACAGTGGACTGCAAGAGCGTTGTAGACTACGCTAGCGGCCTGCCTAATGTCGCGGTCGCAAGAGAATACCAGTACATGTGCTCCGACCCGGGACAGGAGCTCATCAAAAACGACATAAGAGAAGTTGGTCTTACGAGAGTTGTCGTGGCCTCTTGCTCGCCACTGATGCACGAACCGACTTTTAGACGTGCGGTCGAGGAGGCCGGCCTAAACCAGTTCCTGTTTCAGATGGCCAACATTAGGGAACAATGCTCCTGGATAAGTGAGAACCGGGAGATGGCGACCGAGCGGGCGAAGGCGATCGTAGGCGCAGCCGTGAAACGGGTAATCTTCCAGGAACCTCTCGAGGTCAAGAAGGTTCCAGTCAACCCCGATGTTCTCGTTGTCGGGGGTGGGATCACAGGGATCGAGGCTGCTCTCCAGATCGCGGACTCTGGAAAGAAGGTCTACCTAGTCGAGAGGGAGCCCACGATAGGCGGCTACATGGCACGATTCGACAAGACCTTCCCAACCCTCGACTGTGCGGCATGCATCCTGACGCCGAAGATGGTGTCGGTCGGTCAGCATCCGAATATCGAGCTTCTCTCCTACAGCGATGTCACCGGCTTCTCAGGCTATGTTGGCAACTTCACCGCTCAGATACGGAAGCGGTCCAAGTACGTCGAAGAGGAGAAATGCAACGGATGCGGCCTGTGTACGGAAAAGTGTCCGGTTAGCGTCCCGAGCGAGTTTGAATGTGGGCTCGGAAAGAGAAAAGCGATCTACAGACCGTTTCCACAGGCAGTGCCAAACATCCCGGTCATAGACAGGGACCACTGCCTGTATTTCACGAAAGGCGTCTGCAAGGTTTGCGTGAAATTCTGTCCTAGAGGAGCCATTGACTTCGATCAGAAAGAGACGTACCTGGATCTGCAGGTCGGCACAGCGATCTTAGCAACGGGTTTTGATCTATTCGATGCCTCGAAAGTCAAGCAGTATGGCTACGGCAGGTTACCCAATGTTATTACTAGCCTAGAGTTCGAGCGAATGTCTCATGCTTCGGGACCGACAGCAGGAAAGATCCTGCTCAAGAACGGGCAGATGCCGACAAGCGTAGCGATTCTCCACTGCATAGGAAGCCGTGATCAGAACAACAATGAGTACTGTTCGCGTGTCTGTTGCATGTATTCGATGAAGATAGCTCATCTTGTCCACGAGAAGACAGGAGCGAGAGTCTACGAGTTCTACATAGACCTTCGAGCGTTCGGCAAGGGATACGAGGAGTTCTACAAGCGAGTCCTCCAAGAGGAAACGATTTTCATACGCGGGAAAGCCGCTGAAGTTACGGATGTCCCTCAAACACCCGCTGAGAAAGGTAAGCTAGTCGTCGTGGCGGAGGACACGCTCCTCGGCATTGTGCGCCGGATACCAGTCGACATGGTTGTTCTCAGTGTCGGTTTCGAGCCTAGGAAGGACGTGGCCGACGTTGCCAGAATCTTCTCGATAACTAGGAGCCAGGACGGTTTCTTCTTGGAGAAGCACCCAAAGCTCGCTCCAGTCTCGACGGCATCTGATGGTATCTTCGTCGCCGGTGCCTGTCAAGGCCCGAAGGATATCCCAGACAGCGTGGCACAAGGCGCGGCTGCAGCGGCGAACGCTTTGTCGCTAATCGACAGGAAAGAGGTCACGCTTGAGCCGACGGTTGCGGTCATAGATGAAGAGTCCTGCTCGGGATGCAAGATATGCCTTGGCCTCTGCCCGTACAACGCAATAACTTTCGACGAGACGAAGAAGGTCTCTGTGGTGAATGATGCGCTGTGCAAGGGATGCGGCGTCTGCGTCGCCGCATGCCCATCAGGCGCCATCGAGCAACGCAACTTCACTGATGATCAGCTACTCGCGGAGGTTGAGGCGGTCTGCGCCTAGGGGAGGGTGGCTGAGCTGAAGTCAAACTTTGAGCCGAAGATCGTTGGATTCCTCTGCAAGTGGTGCGCATATACCGGCGCCGATCTCGCTGGAACAAGCCGGATCAAGTATCCGCCCAATGTCAACCCGATTCGGGTAATGTGCTCAGGCCGCGTCGATCCGGTATTGGTCCTGAAGGCGCTTGCAGCAGGCGCGGACGGCGTGCTCATCGCGGGATGCCACCCTGGCGACTGCCACTACACAAGTGGCAACGTGAAGACGATCAGACGATTCAAACTCCTACAGAAGATGCTCGACCAGTTTAGAATTGAGAAGGGGCGCGTGAGATTGGAGTGGGTCTCTGCCTCAGAGGGTGAGAGGTACGCCCGCGTCGTCGAGACCATGACGGAAGACATACGCACGCTCGGACCACTGAACTGGAACCTGAAGAAGGAGGCGTAGTCATGGCAAACCCGAAGGCGGCCTTCTACTGGGCAAGTAGCTGCGGCGGATGCGAAATCGCTGTACTTGAGCTGGGAACAAACCTTCTTGACATCTCCAAGAAGGTCGACATAGTCTTCTGGCCGGTTGCTCTCGACTTCAAGTACTCAGACGTAGAGTCGATGCCTGAAAAGAGCATCGACGTCTGCTTCTTCAATGGAGCAATTCAAACATCTGAAAACGAACACATGGCAAAGTTACTGAGAGAGAAATCAAAGATTCTAGTCGCCTTCGGAGCGTGCGCCTACGGCGGCGGCATCCCAGCCCTAGCAAACACAACCAGTCGAGAGCAAATCCTCATGCGTGTCTACAAGGAAACGCCGACGACCGACAACCCGAATGGCATTCTTCCGCAGACGAAAGTGGAAGTAGCAGAGGGAGTCCTGACGATTCCAGAGTTCTACAACACGGTCAGGACCCTCGGCCAAACTGTCGACGTGGACTACTACGTTCCCGGCTGCCCTCCAGTCGCGGAACAGGTCTGGTCGGTGATGAAGGACATAGTCGGTGGCAACCTTCCACCGAAAGGCTCCGTCATCGGCGCCTCAGAGAAGTCGCTCTGCGACGAATGCAAACGAATCAAGGGCGACAGGAAGATCAAGAAGATCGTACGCACCCACCAATTCATCCCCGACACTGAGAACTGCCTGCTCGATCAAGGAATAATCTGCATGGGGCCCGCGACTCGAGGTGGCTGCGGCGCGGAATGCCTCAAATCAAACATGCCTTGCCGAGGCTGCTATGGTCCCGTTCCGGGCGTCCTAGACCAGGGTGCGAAGATGCTCTCGGCCTTGTCGTCCAACTTCGACGCGGACAACGAAGAAGACGCCAGGCGAATTGCTGACGGAGTGGTTGATCCAATCGGGACCTTCTACAGGTATAGTCTTGCACGCTCGTTGCTCAGGAGGGCCAAGGCATGAAGAACGTGACGATAAACCCCATCACTAGACTCGAGGGCCACGGAAAGATTGAGATCTTCCTCAACAACGAGGGCAACGTCGAGAACGCGTACTTCCAGGTGCCCGAGCTGAGGGGATTCGAGAAGTTCTGTGAAGGCAGGCCCGTCGAGGAGATGCCCGACATCACGAGCAGAATCTGCGGTGTCTGCCCTGAGGCTCATCATATGGCCGCGACGAAGGCGCTAGACGCGGTCTTCCACATCGACCCTCCATCACCTGCTAAGAAGCTCAGGGAACTCCTATACAGCGCCTTCTATGTTGCGGACCACACAACTCACTTCTACATACTGGCCGGACCCGACTTCGTGATGGGCCCGAACGCCCCGAAGGCAGAGCGCAATATCCTCGGTCTCATAAACAAGGTTGGACTTGACGTCGGCGCCTCAGTGATCAAACACCGCTCCGCCGCGCTTGATGTCGTCGGCATGATCGGAGGAAGAAGGATACACCCTACGTGCGGGGTACCAGGCGGAGTCAGCAAACCGATATCCGAAGAGGAAAGGGCGAGGATCGAGGAGATCGCAAAGTCAGAGATCGAGTTCGCCAAGTTCACATTGAAACTCTTCGACGATATCGTACTATCCAACAAGGATTACCTGAACCTGATAAAGAGCGACATATACGCAACCGAAACGTACTACATGGGACTAGTTGACGAGCAAGACCGCGTCAACTTCTACGACGGGAAGGTCAGAGTGGTCGACCCCGAAGGAAACGAGTTCGCGAAATACGGTGCAGCGGACTATCAGCAGCACCTATCCGAGCACGTCGAGCCTTGGACGTACCTCAAGTATCCATATCTGAAACAGGTTGGATGGAAGGGACTGGTCGGAGGCAAGGGCAGCGGCGTCTACAGAGCCACCCCGCTCTCGCGGATGAACGTCGCCGAAGGAATGGCGACCCCGCTCGCACATGTTGAGTACAAGAGAATGTATGATACCCTCGGCCACAAACCTATACACTCAACGCTCGCGACTCATTGGGCTCGTCTGATCGAGCTCCTCTACGCCGCAGAGCGGATGCACGAACTGAGTCGTGACCCCGAAATCACCAGCCAGAATGTACGCACGATTCCTACCGCGACACCTGACGAAGGCGTGGGTATTGTGGAGGCTCCACGCGGAACGCTGACACATCACTATCAGACAGACGAGAAGGGAATAGTGAAGAAGGTCAACCTGATCGTCGGCACCACGAACAACCATGCGGCGATAAGCATGTCCATCAAGCAGGCGGCGCAGGGACTGATCAAGAGAGGCGAAATCTCGGATGGCCTACTGAATATGGTAGAGATGGCGTTCAGAGCGTACGATCCTTGCTACGGTTGCGCTACCCATACATTGCCGGGACAGATGCCCCTCGACCTCAACATCTACAACAATGAAAGAGTCCTTCTGCGCAGGTTGACAAGGCATTAGAACATCTCTTCATCAATTCCTTGCTCGGAAGATGTTGTTCAGCCCAGGTATCGGAGCTGGCTTCTGTGAGGATACTGATCCTTGGCGTAGGGAATCCAATAATGGGTGATGATGGTGTAGGGATCCGTGTCGCAAGAATGTTGAAGGACAAACTGCGGCGGCGCCCTGATGTGGAAATCAAGGAACTAAGCGTCGGCGGGCTCAAGTTGGTTGAGGAGATGTTAGGCTATGAAGAAGTCTACATAGTAGACTCCTATTCGCCGCCTGACGCCGAGCCTGGCCGCATTCGCGAATCCACGCCGGATCAGTTCGAGGATACACTTCACCCCTCATCACCGCACGGAACAAACTTCACCGTGGCACTCCAACTCTACAGAGACTTCGAACCTGACAGGATTCCAAAGAGAATCATGATCTTCACGGTGGACATAGATCCGGAATTCACTTTTCGTGAAAGCATGAGCGCCCCGGTACGAGAGGCCGCCTCGACGCTGACTGAGCAGATCGCTCGTGACATCGAGCAGACGCTAGCTCCGAAATAGTACCAGTTCTCGATTGAAGTTTCGCTAGTCTTTGGATGACATGTTGGGTCCGGCTCGTCTACCTACAGAATCACTAGCTCTCGACTGCAATGGTTCAGCCTGCGCACCTTCCCAGCCTCGATGACGACGATGCCCTCTATTCGTACCCCGTATTGTCCGGGGACGTAGATTCCCGGGTAACGCTGAAGGCCATCCGGTCGCAAGCTTCATCGAGTTGCCTGCAACGATGTATGGTTCTTCGTGGATCTCTAGCCCAATCCCATGTCCCGTGCGGTCAATGAAGAGTTGGCCGTTCGTTCGTATGATGTCAATATCATGCTCTCATGCAAGCCGTTTTCCCGTCCTATCAGCGTAAACCACGAACATGTAGAGCACGAAGAACGTTACTATCAGGAGTTGAAAAATGGCTTGGAGTGGTGCAGGAATCACTAGACTAAAGCTGTAGGCACCCGCCGGCCCTCCTCCTGCGCCTCCTCCTCCACCACCTGGAAAGATCGCCGCGGTAAAACCGGTAGCGATTATGTACAGCGCAGCTATCCCCAATGTAGTCTTGAAGTTGTTTTTCACGAACGAGATGCTTCCGCCTAGTGCTCCCAAGGTTCCGACATCATCAAGCGCAGCAGACTGCACCCAGAAGACGGTGAACAGAGACACGAGTCCCCCCAACGTGCCTATGGTAAGCCAGACTCCAATCGTGTTGCCAACGCCAGCGATGATCTCTGAAATCTCGGGCAGACGGCTTGGGATCGGCGGGAATGCGCCCGGCGTTATGCCGGTTGGCAGGAGGCGCATGATCAGCGGTAGGAAAACGGCGAACGTTGCGACGATGCCAAGAACGATGAGTACTATGTAGATTACCGCGAGAACGATGATACCTCCCAGAATTCTTCCGAAGTACGCTTTGGTTCCCGCCCAGAAATCGTTGAACATGGTCTTTCCCGTTAGCGTGACGTTCTTGTTCATTCGAGCCCACCCTGCTAGAACGTAGGCATACGCGATTACGGCAACGACGATGATGACAAGGATCGCCACGATGAGCCCAGGTACAAGAACCGAAAGCGGAGCTGGACTATTCGCCGCCACGATCAGTATCGGCGCAAAGATATAGAGTCCCGCGAGCGCCAGCGCGGTGGGTATGAGGTACGCAAGGATAAGGGGCGGAAGGAACAGGATCAGATTGGACCGCAACAGGTTGACGGTCCTTTTGAACGCCTCAATCAGATCCATTTCCCTTTTCACCAATGCGAATTAGCGTACATTGTCAGCTTTAACGGTGCTGTATATGATTCACGGGTCCACGTGGCTCCGTCAGAACTTCTGACTGAAGAATAGGGGGTGGATCCGGTCTCGTCCTGTGTCAGAGCCACGATCTAGAGTGTGGACATTCGGTTCGTTTGCTCTATGCCTTGACCACGATCGTCTTTGCGAGCATGTCGCCGAGGCGCTGTCTCTTGTCCGTCGCTGCTATGAGAATGATTCCGAGTATGTAAATCGCCGGTAGACTGTCAACTATTCTGAGGATGCTTCTGACGAGTGCGGAGCCGAGGTCGCATCTCGAGCCGTCCTCTTTGACCACCTTGACATGCGCGAGTTTCTTCCCTATCGTCTGGCCGGAGGTCCCTTCGAAGTAGGTGAAGTAGATCAGCCACAGAAGGAACTGGATTCCGAGTATCCCACCGAACCAACCCCAGCCCCAGGCAGCGCTCCAGCCGCCAATCATCCACATGGGCGCCGCGAAGAAGGGCGCGAAGGCGGCGAAGAATAGAATAGCGGCAATGATGCCGATGATGATGTAGTCAACGATTCCCGCAACCATGCGCGATCCAAGATCCGCCAAAGGACTGGGCGGCGTGTATCTTGAGGGCGCCGGAGGCGGAGGAGCAGGAGCTGCCACAGCCAGTGCAGCACCGCAGTTCGTACAGAACTTCGCGTCGGCCGGCACTTCTGTACCACATTTTGGACAATAGGGCATCGTGTGCTACCTCTACGGCGTCGAGTAGCGACGGTGAGTATATCAAATCTCCGCAAGTGATCCGTGAGATGATGTGCGATCATGATGAGGGACTCGTGGTCTCTAAACTCGCTTCTGTTCTCCGGAGAAGCGCGTTCACAGCATTGATGAGGGCATCGCATGCACCGCACCGTGCGTCTAATGCGTCATCGATCTGCGAGGCAGCTTCAAGGTTCTCGATCTCCCTCTGATGATTCGCGATTCGTTCAAGGATCTCTCGTTTCCCTTTCTTGTACTGACCCTGCAACCTCTGCTGATCAGTAGCTAACGACGCCTCGATCTTCGCCAGCTCGCTCTTGGCCGAGTCCAGTCTCTGAGATGCTTCCGCCTCTCTCTGCGCCTTTGCCTTTTTCGAGATGCCCCTGAGGAAGCCGGCTCTCATCCGAACTACGCGATTCAACTCTTCTCTGAGCTTTCCAATGTTGGTAACTGCAGGTTTGACCACTCGTTCTTTCTTCCCCCCAATCTCATTCGCCTTGGTAACGTATTCCCGCTCAACTTGTGCGAGAGCAGTTCTCGCCTCCAACTGATTCTGGTTGATTCTTCGAATCGACTCCTCATATGAAGCCTCCATGAGCTGCTTTTCCTTCAAGGCCAGCTCAATGTTCGAGAGTAATTGTGCAGACTCCTTTGCGAACTGCTCATCCACATCGACTGCCGTACTCGACTGAAACTCTGATACAACGCTTCGTAGGCTCATGAGCCACCGGTCAAAGTGCTCATAGTACGGAGCGACCGCAAACCTCTGACTCCCCAAGTGGCGTAGACTGTTAAGCGTTCTTTCAACAACATCTCCTGCAGTTGCGACGTGCTTCTCAATCAATTGATAGCTGCCGCTCGCTCCCCGCTTTTCAGATTTGATCTTGCGCCTAGCCTTCTCGATTCTTCTGCTGAAGTCTCGAGGTGTCCGCCCGCGTGGCCGGAATGCCATAAACCTTCTTGGTTGCGCTGAAGGTATTTGTCAGCTTCCCCTGCCGGTCTCGTCAGACCATGCTAGTCAGTTCATAGGGGGGCATTTGACTCAACTAAGCTGGAAGTCAGCAGGTAAGCCCCCCGAGCAACACCTGCCAAACGATCGCTGCAATCATCGTTCCCCAATCTCGTGGACCTATGCGTCAAACCTTGTGAGCAAACCATCGAATCGTCTTGGATAGGCCGTCACGCAAGGAGGTTGCCGGATGAAAGTCCAATTCGCTTTGAGTTCTGGTTATGTCGGCCACACTTCGGCGAATGTCACCTCTCCGGGGGAGCTCGAAGCTTAACCTTGATCGCGAATCGCCACCCGCAATCTGTCGCATCGTCTCAGCCAGTTCTAGAATCGTTGTTTCCGCTCCACTCGCAACGTTGAACACTCTGCTCCGGAGGGTCTTTTCGAGGGCGCTGATCGTTGCGTCTACGGCGTCCGAGACGAATACAAAGTCGCGGGTCTGAGATCCGTCTCCGAAGATTGGAAGGGCCAGGCCCCGAAGGAGTCTCCTCGCGAAGATGGAAATAACCCCACTGTACTGGCTTGAGGCCTGCCTTGGGCCGTATACGTTGAAGTACCTTAGCGAGACTGTTTCGATCCCATGATTCTCTTCGAACGCCTTGCAGTAGAGTTCCGACGCGGCCTTGGACGCCCCGTAGGGAGAAATAGGGGCCACTTTGGCACCCTCTGTGATAGGGAACGTTTCGGGAATCCCATACACGGCTGCCGAAGAGGCAAAGACTACGCGTTCGGCCCTGAGTCTTCGCGCAACGTCAAGAACTCTCAATGTGCCGATCACGTTGACTTCGCTTGCGGCGACTGGATTCCTGATAGATTCCTGAACGCTCGTCAAAGCCGCTAGATGGCACACTCGGTCAGCCCTCCCTAGTCGCTTCACAAGCGAGCGGGGGGTCTCTCGGATGTCTCCTCTTGCGACCTTGAGATTCTGACAGCCTTGGGTGTCAGAGAGATTCTTCATTGTGCCGGTCGAGAAATTGTCCAACACGAAAACGTGGTGGCCCGCACCGGCGAGTCGGTCAACGAGGTGGCTTCCTATGAAGCCCGCGCCCCCGGTCACTAATATTCTCATTTACTGACCGACCAATCTTCTGCAGCTGACCTCAGCGTCTTGGTATTCCGGCTGAGGGGGAAATCACAACTTTATGTGTATCGCCGCATCCAAGGCTTCAAGTTTTCCACCAGGCTCGGAATCAAAAGGACCCCAGAGACACCGAGGCCCCATGCGGTCAGTATTTCCTTATCGAAGAATCGGAACGGCTGGAAGGCGGTAGGCTCGGTTAGGAGTCTGACGGATCCGGGGACGACTGGTAGGCTGCCGATGTGAAGACTAAGGTCCATCGAGACCCAGAGCGATTGGCTGAGCAACGGCCAGAATAGCGTGAAGCTTCCGAACAGGTCCAGCACCACATGAGTTGTTACCCCAGCGGCTCCAAGCAATACCAGGCGCCTGAGGGTTCTACTCCTGTGCACGAAGGCGAGGACCGGGAGCAGTATGGCCGCGAGCACCACGACGGAATGGCTCAGAGACCCTTTCCGTGCGGTGGGCGCGGAAAACTGGAAGTTGTCTCCGGACATGAATATGGCAAGTGTGACGATAGCTGTTCCGGAAGATCTCAAGCGCGGGCGTTCACTCACGTTATGGTGATCTGGGTTTGGGCTAGGGCTGTGGGTTTCGGCGGGATGAGGCCAGCAGACACCTGGTAGGTGCCACGCGCAAGGGTTGGAGGGACCTGCCAGACGAATTGGACGCTTTGCCTCGCGCCAGGGCCAAGCGAGATTTGCTGAGTGGCAAAGTAACGATACCCGTCAGATCCCACAAGCTCAATGTAGAGCACCGTCGACAAGTAGTCGCCTGGATTGACAAAGAGCACATCGAAGGTTACTGTGCTCGCTCGCGCCGCTGAGTCTGGCCCTAAGATCACAAGCGTTACCTGCGGTGGCATGGAACCAGTCACGCTCAGAGAAACGGAGGCGGTTGCGGGGGCCCCGTAATCTGGGTTGCCGGTCAAGGTCGCCCGAATTTGGTAATCTCCCGTGCGCGGAGGATACCAAACCACCGAATAGGCACCCTCGCCATCTGCCCGCGTGGTTATGAAATCGTTCCATGATGTCCCGCCATCTAGACTGTAGCTCAGAATCACAATGGTTCCGGAAGAGATCTCCGGCGAGGATTGGGCGGGGCTTATCGTGCCGGAGAGGGTAACCGACGTACCCAGGGGTACCGATCCAGCAGATAACCCGAGCGAGATAGACAAGGTCCCACGGAAGAAGGCTGTCAGAGTGTGAGCTGAATCCATCAAGACGTTGTAGGATGAGGCGCCTCCAGCATTTGCTTCATCAAAATCCCAATGGTGGAAAGAGTACCCGGTGTTGGGAGTTTGGATGACTGAGACTGTAGTGCCAGCGTCTTCCCAGTAGGGGGATTCCTCCGCAGGGGGGCTTGTCGTGCCGCCTCCAGGGGGACTGACGAAGACCGACAGGACATATTGTGTCTTGTAGGTGATTGCGTAGGTTGCCGGGCCTGAGACTGTAATCGTGTGGTTTGCCGGCTGAGAGTCGGACCAGCTGACCCAAGCGTATCGCTTTGTGTGTCCAGCAGACAGGAGAGTCGAGGCGGAGACATTATGCGCTCCAAGATTAAACGGGAGAGTCAACGGAAAATGCGAGAACTGATAGCTTGTGGAGTCAACGGTCAAGATGGTTTCCGTGGCGTCGCTTGAAACACCATCCAGCTGGAAGACAGCTGGGACTCCGAAGTGCGCCTTCAACCAACCATCATTCGAGACCGTGACGTACGTCTCTTGGGAGAGTTCATCGTCAACGGCTACGCCGCTTGCCTCCCAATTCGAGAATGAATACTCGCCGGGTGGCGCGTTAGCGACGACGCGGATGCGCTGACCAGCGGAATAGCTTCCAGTCGTCCCATCCATCATGGTCACACCATCGACAGTCACAGTAGCTGAGTTAGGATCCGTGTAGAAGGTAACCACGTGCGTCAGCGTAACGGTGAATGCGCTTGTCGCAGAGTCAACTGGACCTGCATCGGTCTGAACTGCCACAGTATAGTTACCAGCGGATGCACCTGAATCAACTGTGAAGTCCCCAGTCAGCGTGCCAGCGGCGATCGAGCATGACTGCGAAGTGAAGAGGGTTGACGGGACGGCTGTTAGGAGACATGCGGTGCCTTGGTAGCTCGAGCCTGAAGCGGAGACCGTTGTCCCGATCCGCCCTGACGCTGGATTCAATGTCAACGTTGGAGTCGCTTTCTGAGAAGAACTCGTGTAGGACGTTGAAGTTGTCGTGGTTGTCGTTTCTGTGCTCGTTGTTGTGCTTGTTGATGTTGTAGTTGTTGGTGTGCTCGTTGATTCCGTACTGGAAGTCGTTGTGCTAGAAGTGACAGTCGTCGTCACAGTCTGAGATCCAACAATGAATACGTACTCTTTCTCATTGTTGAGTTCGTTCAGTTCCGCTATTTGGTTGTCCGGAT
>CAYMZN010000033.1:0-14881 GCA_964394935.1 uncultured Candidatus Bathyarchaeia archaeon | reverse complement strand
TGTGGTCATGACTATCTTCGAGGCTTCGGCCTACCTCATAGGTGGCACATACGGCGCGATCCCAGTCCAGACGCAGACAATCATATTGGGCCAGCTGGTTGTGGCTGGAATAGTCGTGATGCTGCTTGATGAACTATTGCAAAAGGGATGGGGGCTCGGAAGCGGCATCAGCCTCTTCATCGCCGCTGGAGTTGCTCAGTCGGTGTGGTGGGACTCCATATCACCCATGGGGCCAATGGGCGATGGAAAACTGTACGGGGGCTTGATCGCATTTGGACAGGGAATAGCGAGAGGCGACACACTCCAGAACATCTTCTACCGCTCTGAGGGACTCCCTGACATGATCGCCTTCGTCACGACTCTGGTAGTATTCGCGATAATAATCTACTGCAACGCACTGAGAGTGGAGGTGCCTGTCTCATACGCCAGATACCGTGGCTTCAAGGGAAAGTTCCCCCTCAAGCTCCTCTACGTATCGAACATTCCAGTCATATTTGCGGCCGCACTCTTTGGGAACATATACTTCGTGTCACAGATAATCTGGTCAAGATACAATCAATCGAATTCAAACTTCTGGCTCAACCTCATTGGGCAATTCACGGCCACAAGTACACAGTATCAGCCCACCGGAGGACTCGTGTACTATGTCATCCCTCCCCACAACCTTCCTGGTGCCCTCGCCGACCCCATCCGGGCAGGCGTCTACGCTATCCTTCTGATATTGTTCTGCGTCTTCTTTGCCGTCACATGGGTGGAGGTTGGCGGAATGGACGCCAACACGGTGGCGAAGCAGCTCTTGGACTCCGGGATGCAGATCGAAGGTTTCAGACGCTCACAGATGCCCATCCGGCAGCTTCTTCAGAGGTACATCCCCGTCGTTACCGTGCTTGGAGCAATGATCGTCGGCGTGATTGCAGCGTCAGCGGATTTCCTTGGAGCCTTCGGCTCTGGAACGGGGATCCTTCTAACCGTCGGCATCATTGAGCAATACTATCAGATTCTCGTTCGAGAGAGGATCAGCGAACTCTACCCCGCCGCGAGAGCTTTTCTGGGTGAGTAGATCTTGGAGCCCATCGATACCATCTGGAACCTGCTAATGGCGGCGCTCCAACCCTACCGTTCAATCCCAGCGTCGACTTTGCTGACTCTGGCAAGTGCGGGAGGACTCGCCCTGATATCAACTGCAGCGAACAGGCTCCTCGTCGACGTGAAGAGGGTCGCGCACGTGACCAAGGAAGTCAACGCTTGGAGAAAGGAGTTTGAAAAGGCCCGAAAGACGAACGACAAACAACTCCTGGCAAAGACTACAAAGAAACAGCAAGCCATGATGAAACTGCAGAGCCGAATGGCCCTCGAACGCATGAAGGTCAGCTTCATCTTCATCATACCTTTCTGGGCGATCTGGATCGTCTTGAGCAGCTTCTTCGGACAGGCTGTCGTCGCCTTCTCACCGATCCCTATTCCCTTTGTGGGCGACAAGCTCTCTTTCTTCTATTGGTACCTGATATGCTCGTTCACAATCAGTCTTCCGCTCACTAGGCTATTCGGGATCAATCCCGAGGACGTCTGAGTTGCCAGCTCGGTCGAAGAGATCGAGATCCGTCAGGCGGATTGCGGTTCGGTTCCCAGGCGGAAGATCGTCACTCAGCTACCAGGCAGAGCGCGAGGGCAGGGCCCGATGCAGGGTATGCGGCCGGGTACTTCACGGAACCGCTTTCACCAAGGTGCATCGTGTTCCGGGAAGTAGCAGATCCCCGTCGAGACCATACGGGGGAAGCATCTGCGGTCTATGCTTAAGGAACCTCTTGAGCGCGAAGGTTCGGAGCCCTGTCTAGATGGGGCTCGTCGTCACGATCGGAGGACCTCACGGAACAGGAAAGTCCACGTACGCGAAAATGATCGCGAAGGAGCTAAGGCTCCGATACGTTTCAGCCGGCCAGTTGTTTAGAGACCTCGCAAGAGAGAAAGGCATCAGTCTCGAGGAACTGAGCAAGCAGGCAGCGAACTCTCCAGAGATCGACAACTTGATCGATGAGCGAAGCGCGGCGGAAGCTGCGAAAGGAGGCGTTGTCATAGAAGGCCAACTCGCCGCATGGATGGCCAAGGACCTCGCACGGGTGCGCATCTACTTGAAAGCTCCTGACGAGGTTAGAATAACAAGGATTGCACATAGGGACCACCTCGACTACGAAGTCGCACGCAGACAAACCATGGAGCGTGAAAGGATACAGCGTGACAGGTACAAGCGGTACTATGGAATTGACATAGATGACCTGTCGCTCTACAACATCGTGATTGAGACAGGAAACCGGCCTATAGAGAGTACAAGCTCAGAGCTAATGTCCAGAATCAACGAAATACTGCACCAAAACAGACGACCGTGAATCGAGACCGAAAATGTTGCCTCTTCGGCTGTGGTAAGCTTATTAGTAGATCGAGTCATCTACGCAGACTGCCGATCTGGTGATACCGATATGGCAGGCTTCGATGTTGGGAGAATATGCGTGAAGCTATCCGGAAGGGAAGCTGGTAAGAAATGCCTAGTACTGGACGTCATAGACAAGAACTTCGCACTCATCACCGGTCCACCCAAGCTAACCAGTGTCAAGCGGCGCCGAGTAAATATTCAACACATCGAAGCAACCCCGGAGAGAGTGGAGATAAAGAAAAGCGCCACTGATGAGGAAGTGTTGAGGGCGCTGGAAAAAGCGAAGAAGACCAATTTCATGAAGTCCGAGGTCAAACCATAACCACCTGATACATCTGCGCCAAGTTCCTAGCTAGAGGCATATCCGTCCGCAGCACACTCGCTGAATTGATCATAGGATACGGATTCAGCATCAGGCGAGGTTCTCTTAATACGTCGAACGATACTGTCTACTTGGTGCCATACGTGAGAATCTCGCCCCCATGGGAGACAAGAAGAGCCGTCGTCAGAAAGTGCGAAGAATCAACAGATCCAAGGTACGGACACAAGCCTCTTGAACGACCAATACGGGACCACATTCGGTTCGGCATAATCAACCTCGACAAACCAGCAGGACCATCCAGTCACGAAGTCACCGCATGGACGAAAAAGATACTCGAAGTAGGACATGCTGGTCACGGCGGGACCCTAGAAGCAATTCTTGCTGGGAAGATCCCATAGTAACCGGCGTGCTTCCTGTCGTGCTCGAAGATGCGACAAAGGTAGTCCAGGCATTCTTGCACTCAGGCAAAGAGTACGTGTGCCTAATGCTTCTGCACGGTGAAGTCTCAAACGAGGAACTTGAGCGAGTCCTCGGCGAATTCACTGGCGAGATATACCAAAAGCCGCCTTTGAGGGCCTCCGTCAAGCGAGAGTCGCGGAAACGAACGGTATACTACATCGACCTGCTTGAGAGAGACAGAAACCGCGTGCTCTTCAAAGCGGGTTGTCAGGCTGGAACATACATTCGCAAACTATGCTCGGACATCGGTGAGGTGTTGGGGGTGGGCGCGCACATGCAGGAGCTCAGGAGGATAAGGTCGGGACCTTTTACGGATTCGAGTGGTCTACATACACTCCACGAGCTTGTAGACGCGCATGCAAGACTTGTGGAAGGAGAGGAGAGTGCGATCAGGGCAATAGTCAGGCCGGTTGAGGAGGCGCTGGAGTATATTCCCAAGATTCGTGTTCGGGACTCAGCTGTTGACTCAGTATGCCACGGCGCCAGTCTCGCAATTCCTGGCATCGTTGATGTCGAGGACCCGTTTCCGAAAGATTCGGTGGTGGCGATATTCACTCTGAAGGGCGAGGCCGTCGCGTTGGGGAGGAGCACGCTCTCGAGCGAGTCAATAATTCATCAAGAGAAAGGGATCGCCGCAAACGTAGTGAGAGTCCTCATGCCTCGTGGGACATATCCTAGGATGTGGCGGAGCTAGTTGCAAGAATCCAATGAGGAGGGCGGGATTGCTCTACGAGCTTTCATGAGAATCTTTATGACGCCTCACCTTCAAGTTCTGAACAGTCGAGCACCTGCAGTTGACTGACGCCGGGATTCCCGAGCCTGGTACGGGGCAGATCTCAATTGGGGAGCCTAGGCCTGGAGTCAAGGTCAGAAAGCCTGTGGTCCTTTGGGGCCGCGAGGGTTCAAATCCCTCTCCCGGCGCCAAACTTTCATGTCAGCGCTGTGACCTTGGAAGGGATCTCAGTGGGAACACCGTGCCGATGCCTTCCGACCCTAGGGAAGCACGAGAGCCGTTCTCCACTTGTCTTGCATCTTCGAAGACCATCCAACAGAGGCTAGTCGCACCAGCATGCTAGGATCCGCCTCCCCTCTAGCCCTCCGCATTATGTCATCCTTCGAAATGTGACGAGGAATATTGGCCTCCCAGTCCCATCCGAGCACTATCAGCACGCGTAGAAGGTCAGCCGCCTCCCATCCCTCCATGCTCGCAAGCCGCTTGATCGGATAGGCTCGAAGCTTGTCAAGATAGAGCGAGAGACGCCTGTAGCCCATAGCAGGCCAGCCCGGTTTCTATGCTCTAGCGCATAGGAACCGACTCCCCTACCAGGGTTAGGCATCGTACTTCGACCTGAGAGGTGAGCGAACCTGATAGCCAGCGCCGAACTCGTCTTTACCATACCGCTCGAATGCCGAAACTCGCAACGACCCTCCTGACATCTTTGCCTGATTTGTGCTCTTTTTTCAGCTCAAGGACTGCTGAGTTGACAGTTTTAGACGCGAGTTTCGACCTGTGAAGGGACCCCCTGAGCCGAGTTGGCCGCCCTCACATACTTCTCGAGTTCGGAGTCGATGTTCTGCCGTATCATCGTGAGCAGGGTGAGGGCTTTCCTTCCAAGAGGGGTCAGAACATGCCTACGCTCTTGCTAGCTGGGACTCTGCAATCCTACACCTATTCATGCGCTCAGGAGCGGTATATGCAACGTCGCGAGGAACACGACAAGTGCTAGAATTGGCCCTCACTGCCTGCTCCCTCCAGCGAGAAGGTCGGAAACGATTGGTAGCAGCGTTGCTACGGGCTAGCAACAACGTTGTTGCTAGTTTCACGCCGTCACTAGGTCACTTGTCGCTGTCACCACCCTACTCACTTGGATCAAGCCGTGTGCGAATGGCCGCAACGGTCCCAAGGGCCGATGGTTCCCCCCGAGGTGGAAGGGTGAAAGCGGGCGAAGGATAAGCAGTAGTCAAGAGGCGAAATGCAGAACAGGATAGCGAGACGGAAGAGGCAAAGGGAGAGGAGAGGTCTAGCGGAGAAAAATGCAGAGACCATGACGGGAAAGATTGTACAGAAGAGCACAGCCAAAGCAGCAAGCAAGCACGTTAGTTTTTATAATGAGGTCATCGCTTGCGAAGTCTTATGCAACTCAATGAGTTAGTTAACAGAGTATTCTCAGCTGACAAGAACATCAGATACGTGGGAATAATCAACCGAGGACCGAAGTTTGACCTCTTGGAATCCCGCATGAGAGAGGGCATGAAGTCACTCACCCCAGATAAGACAGACAGAGAGTTCAGTGAGATAATCCCGCAGATCATACTTGGGGCGGCCGAGAGACTAGAGAACGATTTGGGAAGGATCACATACTCTCTGATAGGCTACGAGAAGCTCTCATTGGTTTTCTTCAAGACGCCGAAATACACAGTTATTTTGAGCGTAGAGGCCGGGATACCCGTGACGCCCATCTACGAACGCGTTAGATCTTTGTTAGAGCTTGAGCAATAGACCAGCCATCTTACAGTAGATGACGCTCCTCCACTGCTAGAGATTGGCGCAGCAGCAGGCCAGGCAAGTGAGTGATGCGTTCTGTACTTGAAAGCGAGTGATGTCGCCAGCTAGCTCAGGTCATTCACCTTGTTAACAAGAAATAGGCGAGCGCAAGCTCTTGCCTCAAGAGAGAAAAGTGATGATATTCCTCTCATGGCGGTCAATATTCCTCGTGGGTCCAGCTAACCTTTCTCGCAAATCTAGGCTATGCGTCTGCAGTGCATTGTTTTTCCTCGCGAAAGAGTCCCCAGAATCAGACACCTTCTAGGATGGATCTTCAAATCCGCGGAGACCCGCCCACGGAATCTCGTCCTCGTCATGCGGATTAGGGTGACCGGTGTCGATTCTGCGCCTTCCCCCATCATGGCATGTGCGGATGAGGCTATGTCGTCAGCCAGATTCTGCTGAGTAATTCTGATCTCCCGGCCCGACAAGTCTTTCAAACCTCGATAGTCCCGCATACTCCGAAATCCTGCAGCAGCTAGTGCGACCCCAGAGGTGCCTAGACGAAGCGGCGTTACTCGGCTGTCTACGATGATCACTGACAATTTGTCGTGGAATGCTGCAATGAGTTGATCTCGCAGTTTTTTCGCTGAACGCTCAGGGTCCTTTGGCCACAGAACAACATGGTCCTTGGGCGCATTCTTTTCGTCCGTCCCCGCGTTGGGGATCAATATCCCGTTCTTGACAGTGAGCAATACACCCTTCACGCCCCCGAGGACTTGGTCCGCCTCGTTGAGAACTATCTGAACTAGACTTGGGTCCATCATGAAGAGTTGGGCAAGATGACGCGCTCGACTTGATGGGTCTACGGTTGAAATCCTCGCCAATCTCCCCTCCGAGAGCGATACGATCTTGCTTGAGACAGCGACGATGTCGCCTTGCTTGACGCGAAGACCCGTCTTCTTGACTGCGCGTACGATTATCGTTGACAGCTCTCCGCCTACGGGTATTATTCCGAGCTGCAATGGGATGACGGTTAGCATGCGCATAGATTGGTCATCGATAGGTCAAAAGAGTAATCGAGCCCCGATTCCCTGCAAACACGCATCCCCGAAAGGTCTCCATCGACGTGAGCGGGTCAGTCTTTGGGCTAGCCCCATTGTCTTTCTCACGCGCCACGTTGATGGTACCCAAATGACATCGAGTAGGCTCAGGGCGGGGTTCCGTTACGTACTGATTCTCTTGATCAGTCTGTACTTGGCCAGCTTCCTTGTATCGTCAACCGCCTTTGCAGTCACTAACGCTTGCTCGGCGCTGCACAACGGTTCGACCACCGAGCCCCTCTTCATAGATTCAGCAAAGAGCTGAAGCATGACACCGATGGGCTCCATCCGCGCGAGGTCAAATGTTGTCTCAACGTTTTTCGAGAGTTGTTCGAGGTCCTCGAAGGTTCGTGGCCTCCTCCGGAGCTTCGGTGGCGGAAATCCGATCTTGAGGGAGGCTGGAGTGTAGGTGACCTCATAGTACTCCTGCTCGGTCTCGAGCTCGAGGCGGCGCCTTCGAATGCTAGCATACCTGGCCTCCACATAGGAACGTGTTTGCCCATAGTCAAGCTCGATCATGCATTCGTACTCCGGAGCCCCTTCTTGTTGGGTTGTGAGGTTCGCACTCCTGACCTTCGGTTTGGCACGGAAGAGGTGGTAGGCCATATCGATTCCGTGCGAAGCCAAGTCCAAGAGCACGCCTGTCCCGTCCGTGGCGGGCGGCGACAAGCCCACACGAATCTCCCTTGACCTGACGACATCTGTGAGGCCCGCAACCTCGACCAGTTTCATGATCGCAGGGTTAACACGTTCAACGTAGCCAACGACGACCACCCTGCCCGCTCGCCTCTGAGCCTGAACAATCTGGAGGCTTTGATCGACGGTAGCGCCCATGGGCTTCTCGACGAAAATGTCGAGACCACGCTCGAGGGCGTTCTGCGCGATCTGGGCGTGACTTGAAGGCCAAGTCGCGATTGCCAAAGCATCGATGTCGAGTTTAAGCAGATCGCCTAGGTCTGCAAATCTTCGAAAGGGGGCATCGGTGAGCTGAGCCGGATTGGAGTCATACACGCCTACGACCTCGAGGCCGAGATCGACGAGTTTCCTGGCGATGAGCTTGCCCCTGCCACCAAAACCTGCTATGCCCAACCGCCGCACGCGTACCACCAATCACTCCACCTACCGTGCCCCACAGAGATATGACATGCTCTCAGGTGAGGTTTGAAGTCGCACGACAATCCACGCGTGACTCCCCTTGGCTGCTGCGGTAGAATATGTCCGTCGTCTGAGCAACCGTTTTCTGTCCATGGGCACTTTCCAGTAGTGCTGATCCATGAAGGCTCTCGTATCCTATCTCCTGCTCCTAGTCGAGGTCGGCAAGGAACACAGCGTCGCAAAGGAGCTGAAGAAGCTTCCAGGCGTCACAGAGGCGCAGGTCGTCTACGGGGAGTTTGATGTCGTGGCAAGGGTCGAGTTGAGTGACATCTCACTCTTAGACGAGACGGTTACTATGGCTCGTAGGCTCCCCGGAGTAACTAGGACCTCAACCCTGATCTCTTCTGGGATCCAGAGTTAGCTGACTCGATCGTCGCAAGCGCGGCGATCACCGCTTGACCCGGGCTACGTGCTGCTAGAAGCAGTAGACATGCACAGCTGTGGTTTTCCCACGCTACGCCAATAAGTTGCGACGCAATAGACGACTCGGAGACGAGGATGAGAAAGGAATGAGCGTGAGGATTCCACTCAAGCCGTTCGGTATACCCGTGAGAATTCACTACACGCTGTGGTTTGTGTTCCTCTTGATTGCGTGGTCGCTTGCGTACGGGTACATGCCCCGCGAGTACCCCGGACTCAGTGTTGCTACGTACTGGACGATCGGAATCGTGTCAGCTTTCCTATTGTTCGTGTCCGTCCTAGTTCATGAACTCGCGCACTCCTACGTCGCTAAGAAGAATGGGCTCCCAATAGCGCGCATCACGTTGTTCTTCTTCGGAGGTGTCTCTGAGATACAAGAAGAGCCCAAGAGTTCAGGCGTCGAAATCAGGATGGCCGCGGCTGGCCCGTTGACTAGCTTCCTGATCGCCGCGGTCTTCGCCGTTCTCTGGTACGTGAACTTGGCGCTCCAAGGCTTGGTCACTTTGACTGCCACGTTCCAGTACGCGGCCCTGATCAACGTTCTGCTGGGCGGGTTCAACTTGCTTCCAGCGTTCCCTCTAGACGGCGGAAGGGTCCTCCGAGGCGCTGTGTGGAGGAGATCGGGAAACGTAATCAGAGCCACAACATTGGCGTCTCGAATCGGAGAAGCATTCGCCTACGCGATGATGCTAGGTGGACTTGCAGGAGTTTTCTTGGGGGACTTCGTCGACGGAATCTGGTTTCTCTTCCTCGGGTGGTTCCTGAAGTCTGGCGCAGAGACAAGCAGGAATCAGACAATTATTTCAGAAGCTCTCGCGGGCGTTAGAGTCGGAGATGTCATGACACGTGAAGTCATCAGTGTCCCACCAGACATGACCATACAACAACTCGTATCCGACTTCTTCCTTGTCCGCACACATGGCGGATACCCGGTCGTCCAGAACGGAAATCTTCTTGGAATCGTCACCCTACAGTGCGTTCGCGCCCTGCCCAAAGACAGATGGGACTACACGACTGTCCGTGACGTAATGGTCTCGTGCGAGCGGATGGTAACTATCGAGCCGGAAGCAGGTGCAGCTGAGGCGATGGGGAAGATGGCCCGTCAGAGGGTAGGCAGACTTCTCGTTACAACGCGGGACAACAAGCTGCTTGGAATACTCACGAATGGTGACATCATGCGTGCGATAAGGGTCAGAATGGACCTCGCCCTCTAGAGAGAAAGGTCAGGAACAGTCACGCGAACAGATTCAGGCCTTCGGCAAGACATTCATCGTCATATGTGTTTTCGCAGAGCAGCTTCAATCTGTCCCTTGGGCACTGCGCCGATGATTCGCTCAACTTCGACCCCATTCTTAATCATCAGAATTGTGGGTATGCTCTGGACGTAATACCTCGAGGCAATCAGTGGATTCTCGTCGACATTCAGCTTGGCGAACAGAGCTGCCGAGCTGTATCCGTTGGCCAACTCCTCTATGATTGGCGCCACCAATCGGCAGGGGTAGCACCAAGCAGCCCAGCAGTCGACTACAACGAGCTTGTTCGTTCGTATCGTCGACTCGAAATTACTGTCAGTCAAGTCAACCGGAGCTCGCGGTTGAGATGGATGTCCGCGCTTTTCGGCTCGCTCTATCATCTCTGCCATCTTCCGTGCCCTAATCTGCTCCAACTCGTCCATTATCCGACACGCGACCGTTGTCGAAGTTGCAAGCATGCATATTAGTCTGACCGCGAACAACGACCGGGAAACCAGCCATTCTGCGTACTCAAGGAGAAACATCGAGGGAAGTCAGCTGCTGCTTTTGTAAGACATAGTCACCTGTGATTTTCTGGGCCGCAGGGGGCAAGGGTTAAGACAAATGCGCACCAACTTAGTCGCCAATCAGCCGAAATGAGATGGAACGCGGACACGGGGAGACCCAACACGGACGGGACGCGCTCATCGAATGCTCGCATTCTCGCATCCGTAGTGATCCCAAACTATCAAGGAGCCGATTGCATATCAGAATGCGTGCGGTCTGTCCTCACTGCCAGCGAAGAAGACCTAGAGATAATCATTGTAGACAACGCCAGCCCTGACAAGTCGGCGGAGATCGTTCGACAGAATGTGCCTTCCATCAAATTGATTCAATTGACCTCGAATGTAGGGTATGGCGAAGCTTGCAACGTCGGCGCGAGGAACTCGTTGGGAGCCTACCTGGTCTTCCTCAATAACGACACCGTTGTACGCGATGGATGGTTATCCGCACTCATCTCTTCTCTCAGAGATCAGAGGAACGGCGCAGTCTGCAGCAAAGTCATGCTTCCAGGAACTCGGGAGACGATAGACTCCTGCGGGGGAGTGTCGGACATCTATGGATTTGCATGGAGCAGAGGCAAAGGCGAAGACGACAGACGACAGTACGATTGCTCGCCACAGTGTTTCTATGCCGTAGGTTCGTCGCTCGCGATTCGGAAAGACGTTTTCGAGTGGGTAGGAGGATTCGACAAGGAGCTCTTCATGTACCTCGAGGATGTCGACGTCTCATGGAGACTACGGCTTCTCGGATTCAGAGTTCTCTGTGTTCCTGGGTCGACGGTGATGCACAAATCGGGAATCACGCGAATGAAGACCACAGACATTCAATACCTGTTCAACAGAAATCGTCTGAGAATGATCCTGAAGAACTACTCACTCAGAAGCCTCCTCAGCATACTGCCGCGCTACTTGGTTCTGCAGGTTGGCCTTGTGATCTGGGTGATTCTGCGACTTCGAGGTGATGAGCTTCGGACAATTCTTGCGGCTTGGCTGTGGAACGCAAGGCATCTAAGAGACACAGTGCGATGTAGGAGAGTCATACAAGCCTGCAGATTAGTAGATGACAGCAGGGTGACGACGCACATGATGAAGAAGCCCGCGGGCTTGATGTTCGTGCTTGGAATGATTCGCAACCCAGTCCTTGAACGGAAGTTTCGGCAAGACTCTTGCCAAGGTCGATGATCAAAACCTCCACCATAGCAGGGCGAACACCGGTTCCCGGTCATCCAGTTTCCTGATTGTTCGCGCGAAAAAACCGCTGAGGGGCACCAAGACTGGAAAGGTTAACTGAATCAATAGGACTAGACATGAAAGTTTGCCGAAGTAGAATTCTGATGACGTCGGCGGGCTTCCAACAAGGCTAGAGATGAAGTGGGGTGTTGGAAGCCCGTATCGAAGATGTTCTTCGTAGAATCTCTTCATCTTGGATAGGCCGATGGCGGCGTACAGAGTGAAAATGGCTCTGAAGAGTTGCTCGAAGTGAAGTCTCCTCATAGGAAACGCAAGGATGATCCTGTGTCTCACGACGCGCACTAATTCAGCAATTACCCGCGGCCGAATGTGACGGGGCACATGTTCGATAGCATGCAGCGCTATTCCAAGATCGAAACTCTGGTTGCTGAAAGGAAATTCTTCTCCACCATACACTATGTATTCGACGTTTCCTCGGAGAGTGTTCTTCGGAGGAGAAATCTCGAGTATGGCAAATCGTTGATCCCGTCCCTGGAATAGCGTCTCAAACATACCTTCTCCTCCTCCTAGATCAAGTATGATGCCAGCATTTGTCAACTCTTTCGTCTTCTGGAACCAGAGATACTTGTCCAGGGCCAAGAGCATCGGGTGTACTCGCAATCGTATCTCCTATGCGAAACCTACTGCAAAATGCTCTGCGTCACCGGGGCCTTAAGCCATTCGACCAGTTGTTTCGTACTTTTCCCAGTGAACAACGGTGCTAACGACACAGCCAACATTGCAACGCGGACGAGGTTGATCCACTGAATAGGCGATGTCGGAGCAAATTGATTCGAGAATTGGAAGAAGAACAACATGATCGCCGCGTTTGACAAGTCAAAGATCGTGAACGCGAGTTGAGGCAGAATATTCAGACAAGCAAAAAACGGCAACAACCACAATGCCATCTGCGGAGTAAACACCCAACTTCCAAACAGGAAACCCCCAGCCATCATGTAGGCTCTCTCTACAAGAGAGCGGCCCTTGGCGGTCAGAGCGTGTGCCAACGCAACCAGCCAGATCGCCATGCTGACGTAACGCATCAATGTGAAAGGTGGGTAGTCCAAGAAGAACACGAGCCAGGTGTTCTCCGGCCCGCCTTCAAACGTCAATGTGAGCATTCTCCACAGGGCATCGAACGACAGAAGGGCTATCGGCAAGTAGAAGCAAGCTATCGTTGCGCCGCAAATGATTACGTAAGCGAGAACCTCGCGCTTCCTTCCAAGCTGCTTCAGGAAGATAGGAAGGACCATTATCGGGAATAGTTTTGTGGCGATCCCCAGGCCAAGTAGGACGGCGCTGAGTTTCTTGCGATTCACTAGGAAAGCGCATAGCGCCAGTGTCAATAGAGCAGCCAGGATTACGTCGAAGTTGTAGACGAGATAAGTGATCATGGACCCGGTTAAGAACACCCTGGTCACAACCTTGCTCTTATCCGCCCCAGTGAGCTCGCAGAGTTTACACGATCCGTAGGCGAGTAGTACCGTGAACACAGCAAGCCACACAAGGTAGCTAAGATACCAGACCGTGACGCTCTTCATTTGGCTCGTGAGCATTGAAGTGTAGAGTACTAGGCCACTCAGCGGAGGATATTCAAACGCGAAGTCCACATAAGGCATCTTCAATGCTTGAATTTCCGGTCGGCCCCAGAAGGCATTGAAGTCGGAGTAGTAGCTGGGGACCGAGGTAGGTGCGTGTGCTATCGCAGACAAGCTGAAGGCAAGTATTACCGATGCCCATACGTTCATTGGAACTACACGTAGCCTGGCAATGTGGCTAGATCTAACGACCGTTTCCCTCATCCAAGCTACAGCACTCAATTCCGCTTCCTTCGAATGAGCGGCTCGCTCATCCTCTGAGAAGTATTGTCTCAGGGGTAATGATCTGCCGATTGGACTTGGCACTACGGGTAGGTTATGAGCGTTTTTTCTTCGAGCGTTTCTTGCAACTTTGCGACCGCCCTGTGAACCTCTGCCTCTTTCTTGGCGCCTGTGCAAACTAGTTTTCCGCTGGCGAAGAGGAGTATTACTACTTTGGGGTCATCCATTCTGTAGATGAGGCCAGGGAACTGTTCGGGCTCGTACATCGTTCTCTTCAGCGAGTAGGTCGACTTCTCAAGATCGATGTTGCCGCCCAGTCCTGCGGAGGCGACTATGTTCTGGATTTGGATTTCCGGCTTTCCGAGGATCACAATCCCGTTTCTCTTGAGTTCGTCGACAACTTTCGTAACAGCCTTTCTTGCTTGCCTCTCAGATTTCGCTCCTGTGCATACCATCTTCCCTGAGCTGAAGATCAGTGTCGCAGTTTTCGGCTTCTTGAGCCGGTATACGAGTCCGGGGAACTGCTCAGGCCTATATTCGACGCCTGGGAAGACCCTGACGATTGAGTTGAGGTCGATGTTCTGCTTCAGGGTGGCCGAAGCGACGACGTTCTCTATATTGATGAATGCTTTGTGTTTGGCCAGAGGCCGCACCTCAGCGAAGTGGCGGTTTATAAAGGGAGCCTATATAAATGCCACCTGTCGAGTCGGGCAGAGGCCTTGCGAGTCTCCGATATGGGGAACAGCTAGAGATCGCGACAACTAGCTGTCCTTTTGCTTTGCCTTCCTTCTCGAGTCGTAGTATTCGAAGCTGATCATTAGGAAGATCAGGAAGACGATCAGAATAATTCCGAGAGGCCCTTGAAGCGCGAGCGTGACATACCCGATGTAGGGGATCCTGCCAACCAGGACGCCCTTCACGTTTTGCTCAGGAACGCCTGGTGACCATGGATCCGGAGCAGCGTTGTTGTCTCCCTTTGTCTGGAAGTAGAGCATGTCCTCCTGCTTGACGATTCTAATTACCCGATGTATGATGTCGATACTGCCGCTTGGGCTTTGGAAGATAATGATTGTGCCAACCGTTATCGTGTTCGGATCCACTCCCCTGACGATCACGATGTCTCCCACGTTAAGGGTCGGTACCATGCTTCTGCTTGGTACCACCATTATCGGCGACTCGGTACTCATGACGATTCTGAGGAGCGCCATGCCGCCGTAAGATACGATGAAGACGAGCCCGACGAGGATGAGAACGCGCGCGATCGAGTTTCTTCGGATTTTTCCGATAAGGCTCAGGATTCCAGGCCCCGCAATTTTTTGGTCCCCTGTCAAGGCTGACTTAGATATCAGTTTCGCCTACGGCACACCGGGCGGATGGGCCTCGTCCTGCATGCTCTGCATGAGCTTCACAAGTTCAGCTGTCATCTTTTCGCCAGCCACTAGGAACTCGACACCATTCTCGGTGATGCGGTAGATCCGCCTGCCCCTCCCCTTCTCTGATTCCCAGACGCCCTCGATTCTGCCAGTGTCCTCAAGCGAGTGGAGTAGTGGATACAGCGTTCCGGCGCTCAGGTAGACTCTGAACCTGTCCCGAATGGCCATGTTGATTTCGTATCCCCAACGAGGCCTCGACCTCAGGAGACGAAGTATGATCAGGTCTAGGTT
>CAYMZN010000032.1:0-14887 GCA_964394935.1 uncultured Candidatus Bathyarchaeia archaeon | reverse complement strand
CCGGGCCGAAAGAACTCATCGAGCCGATGAAGAAGCTCCGCAGAATCCTAGGAGGTGTCCTTGACCCGCACGGCGCTTGGCTGATGCTCAGGGGCATGAAAACTCTTGCACTTCGAATGGAGAAGCACAACGCGAACGGCCAGAAAGTCGCAGAATACCTTGAGACTCATCCCAAGGTCGAAAGAGTGTACTACCCCGGACTGAGCATGCACCTGCAGCATTCGCTAGCGAAGAGGCAGATGAGGGGGTTCGGAGGAGTCTTGAGCTTTGAGGTGAAAGGAAACCTGAATCGCGCAGTGAGATTCGTCGACAGCCTCAAGCTAGCTCTCATCGGGTCAAGTTTGGGCGGGGCAGAGACATTGGTCAGTCAGCCTAGCACAGCATCCCACTACTTCATGAATCCTGAGGAAAGGCGGAAGGCAGGAATAGGTGACTCGCTGATCAGGCTCTCGCTAGGCATAGAGGATGCGGATGACATAATCTCAGATTTGGCGCAGGCATTCGAAAAAGTATAGCTCGATCTTCTATTCTGCTTCTCGAACTTGGGTGTGCGTCTACTCGCCTATTAGCGCCCTCCGCGGATTCATTCATCCACTCACAGCGGAGGTCCACAGATTGGCTCCTCTAAGTACGTCAGTTTGGCGGGGCCGCAGAGCACTGACTAGCTGAGCCTAAACTTGGTATCTTTCATGAAATCCGCGGCTACGCGCAGACTCCACTCTGCATCTTCCTTCGTGGTTTCAATCCCCGGAGAGTAGTCGGCTTTGTCCCTGAGAGCCTTCAGTCTGGAGAAGTTGCTGCCCATCGTTTTGGGCCAGCCTTTTCCCTTGACGAACAACTCTCCGAACATTCTGAGCGTTCCTTCGTGCGTCTTCGGGTACGAATCCTTGAGCGCCAAGGCAGCCAGAGCACAGCTCAGCACGCAGTAGTACGCTCTAGAGACCGAGTCCTCGTATCTCCGAGACTCCAACAGTTCTTTAGCCGCTTCGAATCTCGCATCAGCCTTTCTCAGGTATGCTCTGCTTTCTGAGCTCATTCAAGGTCGTCCCCTGGACCGGAATACCGTACGTGATAACCTCTCCTGCGAAGTGTTGTCCAGCTCTGGCCAGATTCAAGAATTTTCTCTTCTCCAGTACAATTGGTGTGATGACCGTCCCACATGCGAGCGCGATGGGGTATACAATCTCATGAATACAAATCTCCATTTGACTGGGGCTCTCGTGGCTTTTAGTCGAGACCAGAACCAGAATGTCGAGATCGCTGTCCTCGGAGGCCCGGCCACTTGCAACTGAGCCGTAGACGATGATGTCGGTGACAGTCTCTGGGTACTTGCTCAGAATGACCTGAGCGGTGATTTCAGCGACGACTCTGAGGAAGCGGATCTTGCTCACGTAGTTTCTTTCGACAAGCCGTCTAATGGCATCTCGGATAGCTTCACTTCTGCTTTGGTAGAAGCCGTCTGCGACCAGGCTGTCCAAGGCCCGGATGAGGGGTTCCTCAAGCTTGGTTGGGATGGCGAGCGCCATGGGAAGGGTTTGGCTTTATACCCTGGTATAAGACTTTCCAAGCCGATCCGACTCCCCCACAAGGCTAGACTCGTTCTACAAAGGAGCGGAAAACCGTCCGCGAGAACGACGAATGCTTGGCGGGCCTCGTGGGACGCGAACCTACCCGAGGATCGGCCGTCTGGGGTTTGCCTCTAAATCGTTCTACTCCCAACGGCCTCAGGTCTACAGCTGGAGATTCACCGACAAGGATCTGACGGACCAATTTCCCAGTGACTGGCCCCAGGGATATGCCCAGCATGCCGTGGCCAGCAGCCACGATCAGGTTCTCCAGCGCATCGCTGCGCCCAATGATGGGCAGACCGTCCGGCGTGACCGATCGCAAGCCGCGCCAAATCTCCACCAATTCGAGCCTTTCCATGCCCAGCAGATATTGGCGGGTTGCCCGCTCAATTGCAGCTACCCGTCGCCGGTTGACGGAGAGGTCAAGGCCGGTCAGTTCTAAGGTGCCGCTGAACCGCAGCATCTCGCCCATAGGCGTCACTGCCACCTTGCTTTCGCTCAGGTAGAGCGGCACCTGAGGGCTGGTAGGGGGAGACTTGACGGTGATGCTGTAGCCTTTGGCAGATTGGATAGGTAATCGCCAGCGGAGATCGCGGGCCACAACTGGCGACCAGGCACCTGTGGCCAGCACCACCTGGTTGGGATGGAGTTCACCGCGGGTCGTCACCACCGCCGAAATCCGCCGGCCAGAGGTTTCAAAACCCAAGACCTCCATGCCTGTCTGGATGCTGGCTCCCAGGCTCTCGGCCAGACGAGCGAGTTCCAATACAAAGCGGTTGGGGATCAGGTGGGCGTCCTCGGGGTAGTAAATGGCCCCGATGACGGAGGGCGTCACGTTTGGCTCAATCCGGCGCACACCTGCTGCATCCAGTACCTGCGACTCAACCCCGTACTCTTGCAACAGGCGCGCCTCTTTGTATCCCTCTTGAAAGCCTCCCCGGCTGTTGAAGAGCAGCAACCACCCTTTCTGCTCGTAGCCACATGGTAGATCGTTGCTGGCGACCAGTTCCTTGAGCAACGTGTGGCTGGTCCGCCCCAGCGCCAAGAGTATCGGAATACTCCTGCGCATCGGTCCCTCATGGCAGGCAGCTTGGAACTGCCAGAGCCAGCGGACGAGTTCAAGATCAAGGCGCGGCTTTATGTAGAGCGGGCTATCGGCATCCAACAGCCACTTTAGACCCTGAGTCAATACCCCAGGCGCTGCCAGAGGGATAGCATAACTGGGCACGATCAGCCCAGCGTTGCCGTAGGACGCGCCGGCGCAGATATCGTCTTTTTCGACGAGCGTCACCGACCGGCCCTGACCGGCCAGATAGTAGGCCGCACACACGCCAACGACGCCACCCCCAATAATGAGGACATCTTCCCGTTTATCCAAGTGTCTTGCACCGCCTAGCACACGGGGATCGCTGGGAACGTTCATAACAATCTCTGCGTTCTCTGTAGTGGATATTTCGGTTTCGGCTACATTGCCATATGCGTTGCCCACCCCATGCAGCAGCGATTGCAACCACAACGTATCTTCTGCGGGCCAATCCTGCGACCCCTCACGATGCCGAGCGCTGGAGCCTGTACCTGGAGAGTCGACGTAGAGGAAACCTCCATCCCGAGATTCCTGCCGAGGATCTCTCCGATGACTCGCCTGTCATTCGAGACGAGATGTACGATGTCGCCAGACCGATGGGAGAGAAACAGGTGCGGAAGCTCATTCACAGACTCTATTTCAAGGCCGGCTTGCTCAGACAGAGTAATGAAGGAAGATACAGCCTCTGCGTCCGCAGTCTCCGCAAGTTCTTCAAGACCCAACTCATGGCTCTGGGCGTCCAATCGGACTATGTCGAATACATGATGGGGCACACGATCAGTATCATGATATCGAGTCGAAAGGCGTGTAGTTTCTTCGCAACGTCTACGCCGACTCTGGGCTCCGAATCAGGCCAAAGGGCGCTCCAGCGAAGAAGAACGAATTACCAGCGATGGCAAGAGGATTCGGCCTCACCCCAGAGGAAGCACGAGATCGCGGTCGTCCGCGACGCCGTCACAGAAGGGATCAAGAAGAGAATCTTGGCTGGCCAACAGTTGGCAAACCCGCGGGTTTCGCTCAGGTGGTTGGGGGCCCGGTGGGACTCGAACGCACCGCCCTGGCTTTCATCGCTCCTCGGAGACTCCTTGGTGGTCTGACGCTTTGGACACGGCACTTCAGGTGCGGCAACAACCAATCGAGCGCTTGCCAGAGTATATGGTATAATTTATACTAGGCTACTGGTATACGCAGAGGCTCGATGGCGACATGAGCTCGACCACTACAGTCAAGGTCTCGAAGACAACGCTGACCGAACTGGAGAAGCTGCGAGAGCAGCTCAAGGCTCGCAGCTTGGATGATGCAATAAGATCGCTCATCAAGAGGCATAGGTTGCAGCTGTTGCAGGAAACGCTTGGTGCTGACAGAGGGAAGATTAGGGCGTTCACCGAGGAGGACAGAGGCGAGGACCGCTGAGACTTGTCGCAGATTCCTATGCGTGGGTGGAACTGTTCCTCGGAGGCCAGAAAGGGCAGAGGGTCAGCCGAATGATAGCAGATGCAGACGAGGTAAGGACGCCCGATATTGTCCTAGCGGAAATCTCGAGGAAATATCTGAGGGAGAAAGCTGAGGAAAGTAGAGTGAGGTCCAGACTAGAAACGATCACATCAGCCTCACTCGTAACACCGGTCGGGGTCGAAGTGGCCATGAAAGCCGGAGAAGCCTTCCTTGAACTTGCACAGAGGGCCGCGAAGCAAAGACGCAGAGCACCAAGCCTGTTCAACGCAATCGTCCTGGCCACAGCGCGCGTGTATGACTCCAAGCTCCTGACTGGAGACGAGCACTTCGAAGGGTTGTCAGAAACCATTCCCATCTGAGTTATGCCAGCGGTTATTGGAAGACCCTGTCCGATCTAATGTTGAGGAAGAGAATTGGCGGGTTCGGATAGGTGACATTTCACGTTTTGAACCAACGAAATCCCTAGGGACAAACCATACGCGAAGAGTACGCAAAACACCCACAGAAGGGCGAAAAGGGATGCCGGGACTCGAACTCTCAGCTCCGTGGGCAAGGCGAGTTCTTGGCACTCGGGGAAGCAGGTTTCAGCGGATCTTAGCAGCTGTCAGAGGGAGTGGAATCGCGGAGGCCAGCGACATTCGGGCTTGGAATCCTGCTTCCTTTGTGCTCCAAGTAACTCACACCATTGGTTGGTCTCGCCCTCCTAGTTTGGATTTAGCATGCTCTTGGGCAATAGCGTGAAACGCGACAGGAGCGGGAGCATGTTCTCGTCGTCGAGAACGATGGCTGGCCCGCTGGGAACGCTGATATTGCCGTAGCTATGATCGGTTCGCTGGTCCTCCCATTCTTGGCGCGATTCCTCAAAGGTGCGGACCTGAGAATTCAGCTATTGCCGCCGGAAGTACAGTTTGTTTTAATGACACGATCTCCATCTATGGCAAGGCTGCAAATCGCATGGGCTACGTGAAGGTCAGAGCGAAGATTAGTGATCCAGAGCAGACGCGAACCAAAGAACTTGAATTTCTGGTTGATACCGGAGCCTCTTACATGGTGATACCTCCTCCAATCGCTGAAGAACTGGGATTGAAACCGGTCAAGAAGACGAGCGTCACGCTTGCCGACAAACGAGAACTGGAGGCCGGATATGCTTTCGCGTACGTTAGGCTGCTCGGGCGGGAGGCGCCGGTGACGGCGTTGGTTTTTGATGCTCCTATGCCACTTCTCGGCACCTTTACTCTTCAGGTCTTGGGGCTCGAGGTTGACCCTGCGAAGGAGGAACTGAGACCGTCGAGGCCTTTTGCGCTTGGCCTAATGTCCACTCGATTTGCAGAATAAGCGTAAGACTTCACAACGCCAAAGAATTGTGGCTGGCGTCGTCGAAATTCATGGCGGGCCCGGTTAGGTGACATTTCACGTTTTGAACCAACGAAATCCGGACGGACAGACAATACGCTAGGAGTCCGCAAAACATCCGCTGAAAGCTCAAGTCGAATGACGAGCGAAGGGATTTGAACCCACTTGGGTTCACATCCGTCTTTTGCTTGTTTAGTGTTTAGCCTATCTCCAAGGGCCTGCGATGCTGTGTACACTTCCCCTAGGCCATGGGATCGATTGGCACCAGCCGCAGCTCAGGTCAAACTTCTATCGGAATTCCTATTAGCCACATGCTCTGTCGAGCTTCGGGAACGAACATGACCGAGTCGCTCTCTGTGCCAAGATCCGTCTTGAAGGAACTTCAAGACCACGCGCGCCAAATAGAGGAGATCATCGCAACCCTTGAGGAGCTCGCTGATCAGGAAGGAATCCGCAGGATAAGAAGCAGTCTGAAAGAGTACGAAAAGGGCGAATACATGGTGGTCGAAGACCCGAAGGAGATGGAGTCGCTTCTCGGGCACTAGAGAATGGGTCACAGGCGCTTCAGGACTGCGCCTACCAAACACTTCCTGAGGGAGCTCAAGAAGGTACCCGCAGACGTGAGAGCAAGGTTCTACCGGCAATCGAAGACATGATGTCCGATCCTTATGCAGGCGTCAGGCTAAGAGGGGAGTTGGGTGGCCTTCTTCGATGGAGAACCGGCCACTATAGGATAGTCTACAAGATAGATGAAGAGAAGCGCCTCGTGGTCTTGATCGACGTGGGACCTAGAAAGTCTGTCTACGGCTAAATTCCTCTTCTTGAGGCCCCGTTGAAGGCGCGTGTGTCTACCATACCACTATTCTGGAGGTTAGTTGCTGATTTTACGAGGGTAAGGCGGTGCGATGCCTCTTAACGGCGGGAGTGGTGTTGGAGTAAGATTTCGGCGTGACTTGGTCTTTGCCGCCAGTAATCTCATAAACATGGGATAATCCCATGAACATGGGATTTCCTTAAATACTCGCCGTTGCGAAAGACGACAGGAGGAAAATTGGTCAGATTGACTTCCCCGCAGACCTACAAGGTTGTAGCATACCTCCTGGCACACCCCCAGACTTCCCAGATCGAGATCTCGAGGAAGGCAGGTGTCTCCAGGAATCTGGTAAATCACGTCATCAGTGAGTTAGAGGCGCCCGGGATAGTTGCGCAGAGAGCGAAGGAACACTTGGAGCTCATTGATTCACTCCGGTTGCTTGAGGTTCTTTCGACGGAGCGGCCGCTCTCTAGGCTCGTTCAGTCTGAAGTCAGAACTGAGGAGTCAGAGATATCGAAGGTCGAGAGAATGGTCAGGAACGCGGCAGAGCACACAGTTGGTTATGCGCTGACTGCCTTTTCCGCGCTCGCCAAGTACGTCGAGTACTACATCACATACCCGGCGGTACATGTTTACTCCCAGAAACCACTCGAACTTGCGAACCGGATTTCTAGGGGAAGAGGCGATGTAACGGTGCAGGTCCTCGGCCCGGACTCAGAGCTGATCCTGCAGAACGCAAGACGGATTATGGAATTCGCTTTGGTCGAACCTGTTCAGGTCGTTGTAGATTTGTTCTGCTTGGGAGGAGCGGGCAGGGACGGCGCGATGAAGCTCTACGGGGAGATAACGGAAAAAAGTTGAGCGGAACTCCTAAAGGGCCAGCTTCGATAAGCGCCTCCTACCAAGAACTCATCACTTTTGTTCGTCACTTCCGACATTTCGGAACACCAGTCATAGTAGGCGGCTGGGCAGTCTACTTCTACAACCCCTATTACGGTTCCGTCGACATCGACGTGGTTGGACCGAGCCACAGGGGCGCGTTCGACGAGATAATCGAGGGATACGAAAGGTCCCATGGGTACGAAATCCTACAGCAGGACGCACTGGGAACAGAGATAACAGCCAGCAAACCGATCTACTCGAAGGGAGGCAAGAGGATAGGCGACATGGAGATCGATGCGTGCACTTACGAACGGACCAGCGCGAGCCAATTTCACGAGGATGGTTCGAAGAGCCTCCCCTATTCTCTATGCGAGAGGGAGGGCTGTAAGAAGGAGGTCAGGATAGCGAGGGACTGCGTCTGCTACGTTCCGAGCAAAGCACTTCTAGGGCTGTTCAAGGTGAAGGCCAGGCGTGACAGGTCGTACGATATCAGGACCAAAGGGGCCACAATGAATGAGGCCAGGCTGGCATGGCTGAGAGGTAAGGTCGCCAAGGATGGCTCTGACATCATTGCGTTGCTCGACCCTAAAGACAGAGGAGCCATATTGAAAGATGTGATGGACTACACGCAGATCAGTGCCCTTGCATCAGAGTTCGACCTCACAGACCTTGTAACGGATACGCTCCAAGAGGTCCTGAAAGATGGTGGCGCATTATCTCTCTATGGCAGGAGCGTGGAAACGGCGGTGCTCCTCAAAAGCGTGTCACGAATCAGCACGTGAAACAATGCCTTACCGAATGTCCATACCGTGTATCCCGGAATCAAGGTCTAATGGCGTTTCTAACTTGTGGCAGAGCAGCTGTAAAGGCGGTGTGCGGACAGTAGTGAAATCGCTGCACAGTATTGTCTGGATCTTAGGTTAGGAAGAAGAAGGAACCTTAGGAGTAGGTATCCCCGTTCCTGTTGCTGTGCTTATTGAATGCATCAATCGTTGCGTGGCCAGCTTCAAATTACCTTAGACAGATGAGTCCGTCTGCCGCTACGGTTCATTCGTCGGGACCGCGCCAGTGGTGTCAACCCAGAAATCTTCAGACTCGCTTCTCTTAGGCGACGCAAACTGCAATAGTCACTCATGCACTAATACTGGCGTGACCCGCCATGAGTGAACGAAGAAAGAAGGTACTGCCACTCATGGAAGGTGGCGGGCCCGGTGGGATTTGAACCCACGACCTCTGGCTTTCCGCCGAGAGTCATCCGCAGGCTTCCGTGCGGGGCTGTCTCTCCGCTCAACGTCATTATCCGTGCTAGACTACGGGCCCGAGCAACATGAGGTACGAGATCTATCGCACCGCAGTTGTGAGTTTTCGTAGCTACGTCGTGAACCTATGTGGTTTTCGGACAATCAGTGCCTTAAGTGTTCCCGAGCAAAGCGCCGATCTGAGGCAGTCGAGTCCATGCGGCCCGCAGTGTGCCAAACTCTGCTCGGTTGAGGAGAGACAAGTCTACTTGGGTTGGCCAGTACTCGCAGAGGCTAGCGCTCGTTCCAGGGCCTCGGCAACATTCTCGCGCCCCATCGCTTCGATGTAGGGGCCCAGCCTCGGTCCCTTGGGCGATCCGAGAAGTATCCCGTACAGGATTCTGAAAAACTCCGGCGGGTCGATCCCGTGTTTCTTGGCGACCTCGAATATGGAGTTCTGGAGAATATCGACTGATGCCTGTCCCCTAATGACTCCGACCAGCTCACGGACAGCATCGGCCTCTGCACGGGCAAGCGTAGGAACGGTCTGTGGAATCTCAGCGAAATCTTCCGCCCAGTTACGTGCATACTCCAGCCGCGCTTCTAGGTCTACGGGCTCCTCTTCGTGTAGGCAACCGTACTCCCTCAGCTTCGTGAGGACGTACTCTTTCTCGCTCCCTTTGGGGGCAACCTTCGCAAGATAGACTAAGAGATTGTAGGGAACATGAATTCCTAGTTGTCTGGGTGGTTTCAGACGCCAGACGAACTCGTAGAGGCCCTTGAGCCTGGCGAGCTCATGTTCGTCCTCGATCATTTTCCTGCCAAAGTAGATGTCCTCAAGGTTGTCAAGTTCCATCATGTACGTCGGAATGTCGTCGACGGAGAGCGTTCTTGCGCCCACGATACGCTTGAGCATCAGCAGGATCAGAGACTCCGGCGACGCGTACCGTAACCAAATTTGAGGCGTGAAGATGTTGCCGACTGATTTTGAGATCTTCCTCCCTGACTTGTCAAGGAACATCTCGTACCTGACGTGATATGGCGGAGCGTACTCCAATATGTCCTGACAGATACGGTCGTTCACTCGGACCGAATCCAAAATGTCCTTCCCGTACGCCTCGAAGTTTATGCCCAGCGCCTGCCATCTGGCCGCAAACTCACTCTTCCAACTCAGTTTGCCGAGGCCCTCTAAGACATCAGCCTCGCCCCTGAATCCGCACCCCTCAAGCTCTTGTCCACGGATCTCAACCAGTCCCTCGCAGGCGTAGAGGACCTTGTGTTCTTCCGGAATGTACTTGTACGCGCGGGTCGTGTAGATTCTTCCGCAACCACCGCATATCGGAAAGTATGGAAGAACTTCAACGTACTTCTCCTGCCCCAATTCCTCTTTGATGATCCTCGCGACTTTGTCGGCGTTCTCGAGGATCTTCAGAATCTGTCGATTGAAGAGCCCTTGACTGTATGCCTTCGTGGCCGAGAAGAAGGTGTACTCGATCCCGCATCTGTCGAGCGCGTCGAGGAGGAGCGAGCTCATGTGTTCGCCGTAGCTTTCATGGCAGTTGAAGGGGTCCGGTATGGAGGTTACTGGGTATCCTAGGTACGTTGCCAGTGAGGCCGGCATGCCGGTAGGAACTTTTCTCAAACCGTCGAGGTCGTCCGAGAAAGCTATGTACTCCGCCTTCCCGCCTGCTGACTCAATCGCAAGCTTGACGCCGTATGATCTGACGCAGTCGCTCAGGCTGCCGACATGCGGTATTCCGGAAGCGCCTAACCCGCTCTCAGTCCGAACTACAGCTGGTCTTCTACCCAGCTGCTCCTCTCTCTCGAGGACCCTTCGAGCGACTAGGTCGAGCCAGGTCCCCCTTCCAACGATCTGTCTCGACATTTTATGCGCTCCCGAACATCGAGGTTGTATGAGTCCGCACATCATAAAGGTTTGACGTGACCCGAATGGGGCAGACAAGGTATCTTCGTTCTGGTCGGGAAGAAACGCTTTTTAGAGCAACACAGCCGCTAACTGGGGCAATCTTGTAGTGACAAGCCTGAGATGAGCATCACCCACCAGAAGCTAGCTTTGGAAGTCTGATAACATGTCAAAAACCCGGAGCCTCCGCAATTGGCTGTCCTTGGCTGCTTTCGTAGTGATCGTGGCTACGATGGATTACATGCTCATCGACTACCTCATCTCTCATGGCCTTGAGCCGAAAGCCCAACCCTTACAGATTGGAGGCCTTCAGTTTTCAATTCCACTCGTTGGCCTAACTTTCGCAGGCGTGCTGATTGTGGCGATCGCGGCTTGGAGCAACATTTCAAGCACTATGCCTATCACCGCGCTCAGAGAGATGTCTCAGCTCGAGACTCCTCGTATTCTGAGAGCTGCTGGAATCGCGCTCTTCTTCTTCAGTACTGTGCTTTTCGGACCCTACATGATCGGTGCGAGCGCTTTCTGGAGGCAGATGGCGTCCCTGAGTAGAACTGTCCCTCAACTTGCGGGTCCACTTCGGGGCCTTTTCTCTGTAATCCAGTCCGCTATTGACTTGGATATCCTAGCGAAGCTTGGCATATCTCAGAATGCAGCAGCTGCGGCATTGGTCGTGGTGTCTGGATTGATAGGCCACTACCAGCGTCGCGTCAGGCGGACAAAATAGCTCCGCCGGACTGGAACTAGCTTTATGAAACGAGCTTTCAAGTAATCCCTCGATCCTCATATGCCTCAATTCACCTGCCGAACAATTGACATCCTCACTGGTCACCGAACCGTTCTCCTAAACCGGAAGGATTGTCAGCGCGTCGATATCCGTGCGCATGACCGCGTCAGCTTGAAGTGGGGTGAGACGAATGTAACGGCAACGGTCGACACTACAACAACAATAGTGGGCGTTGGTGAGATCGGAATTACGAATGACCTGGCCCCGGAACTCAAGGTCAGGGACGGTGACCTCATTGAGGTATCTCTTCTGCCAGCGCCCGGCTCAACCTACTTTATCCGCAAAAAGATTCTAGGCCAGGAACTCTTGAGGGATGAGATCTATTCGATAGTCCAAGACACGGTGAGAGGCACGCTCACTGATGTGGAGATGGCTGGATTTCTGATGGCCCAGCATTTCCACGGCATGACGGATGAGGAACAGCTCTGGCTCACGGAAGCGATGACGGATACTGGAGAGAAGATCGATTTCGGGAAGCCGGTCTACGACAAGCACTCGGTTGGAGGTGTCCCGGGAAATAAGGCCAGTCTGCTGGTCGTTCCGATCGTCGCGGCAGCTGGCCTGCTCATCCCCAAGACGAGCAGTCGGGCAATCACAAGTCCTTCGGGGACCGCAGACACGATGAGCGTTCTCGCTCCAGTCGAATTTTCTGCGGCTGAGCTGAAGGAGGTGGCGCTGAAAGCAGGTGGGGCGGTTGTCTGGGGTGGAAGTCTTCACCTCGCGCCTGCCGATGATATCTTCATTGGTGTTGAGCATCCTTTACAGATCGATCCGGAGCCGCAGATGATCGCTAGCATAATGGCGAAGAAACGGGCCGTAGGAGCCGATTTCATGGTCCTTGACCTACCCGTCGGTCACGAGGCCAAGATTCCATCTTCAGATGAGGCTAGGAAACTCTCATTCAAGTTCATCAATCTCGGAGAGAAGCTCGGCGTCAAGGTGAGATGCGGAATTACCTATGGCGGCCAACCAGTCGGTTACACAGTAGGCCCCTCACTTGAGGCTCGCGAGGCCTTGGAGGCGCTTGACGGTAGGGGGCCCACCAGCCTAGTTGAAAAGTCAACGGCGCTTGCGGGCATGCTGCTTGAGCTAGGCGGCAAGGCCGTCCGAGGAGAAGGTCAAGAGCTTGCGAGACAAATCCTCACATCAGGCAAAGCATTGGAAAAGATGCGCGAGATAATTGAGGCTCAGGGTGGAGACGGCAAAATTCGGTCCGGAGAAATCACAGTCGGCCAGCATAGGGCGGAGATTGTTGCCCCATGCGATGGCTACATCACGCGCGTCTCCAATGCTGCAATAAACCAGATTGCCCGCGCAGCTGGTGCGCCGGTCGAGAAGGGAGCAGGGATAGTCCTCTACGGAAAGGAGGGGCACAAAGTCTCGAAGGGGCAGAAGATGATGGAGATATTCGGAGAAAGGGACGCCCGCGTGGACGAAGCATACAATCTGGCAGTGAAGCTAGCACCAATCAGTATCGAGGGTATGCTCCTACAAGAGGTCTCATCCGACTAGACCCTCAGGTCTTCGGCGCAACCTGCTTCCCGGCAAGGGATCATGACCCCCGACTGAGCGGCACATAACATGCGAATCAATATCGTGAAGAAGAGAAGCGTGAGGGCCAGAAAGAAAGACGCCGTTGCCAGCAGCATGCAGGGAACCCAATCCAACTCCCCTCCCCCTCCCCCAAGAAAGACGAGATGCGTGAAATACTAGCACGAGCGCTGTACCGTGCCTTTGCATTAGCCGCTGATGAACCTTAACAAGGCGATGAGCATGCAGGTTCAAGTATCTCAAGAGATTCAGTGATCTATGCTCATGCAAGTCTCCTGCCTGATCTGCAGCAACCGAAGATTCGAGGAGTCGGAGTTCTGTAAGGCGCATCATCGAGCTCATGTACAGTTGGAGTCATCCTTCAGCAAGTGGCGATTAGCTTACGGCGATGAAATAGGCAGGAGAGCATTCCTCGAACGGATCTTGCAACTCCCTGAGACAGGGCAAAAGGCCCGTGAGGTTGGCCTGTTCTTTCTGGAGAAGGATGAGCATTGACGACGATACTAGTGCTCACGGAGAAGCCGGACGCGGCACTTCACGTCGCCGAGGCGCTGGACCCGGACGGACACCCTCGTAAGTTCAGTTTCAAAGGAGTTCCGGTATACGAGGTTCAGCGTTCTTCCGAAAGGATCCTCGTATGCTCGGCGCTTGGTCACCTTTACAAGGTTGACCAAGTCGGAAGCGCCCAACGGGAACAGTATCCCGTTTGGGAGTACACTTGGAAGCCAATTCATTTAGCCGACCGCAATAGTGAACGACAAAAGAAGTGGCTGAACGCGATCACAGAGATCTCGAAAGAAGCGAATGCCTTCGTTTGTGCTTGCGACTTTGATGTCGAGGGTTCGCTCATTGGTTATATGATCTTGAAGCACGCATGCGGCGGAGCGGACGCCTCAGCAAAGCGAATGAAATTCAGCACTCTTACACCTGAAGAACTACGAGAAGCCTATGACAACATGCTTCCACACCTTGATTTTCCGCTCGTCAATGCTGGTCTATGTCGCCACGAGGTCGACTGGTTATACGGAATCAATCTTTCGCGCGCATTGACGGAGTCGGCAAGGAAGTCAAGTGGCAGGTACGCGACTCTCAGCACGGGGCGCGTCCAAGGACCGACGCTAAGATTTGTTGTTGAACGCGAAGAAGGGATCGAGACCTTCGTGCCCGTTCCATACTGGGAGATAGAGGCGATCCTGCACATCAACGGGCAAACCCTGCGAGCCGAATATGAGGTCGAGAAGTTTGAGGTCAAGGCAGAAGCCGAACGAATCGCATGGGGTGCGGATGGCAAGGAAGGCTCAATCCAGGAGATCGAATCCAAAGAATCCGTAGTCCCTCCTCCGGTTCCTTTTGACGTGTCCTCGCTCCAGAGCGAAGCGTACAGGCACTTCGAAACAGCCCCGCGGTACAGTCTAGGAATTGCAGAGCGTCTCTACTTGGATGCTTTGATCTCATACCCAAGGACCTCCAGTCAAAAGCTTCCGGCTTCGATTGGTTATCGACGTGTGCTTGAAGGCCTCAGCAAGAACTCCACCTACGAGCGCCCTGCAACTGCCCTACTAGACCTGCGGGACCTGCGCCCGAACGAGGGAAAGAAGACCGATCCGGCCCATCCCGCAGTATACCCGACGGGGGCCCTACCAAAGGGTTCTCTAGAAGCAAGGGAGTCCAAGATCTATGACCTCATCGTGAAACGGTTCATGGCAACTTTTGGGCCGCCCGCAAAGCGAGAGAGCATCAAGGCCTTAATTGACGTTAATGGCCTCAAATTCTACTTGAGAGGTTCACGGATCCTAACGACCGGGTGGATCGATTTCTACAAACCTTACGCGAAGTTCGAGGACGTGTATCTACCCGCGGTCAGGAAGGGTGACCCCGTACGGTTCACGTCAATCAAAGCCGTTGAGAAGTTCTCACGTCCGCCGCCGAGATACAATCCGAGCAGTCTGCTTCGTCAGATGGAGGCATATGAGATAGGGACGAAAGCCACGAGAGCCGAGACAATCGAAACTCTGGCGCGAAGAGGATACATCAAAGGACAGAGAATCGAAGCCACACATCTCGGAATCCAGATATTCGAAGTGCTCGAAAAGTACTGCCCGAGAGTCCTTGACGTCGGATTTACCCGTGAACTCGAAGAGATGATGGCAAACATCGAACTCGGAAAAGAGAAGAAGGGGCGCGTCGTCAACGAAGCGGTCAATCACCTGAAACCGATCATGGATGAGTTGAAG
>CAYMZN010000031.1:0-14905 GCA_964394935.1 uncultured Candidatus Bathyarchaeia archaeon | reverse complement strand
CAGCTATGGCCGCCAACTCCGGTCAATTGCTCCGTCGAGGAATAATTAAACGTTGTCAGCCACCAGAGCAACTCTTCGAAAGAAGCTGCTGCCTAGGACAACGAGAAATCGCCTCAGAACTCATTCGACGAGAGAGTTGGTGGGGCCGAAGGGATTGTCATGGCGTCCCCGCCACTTTGAACCCTCGACTTCCGCCGTTTTCACCGTTTACGGGTTTCTCCCGCGCTCCGGAAGATCGTCATCCCACATGGTCAGCAAACCCGTACCATGCCAAAGGCTTCTGGAGCCCTTAACGGCGTTGTCCTGTCGTCATCCCTGGCTAGATGCCGCCGAACTGTAGGGTCGTCTACGGCCCCACGGGCCGACGACTCTCCAGCCCCACCGGGGTAAACTCGCACTCGATGATCGTATATAATGTTTGAGACCCATGTCACAGAGTCGCATTCTGTTTTCCATGAGCTCTGTCAGCGTCAAGTAACATACGGAAGGCTCGTTCGACTCGAGAAGCCATCTGACAGGGGCGATTCATGCCAGCATCGCCTCTGACTGGTTGGTCCATCAGAACGGGATTGTCGAACAGTACCACCTCCCCTTTTTGATAGTATCCGTTGGTCAACGTCTGACTCTTGTGAAACCTAATAAACGAAGGAGGACAGGACTCACGGTGGTCTGTGATGATCCGTATAGGCCTGATTGGGAAGACGAACACGGGCAAGACCACTTTCTTCAACGCTGCCACGCTCCTGCACGCTGAGGTCTCCACTTATCCGTTCACAACGAAGAGACCGAATACTGGCGTGGCCTATGTCCAGACTGTTTGCGTTTGCCGAGAGCTTGGGGTGCAGGATAGACCGCGAAACTCGAGATGCATCGACGGCTGGCGGTTTATCCCGGTGGAACTCATCGACCTTCCCGGATTGATCAAGGGTTCATGGAGGGGTAAGGGACTTGGGACTCAGTTTCTCAACGTAGCGTCTCAGGCTGATGCGCTCCTACATGTGGTTGATGCATCCGGTGGTGTGGACGCGGAAGGGAAGCTGACGCGTCCAGGTCTGGGCAATCCGGTAGCGGATGTCTATGACATTGAAGAAGAATTGACTCGATGGTTCACCAAGATTGTGGACAAGGGCATATCTAAGGTCAGTCGCCATGCGGGTGAGAAAGACATTGATAAACTAGTCTTCGAAGCCCTCGCCGGACTAAAAGTACGTCTCGATCAGGTCCAGAGATCTCTTCGTGAGACTGAGCTAGCGGATGTGGAGCTGAAGAAGTGGAAGGTGGATGACATCGAGCGCTTCGCTAGGAAGATCAGGGAGCTTTCCAAACCCACGATGATCATAGCGAACAAGATGGATCTCGCCTATGCTGAACAGAACCACAAGAGACTGAGCCAAGAATTCGGCAGAGCCCTCGTCATACCATGCTCGGCGGATGCCGAATTGGCACTTCGCAGAGCGGAGGAGAAAGGCTATATCAGATACATACCCGGTGAGGAGACGTTCCAAGTTCTCGCACTTGCGAAACTGACGCCCGAGCAATCTAGAGCGCTCACGTACGTTCAGCAGAGAGTATTCACGAGGTGGATTCAGACTGGTGTCCAATTTGCGCTGAACTCCTGCATGTTCAAGCTCTTGAATATGAATTGCGTCTATCCGGTAGAGGATCAGGAAAAGCTCAGTGACAAGAGAGGAAACGTCCTGCCTGACGTTCTACTGGTACCATACAACGCTACTCTGTCAGACGTAGCGGGGCACGTCCACACCGAACTTGCGCAAACCATGATCTATGGGATTGACGCGAGGACCGGCGTCAGACTGCCAGCCGACTACATAGTCAGAGACAGAGACATAATCAAGATAGTTGCTACCGCCCGGCGCGTGAAACGCAGAACCTAACCTGAAAACACCTTCAGCAGATCCGCCTTCGTGATAATTCCCGTCACCTTTCCTCTCTTCATCACCAGAACCGCCGAGTGATACTGCAGAAGCGCAGAGACCAGCGAGAGCGGTGTTCTTTCGTCGATTTGGGGAAAAGCTTCGGTCATCACTTTTCCCACGGGCATTCTTGAAACGTCCCGGGGGCTTATGCCTGAGACGATTCGATCCATGATAGTCTTCTCAGCGATACTCCCGACGACATCCTTTCCATTGAAAACCGGCAATTGAGAGAAGCCCATCTCACTCATGATTGCCGCTGCCTTCGAAACGGGTTCGTCCTCCTGGACGCCGACCACGCTTGATTGAAGGAGATCCCTAGCACGCGGTTCCTTCTCTCTTTGCATCTTCTCAAGTGTATCGAAGATGGCTTTGCTTTTCAGGTATGATGGTTCAGTCTTTCCGGCCTCTATCTTTGCGATAAGTGATTGACTCACGCCGGCAAGCTGTGAAAGCTTCTTCTGGCTCAACCCCAAGATTCGTCGTCGTTTTGAGATCTCTTCAAGTCGTGGAAGCACAGGGTCACTCTCGCGGAGCTATTCCGTTTGGAATAGGTTCGTCATAACTGTATTAATAGACGCTGCGGCTGTACTGGCCCGCAGGCGTTCGCAATGGCGGACATATCGGTCAACATGCTGAATCAGACTCCAGTGGAGGAGCAGCCCATAGAGATATGCGAGCGTAAGGGCGTGGGTCACCCAGATTCGATCTGCGACTCCGTGATGGATAGGATCTCAGTTGCCTTGTCCGAGGAGTACCTAAAACGTTTTGGCACAATCTTGCATCACAACATCGACAAGGGACTCCTCGTAGCCGGCGAAGTCGCATGTAAACTGGGAGGTGGAAGAGTTCTCAAACCGATGCTGATGGTATTCGGCGACCGGGCGACCTACGGCGTTGGGCAAGACATCGTTCCCGTGGAAGAGATCGTGAAATATACCGCGAAAGAATGGTTCAAGGAGAACCTGCGCATGGTCGACCCAGAAGAGCACGTCGGGTATCAGATCGAACTGAAGCAGGGTTCCGAAGCGCTAACCGACATTTTCAAGAGAAAAGGCAGGTACCTCGGCGCCAATGATACATCTGCAGCAGTCGGTTTCGCGCCGATGACGACGACCGAGCGTCTCGTCCTCGAAACGGAACGATTCTTGAATTCGCCGGATTTCAAGAGACGACACCCCGAGACGGGAGAAGATGTCAAGATCATGGGGATGAGGAAGAACAGGCATCTGAATCTCACCGTAGCAATCGCGTTTGTTGATCGCTACGTGGACAGTGAGACCAGCTATTTCAGGCGAAAAGAAGAGATTACATGCGAGATACTCGACTTCGCGCGCGCAAAGGCGAGTCTCGACTCAATCGATGTGAGAGTCAACACCGCTGATGTTCCTGAAAGAGGAGTTCCAGGAATGTATCTCACGGTACTGGGAACCTCCGCCGACGGAGCCGATTGCGGACAAGTGGGAAGGGGCAACCGAGTCAACGGGATAATACCACTAAACAGGCCAACATGCTCAGAAGCAGCTGCGGGGAAGAACCCGGTAAGCCATGTCGGCAAGATCTATAATATTCTCACCTATCAGATAGCCAATCGAATTCATGCTGAGGTAGATGGCATACGCGAGGCCTATGTGTGGCTCCTGAGCGAGATTGGTCGACCGGTCAACGAACCCAAGATCGCCTCCGTTCAGGTGATTCCCGAGCCCGGGACGACTCTGAAAGATGTCTCGAGCACGATTGAAGATCTTGTATCCGCAGAGCTCTCGAACATCGACAAATTCGGCGACGATCTAGCTCACGGACGGTTCCCTGTCTGCTAATGCGAATCAATGGAGTCCGCATAGAAGATCGACGTTTCATCTTGTTGCCAGCTGGTCGTCGAAGTGTTTGGTAATTCCAGCAGGAATGTGTTCTGGGATTGCTTGCGAGACTGAGAGGGAGTCTTGCAGCTTCGTTTGGCAAGGTCCTGGCGGTAGTGGTTGGAGTCCTTCTGTTTTCCTACTTCTTCTCCATGGGCCTCGGCCTGTTCCTGTTCTACTTCTTGCCTGAGGGCATTGAAGTCGCATCTAGACAGGTTGCTGTTCTTCCACTGAGCCTATTCATGGTCGTGAACTTCGAGATCCCGTTGGGCGTGAGCACTGGTCTCTTCTTCCTCATACTGTGGCTTGTCTATCTCGGTGCCTTCTCCCTTGCTTGGTCGGATAGGCCTAGGTTTCCGTTCTCGCTGAGGAATCTCCTACTCGGCCGTCTCGATATCATACATTCTAACTATCTCGCGATAATGCCTCAGCTAGCTTCCTTAGTGCTTGCTGCGATCATCTTCTTGCAGAGTCTACAGGAATCCGCTGGAGTCCAGACCGGTGGCCTCCGCCCTGAACCTCCAGTAGTCCTCTTCCTCGCTGTGTCCTATGCCCCGCTAGCAGAGGAGTTCAGCTACAGGATAACAACGATGGGGTTCCTAAGCGGGCTGTTGTTCTTTTCGAGAATGCGCCGACATTCATTAGGCAGGGGCCGGCCGGGCGCGGGTCGTGTTCTGTTGTTGACCATGTGGAAACCGGAGGCGGCGAAAGAACTCCTAGGGTTTAATACAATTCAGAATAGTGGGATCAGAAGAGGGATTTCACTGTTTGAGTGGGTGCTGTTGGTCATCACCTCCGTCGCTTTTGGGGCGGTTCACTACTTGGCGGGAGGAGGATGGGAAATCGGGAAGATATCAACGGCGGCTCTATCAGGCTTCGCGATGGGTCTTGTGTATTTGCGGTATGGTGCCTATGCCCCGATCTTGCTACATTGGTTCTTTAACTACTACTTTGGAGCCTTCGATCTCGCTTCACAATTGAATCTCGTAGGGTTCCGCTGGGCCTCTGATGGAGTCCAGTTCCTCAACGTAGGCTTCGGGACTCTACTTGCGGTTGTATTGATCGTTTTCTCTCTCAGAAGAATGTGGCGCCTGAAGGGCCGAAGAGGATATATTCTCAGAGAAAGTGCCGCTAAATTTCCGAATGTTTCATAAGGCATTGCGCGCTGAGTGCTCTCTAGAGCAGGTGCCGGAGTGTGTATCACCGCCAAGTCCATGCGCATGCGTAGCCCTCGCCGCTGACACCGCGACCACGATAGGCCAGATACCATATGGAGACTCTTATGATGAGCATTGATTCCAAAGCGTCGATCCTAATGGCGCAGGCAAGGTCTCGAGAAGACGGAATGCGCCTTCCCACGAGGTATGATCAATCTGATCTCGAGGCGTCTTGGCAGAAGAGATGGCGAGAAGCGGACATCTATCGCTACGACCCCGACGACCTCTCAAGACCAACTTTCTCGATCGACACGCCTCCTCCGTATCCTAGCGGCGAATTCCATATGGGAAACGCACTCAACTGGTGCTACTTCGATTTTGTCGCCCGCTACAAGCGGATGCGCGGCTACAATGTGCACTTTCCTCAAGGATGGGACTGCCACGGGCTTCCGACCGAAGTTAGAGCAGAACGCACTTTCAACATCAAGAAGAGTCAGGTCTCGGTCGAGAAATTCCGCGATATTTGTGTGAAACTCACGACTGAGTACGTCGAGAAGATGAGGTCCTCAATGCAGTCGATGGGATACTCAATCGACTGGGGCTTAGAATATCGTACGATGGATCCGGAATACTACAAGTTGACCCAGCTTTCGTTTCTACAGTTGCTGTCTCGTGGCTTCCTCTATAGAGGAGAGCATCCAGTAAACTGGTGCCCGAGATGCGAGACGGCCATAGCAGAGGCAGAGGTTGAATACGTTCACAGCGAGGGCAAGCTCATTGACGTTCGTTTTCGGACAGACAGAGGAGAACTCATCGTGGCGACCTCGCGGCCCGAGCTTATACCCGCATGCGTAGCATTGGCAGTGAATCCCAGTGACGCTCGCTACACGGAGTTCATCGGGGGCGAAGCCATCGTGCCTGTGGTGAACCGCAGAGTTCCCATCCTCAAGGATGAACTCGTTGACGCCAACTTTGGCAGCGGCGTGGTGATGATCTGTACATTCGGCGACAAGACAGATGTCCGCTGGCAACACAAGTACAACCTTCCAGTAGTGAAGATTCTGGACGCTCAGGGACAGTTGACGGAAGAAGCCGGAAAGTACGCGGGGCTCACCATCCCGCAAGCACGAGAGGCCATCATTCGCGACCTGAAGGAGGCCTCACAAGTAGGAGGATCAAAGCCTCTCAGCCGCGAGATCGGGACCTGCTGGAGATGTCACACACCGGTCGAAATCCTCTCTGCACCACAATGGTTCATGAAGACCAAAGACATGACCGACCAGATCATCGAATGGACAAACCGTGTGACCTGGATCCCAGAGTTCTCAAGGAATAGAATGATAGACTGGGCAACGTCGCTTGACTGGGACTGGGTGATCTCAAGGCAGAGATCATTCGGAACCCCGATCCCGGTTTGGTATTGTCGCAACTGTGGCGGACTCCTCCCCGCGAGAGAAGAGTGGCTGCCGGTGGATCCACGATCACAGCATCCGCGCGAAGCCTCCTGCCCGCACTGCGGATCGCGGGAGTTCGTTGGTGAGGCCGATGTCATGGATACGTGGATGGATTCCTCCATCACATGTGCTGTCCATGCCGGTTGGCCGAGTAGGATGACCGAGTTTGGGAGACTGTTCCCGGCAGACTTGCAACCCAACGGCTACGACATCATTCGGACCTGGGACTACTATCTGATGGCTAGGCATCTCGCCTTGTTTGGAAGCGCGCCATACAAGACCGTGCTCGTGAATGGGATGGTTCGAGGTGCCGACGGCAGAATGATGCACAAGTCGTACGGCAACTACGTGGAAGTCACCGAGGCAGTTGAGAAGTACGGAGCAGATTCCGTGAGACAGTGGGCGGCGGCAGGGGGATCCACTGGCTACGATATTCCCTACAGATGGGCTGACGTTGAGTACGGCCGCAAGTTTCTCACCAAACTCTGGAATGCTGCCCGGCTCATACTGTCATCGCTTCAAGACTATGATCCCGATCTTCCGACTCCAAAGCTTGAATTATTGGACAGGTGGCTGTTGAGCAAGCTCAACAACCTGATCAAGGTCGCAACGGACGCGCTCGAAAGCTTCCAATTCAGCGTGGCGATGGACTCTACTAGAAACTTCACTTGGCATGATCTCTGCGATCAGTATCTCGAAGCCGTCAAGTACAGGTTGTATGCAAAACCAGCTGAGGCTTCTGAGAGTAGAAGAGGTTCACAGTTCACGCTCTTCCACACGCTTGACACCGTTCTTAGGCTCCTTGCCCCGATCTGCCCCCACATCGCAGATGCGCTATACCGTGAACTGTGGGGCGACCGCCTGAAGATCAAGAGCATACATTCGTCCACCTGGCCAGAGGCAAGCAAGCAACTCATTGACGGAGAATCAGAAAGACAAGGATCGATTCTGGTACGGGTGCTCTCTGAAATTCGCCGCGCCAAATCTGAGAAGCGACTGTCGATGAAGACGCCTGTCAAGAAGCTGATGATTCAGTCCAGGGAACAGGTGGCAAGCCTACTCCGTACTCATGCTGATGCCATTTGTCAGATCGCCGTAGTTCACCAACTCGAGATTGTGTCGATCAAGCGAGGAGCGATCGAATCCCCCTTGAAAGAAACCGATGACTTCCAGATAGTCGCAGAATTCTAGGCGAGAAGTCTTTAATACGTTAACTCGTTTTGTTAGGGCAGCGGTTTGACATGAAGGTATCCGAGCTAAGGCCGGGCATGAGACGAGTCGATGTTGAAGGCAGAATAGTGGAGAAGGGAGAACCGAGGCAGGTTCAGACCCGGTTCGGCGAAACAAGCCGAGTCGCAGATGCAGTCCTGACCGACGATTCTGGCTCGATCAAGATGTCGCTGTGGAATGAACAGATAGACAATGTCAACGTGAACGACGAGATACGCATTGAGAACGGGTACGTCACCAGCTTCAGAGGCGAAGCACAACTGAATGTAGGACGATACGGCCGTCTCATCCCGAGGCAGCAGTAAGAAAAGGAAGCTCGCACATTCTGTACAGAATGCTCCCTATGCGTCGGAGCATGGGACGGGAGCCACTCGCGACTTGAGCGAAGACGAGAGACTAGCCAAGATCAAAGATCTCCTTGATTCGACAGTCGCGGAATTCGAGTCCATATTCAAATCAGCAGGCGACTTCGATCAGTCCAGAGTCGGAAACGGTTGGACACCTTCACGCATCCCTATCCAGACATATGCGCTCCGTACGATGCCTCTTGATGAGGCAGCAAAGATCGCTGAATCCAGAAAAGCTCGCCTCTTCCGACCCACGGTACTCTCCAGCTTTCGCTCCCGGAGAATCGAAACAGTGGGAGACCCTATGCTGGTGTTCTTTCCGTTCTGGAGAGCGAAGGGGTATCATGAGTGCTTCTACTTCAGAGGGAAAACGTACAAGGCCACTGTCCCTGACGATGTGATTGCGGTTCAGGTGGGCGGACGAATCCAGCTGCTGACTGCGGAAACCAAGCCCCGTCGCTCCTTTCTGGGCAAGGTCATAGCTTGGATCAGGCGACTCGTGACGGCCAGACCAGAGCCAAGGTACTTCGCCGTGGATAACGCGACGGAACTCGCGTATCAGTTCTTAGAGGGATCCGTGCTCGTGGATGGAGAAGGAAAGGAGGATGTCTCAATGGAGTACCTCCTTGAGAAAAAGCCGCAGATGCAGCGGCTGGAAGAACGGGAAGCACTGAAGGGCGAGGCGCCAGTTGTGAAGTTCGCGCCTTCAGTATTCACCGTAGAGGATGTTGTGTGGCGTCTTCATGGCAGAGTGGTGAGACCGCCCCCCGTCTTCAACAAGATATTGAGCAATAGGTTCGAAGTCACCGAGCTCCAACTCCTAGAATTGCCTGTGTACGTTTTCAGATACAGGTATCTGGGTCGTGAGAAAGAACTCCGAATTCACGGGACGACCGGCGAATGGTTAAAGTAGCGACCAATAGACGGTGGTTTCAAGCGGCCTCTAACTGCCGACAGAGCGCGCTTCGTGCCGAGATATAGGCGACGCCAGAACTTCGAGAGTAGCCACCTCACTACGACAACAGCGACAACAACCAGCAATACGACTTCGAGGAAAGCATACGGTTCGGCGGTCACCTCAAGGGATGTGGATCCCGAGTTTCCGTACATGTCTCTGGCATCTACTGACAGAGTCCAAGTTCCCGGCCTAATCAGGTCGGCCATTGAGAACGCATACCTGACAATCCAGACGGCAGCGACCTTGCCGTAGGTCACAGTGGCGTTCGCCTTTGAGCCTGCAGCACTCACCCACGCTCGAACGGTAGCGTTCGCTACCGTTCCGTCAGGATAGCTGACCTGAACATAGGCGATCATCGTGTCAAAGGGGACCTGATAGCGGGTGGAATTGAGTGTGGTGCTCACCTTAAGCGTCGTCGGGACCACGCTGAAACTCCCGGTTTCGACATCTGTTTCGGGCCCTGAGTTTCCGTTCCCGTCGTCGAAAGCCTTCGCAGGAAACAGGAACTTGTACTTGACATCGAGAGTGGCATTTCTCGGAATCTTCAACCGAGCGGTCCAGATCCCCGTTGCGTTGCCAGAGGCTGCTAGACTGAGCTCTGCCATCTTGAACTGCCCAGCGTATAGTGCAACCGGTTTGAGACCTTCCTTCATGGTGACGACCGCGGTGGAGTCAGGGTACCGCACCACGAAGTCAGCAGAGACCGTTTGCGTCCTCTCATACGCTCCAGTGGGCTGACTGAGAACTGTAACATTCAGGAAGGCTGGAGTTACGGAGAACTTTGATTTCGACACGAACTCTGCAACGGGGGAATCGTATGTGCCTGTGCCGTCTACGAAAACCGTATACTCCTCTGTGAGCGCGTTCGGAGGTATCTTCCAAGTCGTGAGAAAGGTCCCGGTCTCATTTGCGGCTACGGTCGCTTTGAACGCCTCCGTGCCTGCAGGGTCGCGGATAGTCACTTTAAGAGCCGCTTTGGGCAAGATGCCGCCGCCCCTCGCATGAACAACCTCTGTGCGTTGGTAGACGTACTTGTCGGTACTCCAGATTCCATAGTGTGCTCGAGCGATAGCAGTATCTGATTCTGTGGAGTTGGAAATGCTCACCAAGTACGTTCCGAGCGGAGAATTGGGCTCGATAGGCAGCGAGATGGCTGCGGGAATCTCACCCTTGTCGGTTGTGTTGAGAGCAAGCCCGGTGCTGTGGGTAGAACTCTCAATCGGGGTCTGAAGCCAGATCAGATACTGCGTCGACGGTTTGTATCCAATACCTCGAAGTTCGACTTGCTTGTCTCGCAAGGTGTACAATGCCTGGTCAGTCAGAAGGGAAGGTGGTGCCTGCGCGGTAGCGAGGGCCGGAGAATCAAGGACAAGTGCGACGGCAATCAACACCACAGCTATTGCCGCCGCTCTCGGCTTCATTTCCACTCACGGCTTCTTTCCGATCGCTTATCTAGATAACAACTTCTGAGCAAGTAATTAACACAACTCAGCTCTTTCGGACCGGTATTGTTTCTGAAGCGGGTCACATCTGCTCCCCTGCTCTCTCGAGAAGTTCGCTACGAGAACATGGGGAGGCACGGAGCCTTTGAAACGAGAGGGCCCGCCTATTGGTGTTCTACTCTACTATTCCCTTCTGCCTGTACCAGGGCTGGGTTTCTCTCGCGATTCTCTACCGCCACTCGGACACTACGTAGTTTGCGAGGGGTGGGAGAACTTGACAGCCTTAAGACATCTGTGCGGGACTAGAAGGTCTGGGCGCTCCGGGAACCATTGTTTCCCCTCTGGGTCGAGGCTCTGCCATCATCGCGAAGCACGGTGGCTATGGCTACTTCTCCACCTCGTCCGTTACCGAACTTGAGCATGCGAGGTCACGGCACGTTCTTGTCAATTCTCGTCATAGTCTTGGGTTGATCAGGGATTTGGCATCCATTCATTATCATCACGAGATGCCATTCGCGAACCTTGTGCCATGCGATTGCCCGCATTGGAACCTTCCTAAGAAACCAACCAAGCATGATGTAGGCGGGTGAAGTAGTTGGTCTACTATTGCGAAGACTGCAAGCACAAGGTGGTCAACGAGACATTGGCACAGGTTCACCATTTGCTAGGCCACATCTTGAAACGAGTGTCATGATAGGTAAGATCACATCAACGATTCGCGGGTTTGGAATGAGTTCCTCATCGCGTTGACGCTGTCGACGTGCTACACGACTCCGTTGACAGTCAAGCTTGCCGAGATAAAGGGGAGCTATGTTGCCTTGTACAACCTTTGGATGGCAGCTGCTCTAATCAGCACGATCATTCCACTCGTGCTCTTCCTGGCTCTGGGAAGGTACTTTCTCAGGGGGCAACTCGCGGGCGCCTTCAAAGCCTGAGGCGCCATGAGGAGTCCGCGCATTACTGCTTTGTAACCTTCCCGATGCATTCTATGTTCTTCAGCGCCTTGCCAGCCGATTCCCTGAGCATCGAAGCTCGCTCCTCAGGGACACCGTCGTACGTGAAGGCTCCGGCTCCCCACTCGATGCCAGCGGCGTACTTGATCCTCTCACGAGAGATGTGGGGTGTGTAGAATTCTAGGTGGAGCCTGTAGTCTTGGTAGTCTCCTTTCGAGGGTGCTTGGTGGAAAACCATGATGTATGCGCAGTCTTTACCAAATTGCTCCTCGTAGGTTGCTGTCATGGCTCTGATCACGTCAGCCAGCATCAGCCGGCTCCGTTCATCCAAGTCAACCAAAGAGCTCAAACGCATGGGAGTGTAGACATGCGTCTCGAAGGGCCACATGCCAAAGAAAGGCAGCACGATTGTGAAACGCTCGTTTGAATAGATGAGCCGAGATTGACCCTCAATCTCCGCCTCAAGTATTGCGTCGAAAAGGTTACCATGATGCCTGCTTGTGAACCGTCTGGCTGAAGCTATTTCACGCCTTATCCGAGGCGGTACGAAGGGTAGGGCGTACAGCTGGCTGTGCGGATGTGTCAGAGACACACCGATTAGGGCCCCCTTGTTCTTGAAGGGCATGACCTGTTTGACGTAATGTAATGAGCTGAGTTCCTTGGTCCTATCGGCCAACAGATGGATGAAATCGGACACCTGGCTGAGCGGCATGTTGTGAAAGTCGCCCTCGTGCTCGCGTGTCTCTACTATGACCTCACATAGGCCGAGAGCTCTTGACTTGCGGTAGGGTGAGATCTCTGATACTTGTGGGGCGTCCGGAGACAAGGCGGGAAACCTGTTAGGCATACATAGAACTCTCCAGTCGCCCTGAGTCTCGGGGCCGCCGGGGCAGAAGGGGCAGTACGGCTCACGCCATGGCCTCTCCTCCCGGCCGCCCGAGACAATTATCCATTCGCTCAGCAGGGGGTTCCACCTTAGCTCGCGGCTCAAGCCTCTAGACCTCGTTGACCAACATCCTAACGGCTTTCCTTATTGACTCGCTGCTGTTGTGGCGGGGCCTCCAGCCTAGCCTCGCCAGCTTCGAGATGTCGAGCCACATCTTCTTGACATCGCCAAACCAGCCCCTCCCAGCCTCAGGCCCACCGCTAAACACTATCTCAACCTCTTCCAGCTTCATCTCCTCTCTCACGATGCCGGCCACGGTTCTCCCTACGTCAACAGCATCTTCTGAACCCACATTATAGACCTGGAAGAGCTCTTCGTCTCTCTGGAGCGGCTGAAGCATCGCCTCGATGGAGTCATCCACCAGAAGGTATGACTTGGTCTGCGTTCCATCACCCAGAACTTCGAGTCGGGTAGGGTCAGCCTTCAGCTTCCTAATGAAATCGGCAATGACTCCGTGTCTCGCGCGAGACCCCACGATGTTAGCCAGCCTGAATACCAGGCCCTTGATCTTGTAGGTGTGGCAGTACCCGGCTACGAGGGATTCGGAGGCGAGTTTGCTGGCTCCATACGTGGAGATGGGTGCAAGAGGTGAGTAATCCTCAGGGGTAGGTAGCGTAGTTGCGTCGCCATAGACAGTCGATGACGAGGTGAACACGAAATGCTTTACGTCATTCTTGACGACAGCCTCCAGGATACAGAAGGTGGACCTTACATTCTGCTCAAAGTGTATCCTTGCGTCGCCGATCCTCACTTCGGGATTCGCGGCAAGATGAAAGACGGCGTCGCATCCTCTGGAGGCCTCACAGACATCGACTTCATTTGTGATGTCGCCTTTCATGAAACGGAAAGCCGGGTGCTGCATACACGTTGAGAGGTTTTCCAGAGTTCCCTGACTCAGATTATCGATTACCGTGACAGTGTGTCCGAGCTGTAAGAGTTTGTCGGCGAGGTGACTGCCTATGAAGCCAGCGCCACCTGTGACAAGTATCGTCGTTGGTCTCAATGATCAGCCATTCTCGTCAAAGGCTCTAGGCAAAAGAACCTTGCCCCCGGTGTCTAGGCCTCTTCCACTCTCGCCCCTTCATCGGGGGTGGATATCCATACGTTGGGAAAGCCTGACGCGATACATGATTTCTTGGTTCTTTCACCCATACCAAAATCTCTGACGAGGGCCATGAGGGAACCCCCCAGACCAGCCCCCGATATCTTTGCTCCTAGGGCTCCGGACTGTAGAAGCGTGTTCCTGAGTTCCTCAAGTCTAGGAGTGCTTATTTCGTAAAGGTCTCGGAGGAGTTCATGCTGATAATTCATGACGCTACCTAAAGCCGCTAGGCGGTCTGTTGACGATACCTCAGCAAAATCTACGGTAGGCAGAGGCGGCCCCATTCGCGGCTCCGCTTCTCTGAGCAGTTCTAAAGCATACGCTGTGGATGCCTGCATTTTGACCGTGAACAGGATGCGGTCGGCAAGCCTCTTGGGCAGGGAAGCTAGATAGGGCTTGATTTCCTCTTCTGCGACGTTTTCCCAGTGTGGACCATAGCAGCTGTAGCCGAGTTTTCGGGCCAATTGTTCAGGAACCCTAACTTCGTCCATCAGTAGCCTCAAAGCTTTGTTGATTTCTTCCTGACGAATCGGATGGATAGATGTGATTCGACGTTGCTCGCCGGAGTACGCGATGACGAAGATTAGGCCGCGTCCCGTGAGTTGTTCGACGTTGAAAGGCGGCTTTGTCTCCAGCTTTATTACGCCGCCGCACGCCGATGCGTATTGGTCAAGTCTGCCGCATGGAATTCCCATGATGTCGTGCTCGGCTCTGTACGCTATCTCGGCCATCTCTGCCTTGTTCAGTTCATGTCCCAGACAGCTTGAGATGAGCTTGACTATTGACACCTCCAGCGACGCGCTGCTTGAGAGACCGGACCCGATTGGCACCTCACTCCACAACGCCACGTCCATCCCCTCAACCCTATGAATAGCATCGGAGAAGGATACGAAGATGGCTCTTACGTAGTCTCCGAACCATCCGCCGCCCTTAAGCTCGATACTGTCCAGGCTGAACTCGTCGCGAAAGTCTTCTGATTGTTCCTTCAAGTTGAGTGAGGCAAACTTCACCACGTCCGTGTGATTGAATGAGCCTGCGCAGTAGCATCTGAGTCGCACCGCAACAGGCACAACGGGCAGTCCCTTGTAGTCCTGATGAGTGTTGAGGAAGTCTGCACGGCCCGGAGCTGAGATCAGCTTCATTTCTTCCCTTGTGGTCGGCCCGAGAAAGTCGAACAGTTTTTCCTTGACCTCGCCCAAGACCATACCCTTTGGCTCCTCACCAATTGCTGCATGTTCGTTGGAGCCGTACATATTGGCTGTTGCTAACCCGTGCCTGTCATCCATACAGTCGAACCAATTCTGGCTACAAGCCCGCGTCTGGAATCGTCAAACGAGTAGATTTCAAGCGGTCTCCGCTAGACCCTAGCGAGACATCTGCCTTTGACAATCTGAGGACTGAGTGTAATCTCGATCCTTTCAATTAGTTACAAGACCAGATCTGGCCTAAAGGGGTCCGACAAAACTACTCCGTGGCTCACAACTGCGACCACAGCAAATCGCTCCAAATGAAGCATACGGTCA
>CAYMZN010000030.1:0-15325 GCA_964394935.1 uncultured Candidatus Bathyarchaeia archaeon | reverse complement strand
ACCTACAGGCTCGCGGCGCGTTGCCGTACTGCTCAGTGTGATCGGGGATTGGTACGAGTATCATCGGCTTCCCAAGAACGATAGCCTTCATTATCATCCCATGACCTGCCCGCGAGGTGACAATGTCCGATGCCCTCAACAGCTCATACGGGTTCTCAACCCAGTCATAGACGGTGAAGTTTCAGTAACGCATGGGGGCGGATGACCCGCTCGGCTCTCCACGTGACAGTGCGACCTCATATTCGGTTGGGAATCTCTTCAGATATTGTGAAAGTAATCGCGAAAGTACGGCTCTCCATCCTCGGACCGCTGTGTAGACGAGCGGTTTTCGACAGGCGAGAAAAAGTGATGCTTTTAAAGTGTCCTGTGCGCGCTGATCTGCAGGCTTCACGGGACAATCCGTCCGGCAATCTTTTTTCCATCGTTCCGGGAGCGTGAGGTTACCCACGGACAGGTTGTGCGAAGACGAAGAATTTGGAATGAGCACGAGATCGCTTTGTCTCGAGACGCGTACGAGAATCGATCCAGCGATACGGTTTCCAATCCGGCAAACTCAGAACGGGATTGGCACTCTCAATGCGAAAAGGATCAAACGTCCCACAAACGCAGAGCCAGGAATAACATACGAGAGTACGAATCTGACACCTGCTCCTAGGCTCAGAGGCCATTGCTTGATTTGGCGTACTTGAGAAGACAGTACCCAAAGAAAGAGGATGCCAAGAGCGACTTTGTCGTCCACGGCTGCGGCGTTATCCGGATCGATTCTGCCCATCTGACTCATCAGTTGATCGATGCGCTTAGACCACACGCGCTTGAGGGGAAGCACGACTGCTCTATAGCCCAGAACAGGCAAGAAGAAAACGGCTGTCATGCTCGTTGCGACGATGACGAAATCAAGCGACAAGTACAGCATGATCAGAAACGGGAACTGTTTCGCAATGGCCGGGTCAAATGTGCTGAGAGTCCCGAAGGTCGCAACGGTCCCCCATGCAACCGAAGGAACGACGGAGAGGTTTCCGAACGATTCAAGACCACACATTCTTCTGTGGGAGAAGAGTCTGGGAGTGAATCGCAGGCTTCTTGATGCATAGAACGAGTATCCCGCAACACTCGCGCATGTGCAGAAGAAGCTCGCAACAACAAACCACCAGACAAATCCCACTAAGACTATGTCTACGATGCTGAACCACCATATGCGACCCCAACTCGCATAAGAAAGCACGACGTGGTGCACGACCCCAGCCGTTCCAACAATGAGAGCAAGCTCTAGACTTCTTCGCTGATCAAAGGTCTTTCCAAGAAGTGTTGGAACTTTTCCGTGCTCCGTTTGATCTAGAACTGGAAGGAGATCTCGGTAGGCAGCAAGGGCCTTGTCTCTGACCACAGTCATCATGATTGGGGCCAAAACGATAGAAACCAGTACCGGAAGAACTGCCACCAAGTGTTGGACAATCGGCACCTCAGCGAAGATATCCGAAACGGCGAATGCACCTCCCATGAATCCCCCAAGCGCGGGAGCTGCGATCCACACAGGAACCTTGAGAGTTTGGAGCAGCCGCTCAAAGTATAGTGGGTACGAGTTGGCAGAGTACAGAGGGTCGTTTTCCATCAGATTCACCGGGCGTATCCTAGGATCCTCGTGCAATGAGCTGTTCAATGATCCTCATGCATTCTCCTGTCCCATCAGTTTGACGAACTCGGGATGCGATCTGCGAAGTCGTTTCAAAATAGTTTGGGCTATTCGTCATGAGACTGATTGCTCCTCGCAGTGAGTCATTCGATAAGTCTTCTTGCTCGAGAACCGCTGCTATGCTCATGGAGCGCGCTCTATCGGCATTTCCAAGTTGCTCGGTTTGGAATGGGGTCGGTATCAGCAGAAGGGGTCTTCCCAGAATCATTGCCTTCAAGATCATGCCTTGGCCGGCTCTGGAGATGACCATGTCGCAAGCATGCAATAGATCGTCTTGGTTGTCTACCCACTCGTAGACGCACATGCGTCCAAAATGCCTAGGGGCCTTCTCCCCTGTTGGATTCCCACAGCTAACCACAATGTTGAAGCTCCCCGACAGATCGCGCAGAATTGGCATCAGCTTCTTCACTAGGGGTCGTCTCTCGTGCTTTGGCCCGCTTATTGCCGCGTAAATGAGCATCTCATCTGCGTTGAATCCGTATCTACGCTTGAGCGTGTCTTTTGAGATGTCGCGATTCACTTGCCGATGCACAATCGGACCAACGAATTTCGCTTTCCGTGCGTGCCTCCTAGGCAAGGCAAGATTGTACTTTGATATTGTCAGTGGTGCCGGGAAATCTGGAATGATGATCTTTTGAGCTAGACCCCACATTTCGCTTATTAGAGTTCCAAGAAAAGTCCAGCTGAGTCTCGCTATAAGCAAGAAAAGTCTATCCATATGCCCCGAGCGCGGGTACCTGTTGTTGTGAAGTAGGCGTATCCTGTATTGGTTCACAATAAGGACTACGCGTCTTCTAAGAAGTCGTGCGGCAAGCAAGGAGGACAGGCGTGTATCCACGAGCACAAGATCAGGTTTGTATCTTCTGATATGCTGAATCTCCCGCATCAGTTGACGCAAGAAACGCCTCACCCCGAGGGAGAACCCGCTCCTAGATGTTGTAGCTCTTAGGTCAACGCTCCCGTCCTGTCGGACTCGATAGAAAATTGGGACCGACTCCACGGCTTTCAGTCTGTTTCTTCGAGCAAACTCCAACCCGTCTAGATAGGTCGAGAAGAGCACATCTGCACCTGTCGCTGAAAGCTCGTTTGCCACGGCCTGAGATCGAATTATGTGGCCTAAGCCAAGGCCGTTAACAGCAAAGTAGATTTTCATTGCTTCTGCACACGTCGCCCGTCTCTGGAGAGGACGATCGGTTTCAACTTCCACCTTTGATTCCTTCACGAGTAGAGAGGATCCGCGCGATGGGAAGCTACGGCATTTGTGATGGGTTTACGCTTCATGATGTGACCAAGTCGAATGCCGCAAGGTGCCGCGTAGATTCTCAACAGCACCCACTCTACAATTCTTTGAGGCGTACTTCGCCGCCAGGTTCAGCTTCTTCGAAGACAGCTGCCTGAAACTTCTCGACCTGCGTGTTCTTGTCCAGCCAGGCGTCGGGTGGAAGACCTGCCTTGAGGCAACAGTTGCAAAGAAACTCTTCGCCGTCCCAGTGCCATTCGGGCGCAACCTGCGGCAGCAGGAGCCCGCGACGGGCACCCCGTCCTACTATTAGCCCGTCTCTACCGATCTGGATCTCTTTCGGTCGTTCAGAGGGTTCCTTTGTTGCCAATTCTTCGGGAACAGTTAGGACGCTTACTTCAACTAGAACGCGTTTCTTGAACTCTGACAGCTCGACGGATTCGAAGCGCGGATCTCCGGTCGCAGCTTCTATTGCTGATCGTATTGTGGCGACGGTTAGCGGTTCCGTTGGAAACGGATAGCCAATGCACCCTCTCAGTTGCCCCGTCGGCTTGGTTGAGTGCAGGCTGACAAACACGCCCGACTTCTCGAGTAGATGTTTGGGTGTGTCTGCAGGAGGCTCGACCACCTTGCGGCTTGAGAGGTATTCACCAATTGCGGTTCTGGCAAGATTCACGAGGAACCGGCCGTCGCTGATCGATATGGGTTTGGTCACGCCTTCTTAGCCTCCATGTGCAGGGTCCGCTTTCCTCAGGATCTCCCTCGCTCTTTTCAATACCGCGCCGATGTTTTCCCAATGGCTGCCTTGCCAATACACTTTGCCGCATTCCGAATTTGAGCAGGTCCAGAACTCGTCAAAGACATTAAAGGTTGTCGCGGGGACTTTTCCTCTCACTTCTTCCTTGGGGGCCGCTCTAAGCAGGGACCCGCAAGTGGGACATCTGGACTCGGCGGTGTTCACCGAGAGGTCCAGCCGAAATCTGCTAGCTAAGCTCGCAAGCCTCTCAGCTTCTGTCCGGCCTTTTACTAGGTAGGCATCTGCTCCTCTAGCGATCGCAAGTCGAAAGAGCGCGATGTCGGACGTAAGCAGAATCCTGTTTTCGCTGAGGGCTCTGGCGACGAGGTCTTGGTCTCTTGCATCGTTCAGATAAAGGGCGTCGTGGCCTATCATTCGGAGCCACCTGGTTAGCTTGCCCAGCATGCCGTCGAGGACGAACCTCATGACCTCACCCCAGCGGCTACGGCTTCTCCGCAGTTCTTCTCAACGCTTTCTCCTCTGCAGTGTGTGGAGTATGATCGGTCGCTAGTATGTCGATTTTCCCTCAAGCATTGATCTCCAAAAAGATCTCGCGTCGCTCGATCCCCCGAGAGGAGGGACCATAACGTCGTCGTCACCTTTCTAGAAGCAAGTGATGCCGAGTCACCTCACCTATCGTCATCGACATGGCTGAAGTTCCTCTTGGGCACCCGGTCTCGATCAGACGCCAGAATAGTCTGAGCACAAGTCAACAGAAAAAGGCTGGGCTAAGCCTCCTTTTCGAGATCGGAGGTGCAGTCGGCGCAAAGGAACGAGCCGTCGTGGGATTTCAGGTCATCCGACCATCCACCGCATTGGTCGCAGTAACCTGCTAACGCGCTTGTCTCATGTGGTCCGGCGAGCGGTCTGATCTTGGATTTCTCTTCCATCACGTCAATCAACGCCGGGGTGATCGCTATTATGTCTGTCGCACCGATGATTCCCACGAGCTTGCCGCCTTGCATTACAGCGAAACGCTTGACCTTCAGTTGCTTCATTCTCCTTGCAGCTTCCCTCACGTGCAAGTTCGGCTCTACGGTTCGCAGAGGTTCCGACATGATCTTCCCGGCCTTGATCTTGTTTGGATGCAAACCTTTGGCGGCCACTCTGCGAACAACGTCTTTCTCAGTTATCATGCCCAGCGGCTTGCGCTTCTTGTCTACCACCACTACGCTGCCTATGTTGTTCCTTGCCATCGTCTTGGAAACCTTGGTCACATTCTCGTCTTCTCTGACGGTGCGGACTGGGGATGACATCACATCCTTGACTTCGACGACTGGTTCGCCTCGAGTTGTTGACAAGCGAAATCCCGATACCGGACGAGGAACATGATACTTAAGGACTTATCGAGTTCACGACCTCGACGCCGCCGGGTGGCAGCAATCGTATCACGTCGTCCATGGTAATCCTTTGCAGGTCTGCGCGCATCGTCTCGTTGGCCTTCCTGCCAAGGATCGCCAAGATTCTTCGCGCTGTTTCTGCTGGGCTTCCTTTTCCCTGGCGTATCTCAGTGTAGATCTGGCACCTATTTCTCACCGCGCTGGGCGGACCAGCCATCAATATACGCTTCCCGTCGCGTGGCGTCAGGCCTACCGCGAGCGCTAGCTCTAGCCCCCGAAGGTAGTTTCGTGTGCCACGGATCATGAATCCCCCCTTCGTCAGGTACTCTCCTGAGGGTGCACCCTTTGTCACTTGTTCGGGTCTTACCCAGTAGGCGTCACCACAGTTGATTCCTTCCTTCCACAGGCGGCTGTACGAGACGCACGCCTGAGCGGCCTCTCTGAGGGTCTCAGGTTTCGGTTGGATTCCTCCTCTCTTCACCACAAAGAACGGTGCTCCATGAATCTCTGCGTGCATGACAAGATCCTCAGGGCTTGTGTATCGTTTGAGGATCAGCTCATTTGAGGCTGCGTCGCGTCCGCCAATGATTAGCATTTGCTCTGATGAATCGAACCATCTGAATTTCTCGAACCATTCCTTCTCTCGTCGCGGCTCTGGCTTGGGGGGTTCCGCGAACTCGATTTCCCTCGTCGCAAGCTTCTCCAGGAGAAGTTCGGTCGCTCTGATGGAGGCTTTCAGCCCCGAGAGCTTCGACTTCAGCTTCTTCGCCTTCTCATAGTAGCCGGCTGCTTGATCCTGAGGTTTCTTGCGGACTTCGACTTCGATTTCGATGCCGTCGAAAACAAAGGTTACGTTCTCGCCGCGGGGACTCAGCTTCCTAGCGTATGGATAGATTCTGACCCCCTCAGCACTTTCCCTCAGGAGAGATCTTGTGACATCCTCAAGTGACTGTTTCGAACGCCTAGCCTGGGATACGATTTCGAGAACTGTTTGTATTTCGTGAAGATGGTGAAAAATGAGGTCTCCAATGGTTCTGAGCATCTTTGCCGAGTTGGTAATCTCTTCCAGCTGACTCCTCTGCGCGTTTAGCCTCCGTTCCAGTTGTTGTCGCTTTTGGATGTACGAGCTTTCTCGCCGCTCAGCCTGCTCGGATAGGGAAATGGTCGTGAAGTACTCGTCAAGGGCTTCGTTGAAGCTGGCGAACGTTTTCTTCTCCATGCCTCTGTAACTTTCAAGTTCGAAGGGGGTTACATCGACCATGCCGGTGCTGCTCAATATGATCGCGGGAGATCGGGAGCCAGGTAGTAGCGCATTTCTGAGTTCTGAGACTGCATTGGAGATTCTTTCAACTTGCTCATCGGTCAGGTCTCCAGCGGACATTGATTTGCTGACACCTGCCCGTTGCAGTATCTCCTCGGCGAATAAGCCGCCGACTCCGAAGATCTGAGCGAAGGCTTTGACTGCGTCGACCTCTCTGAGCCTTCGTAGATCCTTGATTTCGTTGGCGGTTGCTTCGAGGAGATTCTTTCCACGTTGAGGGGGAAGTTTGAGGGGCTGGCCTCGGAGTATGCTTCTGTCTTTCATTCGAAGATAGCGAGATGAAACGACAACCTTGCCGTGGTCATCGACTAGTATGATGTTTCCCCTCGGCAGAAGTTCTGCGACGATCCTCTGACGTTTTCCATGACTCTCGATGTCGATGAAGACTAGCCGCTCGAAATCTGGTTGCTCGATGCCGACAATCTTTGCTCCCCTGATGTGTTTGCGAAGGGCCATAGAGAGCTGCGAAGGCTTCGCGGGGGTTTTGACCTGAAACTTCGAGATGTGGATTCTCTTAGAGGGCTCAACTATGAGGTTCAGATTGTGTGGATGAATCTTCAACAGGAAGGCTTGCTCGCTAATTTGATAAACGTTATGTATGCGTCCTCCGATTGTCTGCTGCCTCAATTCAGGGAGGATCGCTGCTATGTCGAAGTTCGTCATTGCGGTCTTCATGACGCAAACACGCATCAGACGCCGTCCGGAGCGTAGCTGATCTTGAAACCCTCTTCCGTCGTTTACTGGTCAAGGTTGTTCATAGCCATTGCTACGGGATTCGGATCTGTTCTTGCGCTAAACAGGGTTGTCAGCGGAGAGACAGCGACCTTGACTTACGTGGCTTTGGCTGTTCTGATCTATGCGCTGACCGCCGTGGTCTATCGTTCTCTACTGCGCTACGGCGAGGCGGAACTGAGAGGTAAGAATAGGTATATTACGCTTGGAATCGGCACGTTCATCTTTGCGTGGATGGCGTCTCTGGTTCTAACCTATACCATTCTTAGTCTTCACTGAGCCACTGCTTTGGCTTCTTCCGCGTGATTGCGTGTGTTGTTCGAAAGCGTGAAGACGCCTGATTCTTCCATTGTCTTGACGAGTCGTATTAGGCCGGAGAAGTAGCCTCTGTCATAGTCGCCGTACAGCGGACTGGCTGCGTTTTCCATGAACTCCTTCATGAGCGCCTTTAGGGATTTCTTGTCAAACTCCTTCTTGGCGAAGAACAGGTAGTTGTCGCTGTTTGCTTTCCGTGTGAGGAGAAGGCCTTCTAACGCTTTCATGTAGCCTCTGTTCCACTCCGTGTTCCCGATCTTCAGTCTCAGATCTTCGAGTTCCTTCTCAGCGTCCGCGATTCTGCGCTCAACGATGAATCGAAGATACTTGTCAATTCCTTGTTCAGGCAGTGTTCCGGCCACTATCTTCGCCTCTTGATTTCGTCCTCTTCGGTGATGTCTCTTATTCCTTCTTCTGTGATCTTGAAGATCCGCTCGCCTTCCGGCAAGTACGGGCTCGACACGAGCCGCGCGATCCTGACCGGTCCGCCGGTCGCACGTCTCAAGAAGATGCGTGTATGCGAAGTATGCGCGACGATGTGACCCCCCACTGCTTCAACTCCCGACGCAAAGAAGGCGTCTGGCTTCGCCATCACTTGGTTCGTGACAACTGCCACAGCATTGAATGCACGCGCAAGCCTCACAAGTCTGTGCATGTGACTGTTAAGCTTCTGTTGTCGTTCGGCAAGCATTTCACGTCCAAGATACTCGCTGCGGAAATGACCTGTGAGAGAGTCCACGATGATTAGCTTGATGTTGTTCTCCTGAATGACCTTGTCCGCCTTTTCGAGAATCAACATCTGATGATCAGAGTTGAAAGCCTCGGAATAGATTATGTTCTTTCCAGCCGTCTCTGGGTCGAGACCTAAGGGTCCCGACATCCTGACGATCCATTCCGGTCTGAAGGTGTTCTCAGTGTCTACGTATAGTGCGCCGCCATTGAGGCCGCCTTGCTCAACGGGTAGTTGAGCGTTGACGGCAAGCTGGTGGCAGAGTATGCTTTTGCCAACTCCATATTCGCCGTAGAACTCTGTGATCGTCTGACTCTCAAGGCCGCCTCCCACAAGCTCGTCCAGCTGCTTGCTGCCCATGGATAGGCGGAGGACGTTCTGGCGCATCCTCATGAGTTCGTCTGCTCGGACGAAGCTCGTGGCGATGCTGTTCCGGGCTTCGCCGATGATCTTGGCTGCCTGCTTCTCTCCTATGCTCGCCTGTGTAAGTTCTTTCACGGTTGCAGTCGCGAGCGATTCAACCGTGTGAAATCCGAGCTCTCTCAGCTTCTCTGCGGTGGCGGGGCCTACGCCGGGGATATCTTCGATGAATTCGTATCTCTTCTTTGGCTCAGTCGTCGGTTTCTCTTTCTGTTCGGACAAGGGCTTCCCACCAGACACCTACAGCTAAGCGCGCTGATTGTCCTCGCGCCAGCTGCGAGGTCCCATAATCCCAAGCAACGCTTACGCCCATACCTGACGACCGCGCATTATTTCAAACTTCAGTGCAACACCCACATCACCGGCGGCGGATATATTCCAGAGAGCCGAGTGAAAGTAGACCTTGTGCAAGCCCTCTACGGCAATAAGGCGCCATCTCAGGGGTGTCGTCTGGACAGAATCATGCCTCCAACAGTACTTCATGTGATTCCAGCTAGGCATAGAGCCATGCTCATGTTGCTATGCTTGTAGCAAAAGGGGACTCGGGTCGAAGAAGCCCTGTAGAGGCATCAAACATCTGACTTTCTGAAGTAATCGCGTTTCGAGACGGAACCAGGCCGGGAAGCAGAGTTGACAGCTTTAAGACAGCTGTCCGATAGAAGATTCCCAGGAAATCTCCATTGTCCCTGGCCGATTCGAAAGTTGTCTCGCTTGTTTCGCCGTCGTTGACTGAGTGCCGAGACCTGATTAACGACGCATTAGCCAAACAGAAGGTGCTGATCGTGGCCGGCAACTGTACAGTGAACTACGAAGGCAGGGCAGCCTCCAAACTCACCTGGGGGGAGCGAGTGCTGGTGGTCAAAGCTGATGGTTCCGTGCTGATTCACCGTCGGTCGGGGTACGAACCCGTAAACTGGCAACCGCCGAGATGCCAATTCCGCGTCGGTCTGGAGGACGGGAAGCTTCTCAGCATTTTGGCAATTCGTCAGAAGCCGAAGGAATCCCTCAGACTCCTCTTCGACAAAGTCTCGGTGGCTTTGGCCGTGACACTTGCAGACGAGGGCGAATTCGCCATGCACGTTACAGAGGAGCAGATGAAACGGGCGATCATGCTTGACCCGTCGCTGATCGAGACTGAGCTGAAACTGATCTCCAAAGAGACCAAGATGGGCGATTCAGGGTTCACCGATGTCTACGCGGAAGACGGTCATGGACGCCTTGTCGTCGTCGAGATCAAGCGCAACCCTGCAAGCCGTGACGCAGCACTCCAACTGAACCGCTATGTCGAGACACTGAGGAAGAGGGTAAACCGTCCTGTCAGAGGCATCCTAGCCGCTCCAGAACTCAGATCGGGAACATCGACACTTCTTGCAAGGCTCGGATACGATTTCAAGGCGGTCTCACCTGAGAAGTGTTTCCAGATCCTGAAGCCCAGAGCTGATGCTCGTCTCAGCGAATTCCTTCAATGACCCGACTTCCGGTGTCGGGGAACGTCGCGAGCCTAGAGGATTCGGACTGAAATCGACGCTCAAGTGTTCTGTTTTTGACGATGGCTATCCTAGGAAGAGCAGTAACGCCATGATCCCAACTCCCAGTACTATTAGGATCAGCTGAACGAAAGATGTCGACGCGTTGGTCTCATGGTGAAGTTCTGGAATCAAGTCCGAGCCAGCAATGTACAGGAAACCGCCCGCTGTTATTGGCAGCAAAGACACCGAAAACCCTTGCATCTCACTCCCCACAACAATGGAAAGAACAGCGCCCAGGATCGCCGCTGTACCCGACAATAGGTTGAAGACTAAGGCCTTCTTCACGGAAAGCCCCCCATGAATCAGCACGCCGAAGTCACCGGCCTCCTGTGGTATTTCGTGTAGAATGACTGCCAGCGTGGTCGTGATTCCGATGGGGTAGCTGACTAGGTAACTTGCTCCGACAAGCATTCCGTCTATCAGGTTGTGAACCGTGTCACCGACCATGTTGATGGTGACCAGGGGATGCAAGTGTTCTTCTGACGTTGGGATATGGCAGTGTCTCCAGCGTAGAAACTTTTCCAGCACAAAGAAGATGAGAATACCAAGAATCACATAAAGAGATGCGTTGAGGCTCGTTCCGAATTTTTCATAGGCTTCTGGGAGGAGATGGATGAAAGCATCACCAAACAAGCCGCCGACGGCGAAGCTGACGAGAAAGAGCGTTATCTTTGCCAGTCGATCTGCCTTCAAGAAAAGGGTGAAGACCCCAATCAGAGAGACAAGACTGATCAGAATGACGCTGACTATGGAATATAGCCAAGCTGCGATTGCGGATCCCTTGAAGGAAGGCGAGAAGCAGGGATATTAAGTCATTCGGGCACAGACATGTTACTTGCTTGACCGAGAATTCGATGGGTCATACGTCCGAAAGCATGGTGATGTAGACGGCGTCTTCCACGTCAACGAGAAACACTTCCGCTCAATCCATGCTGGAAACACTGAGACGATCTCTCGCACACCAGCAGGAGCCTTTCCCCTCCGATTCTAAGAGGCTCCGGGGAGCGGTCGCGGTTCTTCTCAAGGAAGAGGCGGGGGATCTGTGGTTGCTCATGATCAGAAGGCGCGAGAATCCTCAAGATCCTTGGTCCGGTCAGATGGCCTTTCCGGGCGGTCACGCCGATCGGCAGGATCGCTCACTGTTCGACACGGGCGCCCGAGAGGCTCTAGAAGAGGTCGGGATCGACCTGCGCAAGCAGAGCTTCTTGGGATGCCTACGCAACGTGCAGCCAAAGAATGTTCCAATGATCGTAGCCCCGTTCATCTTCCTGCTCGAGGAGCAAGTTCATCCCAAGACGAGCCTTGAGGCAAAGGAACTCATCTGGATCCCAATGTCATTCCTCTTGAACCAGAAGAATGTCTCGTCCATCACGGTCCAGATTGGAGACGAGAAGATCCCGATGGGTTGCTACAACTATTCGAATCACACCATCTGGGGCATGTCATTCAGGATCATTCGAGAGATCGTCTCAAAGATAGGGAGCGCTCCGTGAAGCCGCAGGATCCACGGCGGAGCTTGTCCAAACCGTTGAGTCTTGAGAATTTCGGCGACGGTGTACGCGGAATCGGCAGCAAGAACTAGCTTCTACTTCGCTAATCGACTCAAAGATACAGCCAACAAGCACGACGGACACGAACACAATCACCATCAGAGTCCTCCAAGGGTTAGGCTTGCTGAACCGAAAGCCGGTGCAGATCGGGACTGTGAAAGTCAGTCCGTTGAGCCTGCTCCTGCATCTCTTGCCTCCGCCCTCGCAGATCGCTGGGAAGATTCGAGCAAACGCTGGCATCCTCGTCGAGGTCACGGGAGAGAGCTCCGGCGAGCGAGTCTTCCATAAATTGTATGTGACGATGACTCATGATGAAGCGTACGAGAAGTATCGTTCAAACGCGAACTCCTATTTGGCTGGAACCCTCACCGCCGCCTGCGCGCTCATGCTGGCCAAGGGGCGCATCGAGAACCGAGGGGTCATCGTTCCGGAGTGCTTGAATGCTGAGACTTTCATTGAGGAAGCGAGAAAGTTCGACTTGCGGGTTCGAGCCGAGAAGGTCACGTTGTGATTGAGTCCCTCGCAGGCGACTCAAAGAGGTAAGGTTCAGAAGTTACCGAAAGAGTAGTCGTAGGTGAGGCTCAAGCAGATGAAAACGCTCGTCCTTGGAGCTTCAGGACAGATCGGAGCGTACACAGTCCAAGACTTGGTTGAGTTCTACAAGGCAGAAGTGATAGCTGCGAGCCGGAAGCTTGCGAATGTCAAGAAGGCGATGTGGGATCTGAGACTGGCCGACCGTGTGAAGATCATAGAACTTGACGCGAGCAATACAGGTGATGTGGCAAAGCTGGCGGAGGCGGAAAAGGTCGACACAGTTGTGAACTGTGCTTGGTATCAGACCAACCTATCCGTCATGGAAGCATGTATCCGAGTTGGCGCTCACTATACTGACCTGGGTGGGCTCTTCGATACTACGTTGAAGCAACTTCAACTTGACGAGAAATGGAAGAGCGCGGGAATCAACGCAACGATAGGCCTGGGTAGCACGCCTGGGTTGACGAATATTGCCGGAGCTGCAGGAGCGGCGAAACTCGACAAGGTCGAGACCATCAACATCTATTGCACTTGGGGGAACACCCTGCCAGTCAAGGAGCCGGGTTGGCCTGGCTACTCGATACGGACCGTCATGGACGAGTTCACCCAAGAACCAGTGATGTGGCTGGACGGGAAACATGTCAAGCAACCAGTGCTTTCCGGGGAGACCACAGTTGCAATGCAAGATCCGATCGGCAAGATTACCGCATACTTTGTCAAACATTCTGAACCAGCAACTATGGGCAGGTACATTGGAAAAGGTTGCCGCAACGTGACCTTCCGCATCGGATTCCCAAGCACAGATCTCGCGACCTTCAAGACTCTGAAGAATTTAGGATTCGCTGATATGACAGAGATCGCGATAGGCGAGGCACGCGTTTCCCCTCTTGACTTCTTGACGGCAATGTATCAGAGGGCCATCTCGAAATCTAGGGGCGAGCCGCCGTCTCGCGAGGAGTACGAGTATGACGCGTTTAGGATTGATGTCTTTGGGCTTCGAAAGGAATCTCCGGCCACAGTCACGTATCACATAATCACATGGAACGACCCTGAGAGAGGAATATCATCAGCACGTGACACCTCGGTTCCACCCTCCGTGGTCTCGGAATGGCAAGCAAAGGAAAAGATCAAGAAGGCTGGTGTCTTTCCACCCGAGGCCATTGTTGACCCTGTGCCATTCTTCGTGGAAGTCGGCAAGAGAAAGATCAGGATCGAGGAACACTTCACCGAGACGCGGAAGTTCTACTAGAACGCGATTTCTTAGGAAAAATATCATCGTCGGCAAATCTATAAGCAAACTTGGTCGTACATGCGAAGGATGACATTCTTTGAGCAAGTCAAGTCGAAGAAACTTCGTGAAGATGGGGGGCACTGCTGCCATCGGGGCTGCAGTCGGGGCGCTCGCTGGCAACTACTATGGAACGGAGATGACACGCGGCCAGGAGGAGAGTCTGAAAGCTGAACTCGAGGATCTAAAGAAGAAGATTCCGGTGCAGCCGGAAGGTGAGGTGAGGGTCTACACGTGGAGCGAGTACATCCACGACTACCTGATCGAAGTCTTCAAGATGAACACCGGAATTACCGTGGTCTATGACACTTTTGAGAGCCCGGACGAGATGAGGGCTAAGGTCACCACTGGTCAGAGTGGTTACGATGTCGTTATGGTGCCGGACTACATGGTTCCGGAAATGATCGATCTCACCCTGCTAGCTGAACTCGACACCACACAATTGCCGAACATCATTCACCTCGATGAGAAATTCAAGAACCCTGTGTATGATCCCGGGAACAAGTATTCAGTTCCCTACCTGTGGGGAACCACCGGCGTAGGATGGAATTCGGCAAAGGTTGAAGAGCCGGTCACGAGCTGGGCTGATGTGTTCGAGCCCGAAAGACTCCAGAAATACGAGAAGACTATCACGATGCTTGACGAGATGCGAGAGCCCATAGGTGCAGCCCTGAAATATCTCGGCTACTCTCTGAACGATACAGACGAGAGTCACCTTAACGAAGCAAAGGAGGTCTTGTTGGCGCAGAAGCCCCACCTGGCGAAGTACACAGGAGCCATCGAATATATGCCTGGGCTCGCAGGTGGGCGATTCATGATCTCCCAGGCATACAGCGGAGACATATTCTATACCGCAGATGAGAATCCGGACATCAAATACACGATCCCAGATGAGGGGTGCACTGTTTGGATCGACAACATGACCGTCCTCAAGAACGCGCGCCATCCAGTCGCCGGGCATATGTGGATCAATTTCATCCTAGATCCGACTGTCATAGCTATAATATCAAACGTGAGATACTACGCAAATCCCAACAAAGACTCATTTCCTTTCTTGAACGAGAAGATGGCGAATAATCCAGAGATCAACATCCCCGAGGACGTGTACAAGAAACTAGAGACCCTCAAACCCCCTACCCAAGAAGAGCTGGAGAAGTATCAGAAAGTGTGGTTGGAGGTTGTTGGGTAGCGCCATGTCCGCGCGCTGCGGATCGATGTCGTCAGAGTCTCGCTTTGTCTCAGGGCTACAGAATGTTTGAAGTGGAACTTGTTGACGTAGTGAAACGTTTCGGCACCGTCACCGCAGTCGATCATGTGTCCCTCGGTGTCAAGAAGAACGAGTTCTACTCTTTCTTGGGCCCCAGCGGCTGCGGCAAGACCACGACTCTAAGGATCATCGCCGGCCTCGAAGAACCTGACGAGGGAACTGTGAAACTCGGTCAAGTCGCCGCCAATGATATTCCTGCCTACAAGCGTAACGTCGGGATTGTCTTTCAGCACCTCGCGCTCTTCCCCCACATGAGCGTCTTTGACAACATAGCCTTCGGACTCAAGATGGCGAGGATGAAGAAGCATGAGATACGTAAGAAAGTGGAAGAAGCTCTCGACCTCGTCGGGCTTCCGGGCTTCGGAGATAGAAGGATCCACCAGTTGAGCGGCGGGCAGCAACAACGCGTTGGCATTGCCCGAGCAATGGTGAGAGAACCGGGAGTGCTCCTGCTAGACGAACCATTAGGCCCGCTCGACTTGAAGATCAGGCAGCACATGCAGCTTGAACTCAAGAGGATCCAGAAACAAGTTGGCACGACTTTCATCTACGTGACGCACGACCAGGGGGAAG
>CAYMZN010000029.1:0-15613 GCA_964394935.1 uncultured Candidatus Bathyarchaeia archaeon | reverse complement strand
GTCGCTCCGTCCAAGATTATGTTCATGTGGCTGTCGCAGTCGATCATCTTGCCACGATACTCCATGTCATTCTTAAGTCTAATGCATATGTCGGAGTTCAGCTTCTTGACCAAAAGGTTCAGTGGCTTCTTTGAGGGTTCCATACCGACCACGCGAGTCTTCTCTCAGACCTCAGTTGAATTCTATAAAAGACTTGTGAGCCAGCACACCGACACGTGATTCTTCAAATGACACAAGGCGCCCTCACGAAGCGATCTAAGCGTCTCAGAACCGATCAGCTCGGTCAGCGTTGACTATCTATGAGGACTTTCTTCACGGCTGCTAGAGCCTGCTCCATCATCTTCGTGGTCAGCCTTCCTGTTTGAGTGTTCTGTCTGCTGGGATGGTAAGAGGCGACTAAGGTAGGAGAACCTGCAGGGAGCCTGTAGGTTTGGCCATGTTTGAAAATCAAGCGTGGGATGTAGGCTCCTTTTCTCTTGACGTGATCTAGGTAGCTCTTGAACGCGACGTGACCGAGTGTTAGGACCACGCGCCTACGCGATAGGAGCGCAAGCTCTCTATCGAGATACTCGCTGCAGTTCACCAGCTCGCTTGGCAAGGGCTTGTTCTGTGGCGGGGGACAACGAACCGCCGCGGTCAAGAACGCGTTTCTCATCTTCAGACCGTCACGCCCATGCTCGGAAGTTGGCTGATTTGCAAATCCCGCTGCATGCAGTGCTCTCATCAGAAAACTAGCGGATCCGTCACCTGTGAACATGCGCCCAGTCCGGTTGCCACCGTGCGCTGCAGGCGCAAGCCCAACTATCACCAACTGAGCCCAAATGTCGCCGAAGCCGGGCAGTGGTGCGCCCCAGTATTTCCAGCTCATGTACTGCTTCTTCTTCTCACGAGCGACCTTCTGACGATACTTCACCAGTCTTGGACAACGAGTGCAGGAAATGATCTCCCCTCGGAGCTTTGCCCTTGCCGGCAAATTAGACAAAGTTCCTCCTTCCTTGACACGGGCTGTACCTACTTCGGCGCAGCCTCAGGTAATGAGGATCCGGTCTTCTGCCGAGCCCTTCTCCCCATAATTGCAAGAAGGGGCAGGCAGGCGAAAGCGTTGATGAGACCGGCCGAATGAAAGGGCGCTGCGTAGCCCACTTGCGCCCAGACGAACCCGCCGATCAAAGGTCCCACTATCCCTACCATACCAGTGATGGCGTCTAGCGAGCCGATTATCGTCGCTTTGCCTGCTTCGGCTGTTGCGTACTCAATCATTATTGTGCGCCTGGCAGGCATGTCCAAAGCCCCTACGATTCCGAAGAAAAACACGGTCGCGATTCCGGATTCCAGGTTCCAAGACCATGTATAGATCACCCAACTGAAGCTCGAGAGAAGAAAGTGAGCTAGAAGTAACGGCCTTGCTCCGAAGCGGTCTGTTAGGTGGCCGGAGGGAATCTGCGCAATCGCTATCCCAGCATTCCATACACTGATGATTATCCCTACTTGGGCTATGTCAAGGCGAATACCCTTCTCGGCGAAGAGCGGGATGAACGGGTTAATCATAGAGAACCCTATCACGTGTATCACCAACGCAACGGTCAGAAGCATAAGCTCCCTACTGGACTGCAGCACTCTTGCAGTGCCTGCAAGCGAGGAGCGCAAACTTTCGCTTACCGCTGACGCATAGCCGCCCACCTTGCCCGTTAGGGTCTCAGGGATCATAACGTATCCGAGAAGTGCAGTCGCGCCTGCAAGCGTTGCACTCAGGAGGAACATCCTTGAGAATCCCACATTCTCCGCCAGTGCACCTGCTGTGAATGATCCTGCGACGGCAGCCGAGAGTGTTGCGATCTGAAAGGTCGCGAATACAAACCCGGAGCTGCGACCAGATACGACATCCGAGATCAGCGCATTTCCGGAAGGGATCAATAGGGCAAGTCCTATTCCCTCACCGATCACGGCAAGAACTGTTGTCTCCGCTTGATTACTCAAGCTGAGCCAGAGAGTGCTCAATGCGAGGAGCGATGATCCCGCTACGATAGGCGGTCGTCTGCCTAGCCTGTCCGAGAGTCGGCCGGAGGGTAAGAGGGTAAGGCTAAGCGACGCATTGTATAGCGTAAGCGTCACCCCGATTAGTAGAGAATTGAGGCCGAGTCGGAGGAGATAGTTGGGGAATAGACTCAGCCATAGAGAGTTTCCCAAGTATGCGAAAAAGAACAGACCACAGATGATCACTACAGCGCGGAATCGGGCGCCTTGGCTTTTCTGATTGGGTATTTCTCTTCCCCTCTACTTCGGAGTTCGCCTGATGAGCTGCAGAACAGCTCAATTAGATTTGCTCATCAGTTGAAACCCGTCGTACTGAGACAAAACTGTCAAGTACAACATCGCGGTTCCTCCTTGAGGGCATGAAACGGTGATTTCGGGCACAGTGCGTGTTGCAGATCGGGCCCGCGGGATCGAATATGCGATCAGGGACATGCTAGCAATTGCCAGAGAGGTGGAGAAGTCAGGCAAGAGAGTGATCTACCTCAATATCGGCGACCCCGCCAAGTTTGATTTCCAAACTCCAGCTCACATCAGAAAAGCTCTCGGAAAAGCCGCCGATGCTGGCCACAACTACTACGCTTCCTCAGAAGGCCTTCGAGCCCTCAGAGAAGCCGTTGCTGAGAAAGAGAGGAAAGTCAATTCGGTGCCAATCTCGGGTGACGACGTGATAATAACCTCGGGGATCTCCGAGGGAATCCAGTTTCTAATCGGAGCCCTGGTGCAAGCGGGAGACGAGGTATTGGTCCCAGGTCCCACCTATCCACCCTACATTTCATTCGTGAAGTTCTTCGGGGGGACACCAATTGCATACAAAACCGTTGAAGAAAATGACTGGCTCCCAGACGCGGACGACCTCCGCAACAAGATAACAGAGAGAACCCGTGCCCTAGTAATCGTCAATCCGAACAACCCCACGGGGTCGCTGTACGACGAAAAGGCATTGAAACGAATGTTGGATATCGCCGCCGAGCACAGACTGCTTGTCGCATCAGACGAGATCTACGACCGGCTGGTATATGATTCAAAGTTCACAAGTATGGCTGCCATTGCCAAAGACATCTCCGTAGTCGGCTTGAACGGCTTCTCAAAGACCTATGTGATGACGGGCTGGCGACTTGGCTACGTGTATTTCCACGATCCAGCAAACACTCTGGAGGAGCTAAAGGAGGCGATCGCCAAAGAAAGCAGGATACGGCTATCGGCAGTGACGCCAGTCCAGTATGCTGCCGTGAGAGCTCTGAAAGGAGCACAGGGACATATTTCGAGGATGGTACGTATTCTGAAGCAACGTAGAGATCATTTCCTCCGCAGGCTTCGATCTATAGAAGGACTCAGTTGCTCTACGCCGAAAGGCGCCTTCTACCTGTTTCCCAAGATACTGTTGGGTGAACGATGGAAGTCTGACAGGGACTTTGCAGTTCAGCTCGTAAAGAAGACCGGGGTCCTGGTTGTCAACGGTTCAGGATTCGATCAGACCTATGGGGCGGGACATTTTAGGACCGTGTTCTTGCCACCAATAGATGTGATCGACGAAGCAGCCAACAGAATCGAACGATTCATGCGATCCTGAAGAAGCACCCTGTGGAAAAAAGGAAAGACGGGAGGCTCCAGATCTGGTCAGGTGATCCTGGGCTGTTGCAGATGCGGGTTGTCTTTGAGAGCCAGCTGATTGATGCGCAGTCTGCTTGGCCTTCGTCATCGCGTGAGCCAAGCCCTGAAGCTTGATGAGTAGATAGAAGAGGCCGCCCGAAACCAGCATGGCCAGAGCGACCCTGACTAGTCCGAAGAGCAGAAGAGCGGGTCCAACATGCGGAGCCAGACACTTCACCTCTATCGGCCTTGATGCAGGCCGAGGCTCCTGGCCCGACAAAAGCAAAATAGATGAATAATCTAACTCACGTCCCGCAGGTGCGCACTTCTCGCGAATCTCTCGCGGCCGGGATTCACTTGGCATAACTTCTTTTCGACAACACCAGTGTAGGAATCGCTGAAAGCGCGATCACTGCGAGAACGAGATATGCGAGATCTGGACCGGCGACTTGAGCGACAAAACCAGAAGTGATAGGTCCGACGGCGAAGCCGATCCCGAAAATTGTTTCGTAGAGCCCAATCGCGAATCCCAAGTTCGCTGATGGGGAATGCTTGGATATGTATCCGACCGCTTGCGGATAGATTATTCCAATGAAAGTTCCCACTAGGCACATATCTGCTAACAGCGCCAAGAAACTCCTATTCAGCGGGATGAGCATCATGACAGTTGCCACACCCACGAATGCGAGAGCGGCGCTCTTCATCTCGCCTATTCTTTCAAATTTGCCGGCCAACAAGAACATGACAATTCTTGCGAACCCAAAGCCCGATACAAGTGCTCCAACCTCGAAGGGTGCGAGTCCGGACTGAGCCGCGTATCCCGGAAAGATTGCAGCTATGAAGGCGAACACAATTCCGTAGGGGATCTGAATAATTAGTATAGGCAAGAGCTTCCTTACCAGCTGCCCTTCTGGTTTCAGAGCCTCGATGCTGTGACTTCGTGTTTTTCCTGTCCCGCGAATCAATGCGAGCGAAACTCCCGCAGTAACCAAAACGACTATTCCGGCGACGAGGAAGGCGATCTGAAATCCGGCGGCATCGGCAATGAGCCCTCCTAGGAGCGGGCCGATCAGGAAGCCAGAGGCCCAGGCAACTCCATATGTTCCCATCACCGCAGTGCGTCTGCGCAACGGAGCGGCCTCAGAGACCATAGCCTCCGATAGTGGCCAGAACAACGAGAAACCGATCCCCAAAAGCACTTGCACCATAATTATGCCCTGAATTGTTTGTGCCGCAGCAAGGACCAAGATTGCTGAGCCTGCGAGGAATATGCTCGTCAAGTAGAGGAGACGTCTCTCGAATCTGTCTCCGAGATATCCGACGATCACCGGCAAGAACATGTAGGGCACGGAACGAACCGTACCGATGAAACCCAGTTCCAAGTAGCTCGCGCCCAAGTCCTCGGCGAAGGCGGGGATCAGGTAGACATACGCGAGACCGATTGAGGCGAAGAATACGGAGAAGTGAATCCGCCTTAATTGACTAGGGATGGACCCGCCGGCTTGCATTACTCTCTTGCCAACGTGTGGTAGCCTACACCTGGGCTCGCTGGCACTTTGGACAGAAGGCAGCGTCAGGTTCTATGTCTGCCCCGCAGAACCTGCATTTTTGCAAAGGCACTACAATGCGCGCTTCCGGCTCTGATGTTCCGGGTAGTCCACTTGGCAACAGCTTCCCCCTTGGCTGAGATCCGACCCAGCTGATACACACCAAGAGGCCTACGATAGCAATTACGCCGCCAACTAGCTGAAGCACTGCGCCCATGACTCTGACTTCAAGCAGTCCTAGCCAAGGAAACAAGGTCATACTCCAGTCAGAGAGACTCTGGGAGAGATTCAATATTAGGAGGAACCCATACTGATAGACAAAGAAGCCCGCGATTATTCCAAGCGCCCCCGCCACGAACCGAAACCTTCCCATGAAACCTCCTCCCATCAGCAAGCGGCACCGTAGTGAGATCTAGCATACTTAGCTCTTGCTAAGATCGCAGGTGCGTCAGAATGATCAGACCTGCGCCTTTCCGCAGCTGTCACAGAACGGCTTTCCTGGTTCAACTTCGGCATTGCAGAACTTGCATCTGTTCACTTTGCTGGTTTCCGTCTTCGGCCTCTCATACCGCCTCGCGACATATATCGCGGTCTCGGTAAGCAGGACCATTGGCAAGAACAATATGATATCTGCCAGCGGCCCGCCATCCGGAGTGACGATAGCAGTGACAATATACATAGCTGCGTAGACGTACTTTCGGCGGTTGCGAATCATAGAGGACTGAACAAGGCCAAATCTGGCGAGAAGAACAAAGAACACCGGCCATGTGAAGACGAGCCCGCTGAGAACAGTGGAGACGAAAACCATGTTGTAGAAGTCCATGATCGAGACAATTTGCTCCGCGCCTACGGCGGTGAAGAACGGGAATAGCGCCCAAATGGTGAAGGGTGTTAGGATTCTATAGCCGAAGGCGGCCCCTACCACGAATAGTGTTGTGAAGGATAAGACGAATGGGTAAACCGCGCTGCGTTCATGTGGGTACAGCGCGGGGTCAACAAACCGATAAACCTCGTATGCGAGTACAGGAATCGTCACAGCAAATCCAAAGACGAACGACGCAATGAGATAAAGCTCCAGAGGAGCAGTCAGCTCGTAGCCGATGAGCCTTACGTTCGGCGGCAGTACCTGTGCCCGTATCACGCGCAGAATCAAAGCTACAAGCGGGTCATAGAATTCGAAGGGTTTGCTAAGAAAGTCTAGGTTGGAAGGAAGCACCATGAACAGAATCGTGCCAAGGATTAGGACGTACATCACAACCTTTAGGCGCTTCGCCAGTTCGGTTGCGTGATCCCAGAAGGACATCACTGCGCCGTTGGCCTTCTCCTGTTCCGGCGTACATGCGCCCCTCCCTTAGAGACGGGACTCAACTCTTGGGGAGAGGCATAAATGAACTATGGCACGGTGCGGATAAGCACAATTTCCCGGCGCAGGACGACTAGGTGGAACTCTTGGCCTTCACTATCTCGTCTGAGATTTGCTCTCTAGTTTTTCCTTCTGTCGAAATGCCCAGCTTTTTTGCGGTCTCGATCAGGGCATCCTTCTCCGGAGCTGGCGGCGTTGGACTCGACGCTTCCTTGTATGCTTTCTCGATCTCTTTCCGCGCCAGCCCTATGGACCTGGCGAATTCAGGGAGTTTCTGCGGTCCCCAGACAAACAGGACCACTATGATCGCCAACACGATGAGCCACTCATACCCTACGAGTGCCAACTCCTTCGCCAACGCTCCCTGCACCCAAATCGCACTTAAAGGCTTGTCGATCCAGTTGCAGATGTAGGCGGCGGACTGCAAACGGGAATGCGATGTGTCAGAGGAAGTTCCTCGGGAGAAGTGGTAGCAGTGTGGGAGAAGCGTTATAGGTGTCTCTAGGCTTACATATGCCTAGGTCGGGCTACGCGTTGATCAGATCAGGATACCTTACTCCCAAACAACTCACGTTCTGGAGCCTTCGTAGGCAGGGGCTGACCCAAGCGGAGGTCTCGCGAAAAGTCGGTGTTACTCCGCAGACAACGAACAAGACTTTCAACGCGATAGATGCCAAGATCTACAGGGCACTAACAGATACGGCGCAGCTCCATAGACTTGACATTCGCCGAATTGGCCTAGAAGAAGGATTCCTCCTGGGGTACAGTCCCACCTGGAAGACAGATGCCCTCGTCACATTCTCGGTAGCCAACGGAGTCCAGGTCTGGTACAAGGGTGAGGGAGATTGCTCCGAGTGCACAAAACTCGAGAGCTGCAGACAGACTCTCATAAAGGAGAGCGAAGAGCGCGGAATCTCATTGCCCCGAGACAAGGCCAAGACAAGCCCATCTCAACTGGCGGATAATCTGTTCAAGGTAATACTGGAGGAGTCAAGATGAAAGGTAGACGTTTCTTGTCTTGGCGGTGGTGTCCGCATCCTGAACGCATGAAAGTCATCAGGACTCGACCAACAGATAGACCCTGGGTGCAGCTGGTCGCATCGGCCCTGGTACTGTCACTTCTGGCGATCCAAGGAATACAGATGTGGGCACCCACGGCGATCAACGCGGCGTACCCGAACAGCTACAGCGCATTTCCAGCCGTAGAACCGATATCGGAAACACCTGCTCAAACAAAACCGTCGGCACAGATGACATCCGTCGTCTCGACTGAGCACATGACAGTTCAATTCACCTTCCCTGAGTCCGCTGACCCAGGTGAGACCGTTACTATTTCGGTGAGCACGACCGCAAGATCGAGCGGGAAGGCGATCAGCTTCTCCATCGAAGTCTTCTCGTACGTCGACAGGCAACTCGTGAAAACTACGTCAGAGAAAGTTGTGAAGGATAAGAAGGTCCGTTCTGGCGACACTTGGCAGACCTCGCTTGCAGTGGTGGTACCGACGAACGCCCAACGTGCCGCTATGATCGGAACCGTTACTGAAGTTTGGGAAGAGACAACCAGCTACTACTCGCCCTACTATTTGCCACGGTATTATTACTGGCCATATTACCCGTACTATCCGCCGTATCCGTACAACTACAACTACACAGTCTACTACTACGTATACGAGCCATCGTATGTTGTCACACAGAAGTCATCGCAGCAGACACTGCCGCTCACCTACGTGTTGGCCACGACTCCCGAATACGAGGAGCTGGTCAAGAAGCACGAGCAGTTGCGCCAGAAGTACGATGAACTAGTTGCCAAGCACAATGAGCTCTCTTCCAAGTATGACTCACTCAGAGCAGACTACGATCAGACGGTTTCAAAGTACAAGCAGCTTCAATCAGACTACAACTCGACAACGCTGGAGCTTGGCAACTACAGGCTCATCACCTACGTTCTCATGATAGTGGCAGCGGCACTCGGCTTTGCACTGATATTCGTCCTCTTCAGGAGACGGCAGGTAGCTTCACCTTTGAAGAAGCAACAAGAAAGAGACCAGCCTACTGAGAAGCGCAAAGAATAGCCGGGAAGAGCGGAATCATTCTGCACGTCTCTTCAAATGAGAAAGGGCGCCCGAGAAGTAGCCGGCGCGGCGTTCCGGAGAACACAGGTCTTCTCAGGAATGCCCTCCAATAGATCATCATGCCATTTAACGATCTTGAAAGGGCCGAAAGGATCATCAACGTAATGCGAGCAGGTCTCAAGAAAGTACGCCAGGAAGTTGCAACTTAGACCATGCGAGATGTTTCGACACTAGCACGTCGACCGTTCATCCTTTTTTACTACCGTTGCATCTGATTGTCTGTCTCAACGGGGCTTCCCTATGTCCGGATCGGAGAAACCTGAAGTCGATTCGGAAGAAGGTGTCGAATTCATTCATGAGGGCGGAATCGGGAGCGAGGCTCGTGTCGACGTAGAGCTGCGGACTAGATTCCCCGGAATTGGCGGAACTGTCGATACATATCAGGCGATAGCGGTCGCTCGGAGAAACGAGTTTAGCAACGCTCCCAATATAGGACATGAAATGTTCCTTAGGCACATGCTGATCAAGAAGCTGGAGGACTACTTCTTCAAGAAAGGCTTCTACAAGTATGCCCATGTGACTAGACCCCTCGGCTCCACAGAAAGGACCTACATATACGAGTGGGCGTTCGGCCGGGACGGGTTTCCGTGGTCATATCTAAGTGGGGCCGGAGATTCCATCTACGTTCGGCTTGATGACTGGGACGCATTCAGTAGCATCTTTCTTGAGGGGGGAGTTGACCTGCAAAGCGACTGCACGAATCCTGACAACGGGGCGTTGTCGCAGAATATCGTGCATCAGCTCGACTTGGGAGCGAACGCAAGTCAGCCAATCTTGAATAGGCTGTGGAAGCGAATCGACTTCGGACCAAGGAGCATCAAGCTGGACTATGAGAGGCTTCTCGATTATCTCAGGAAGAATGAGTCAGATATCAGAGAGACGCTTAGAGTGGGACGGTATGACATGATGATGATGGCATGCAAGTACCTAATCAAGCGCGGGTCCATCGACCTGAAAGAGCATGAGAGGCTCAACATGCTCGTCTTGGACTACCGTCTTTCAACCTTGGCGTTCCTCAACGCCAGAGGAGTAGGTGAGGGAAGCACACGGGAGATTCGATTCCAACCGAGTCCAACCTGATGACTGTTCATTCCGACCCGAGGAGCTAAGCATCTAGGGTAACCTCGAACAGCTCCGCATCCGAGCGCGCCATTACATCCTCGGCCATCTGGAGAATCGCTTCGTCCAGGGCCCTCACTACCCCGTCTTTGAGCTCATTGAGCACTTGAGTTGCCACGGCTATTGTGCATCGCCCATTCCTAGCACGGAATTTCCCGACAATACGATCAGACGCTTCTGAGATGTCAATCGTCCCTTTACCAAGCGTGCAACCCGACGCGACCTGAACTCCATCGACTGTACAAGACTCAGGAGGATCGGGCTTGACAAGCATGACCACGGTCATGTCGTTCTGACCCTGCGGTTTCAAGAGAGACTGGGCGATCAGTCCCATCCGGATTCCTAATATAAGGAACGGACCAAGATGGCCATGGAAGTCGACCGCCTTCTCGAGCAGCCTGCGAGCATTCCTTCGGGTGTCCTCCATCATGAATTCTCACCCGAGAGCGAGATTCACGTGTTGGCGCATTATTATGGGTTGCATGAAGTTGATGCGGAGAGGCATCCTGAACCGTCTGAAATGCTGAGCCCCTGTGCCACATCGTTAATTACTCGACGCCTCTATGGTTTCGGGTTCCAGTCATGAATGCGAAGGACCTTGTTGAAGAACTGTTCCGGTTGGACGAAGGCATACGCTGGGTCGGAATCGTAGATCAAAGCGGGCACATACTGCAAAATGTCCAGCGGCCTGGGGTCGAGAGCCTCACGGACCCCGCCACAGACGAGATGACCTTGAAGGAGTTTCCAACGATAATGGGGCTCTTTTGGAGAGGCCTTGTCGGCAAGTCTGGAAATCTCAACTCGGTTACTGTCTCATATGAGCGGGTCCATCTCCTAGCCTTCTACGTTGGCGATTTCCTAGTCGTCCTGAGCTTCGAGCCGAAAGGGATGACCCGTCTAGTCCGGAGACTCGAAGCGAAGTACGGCAGGCTTCTTCCAACGACTTGATCATCTGATCCGATTTCATTCGATACGATCGGACCATATCACCCACACAGGTCGGCTTACTAGAGAAGATTCAAAAGCACTCTCTGCATGTCGGGGCGAGCCGAGGCTTAGCTAGTAGTGGCGCGCTTCAACGTTCACCAAAGGCACCACTGCCCCGATTGGAGTGCTTCTCGCGCAAAAAAGTCCCAAAAGCCGCCAAACAACCCTGCGGCTCACCCCACTTCCCCGGAAGAGCAAATTTAAATGCTTGTTGCCCCGACAAGTATAGTGGCAAGCGCGTTCTCGATTTATGGCCGGGAAACGCTCCGGAGCCGAAATAAGGATGCCGAAGAAGAGGAAAAAGAAGCAGAAGAAGTAGATTGCGCCCCCAAGAGGCGCTGTAGAGAGTTTCTTCCCCCTTTTCTCTTTTTTTCTCTTCGGTCCCCTCTATCTGAGCCATGGGGAATGGATCGTGCAAATCTGAGAACGTAGAGCAGGAATACTCGGGAGACCGCGATGAAGCTAGTTTCTTGGTCCCTGGCCTGCAGGCCGGTTCGCGCAGCGTGGGACCTAGCACTCCCTCTGGGATCGCATGCCCTGGAAGGCTAAACGGTGCGAACTACGGGGCAGGCAGAGAAATGTTGCAAAGATAACAGGCGTAGACTTGACCCAAGCAAGTCGCCTAAGTCGGTATCCCCGGCGCCATCTTCGGGGGTCTTCCAACCTTCCTTGGCCTTCCACGTGGACGCCCCCGCTTGCCGGGTGGGCGACCCCGTCTCTTTGCGGGCATGGTTACTATGGCCAAGGCTAGATCTCTGGTTGCATCCAATATTTCGGCTGACAGAGCGTCTATTCTGTTCCTTAGGTTTTCGGCTGAAGCCAATACCCGTGCTATCGAATCGGAGGTCTTTCTTCTTGGCACCTTGCATCAGGGATATCGTGCTGATGGTGACGTAAATGAACCTTTGGCTTTTCTTGCTAGATGCTACTCGGAATCGACAGAAGACAAATCTCCCACCAAACACTGGGGGCAACTCTGAGAACTGCCACGGTAGAAATCCGAAAACAATGCTATGATGTTGTCATGCGGAAAAACTTCCTACCAAAACAGATCTTGCGTCCTTATGAAAGCAATCTAATCGGATTTGATGGACTTGCCCACCAGACTGACTCAAAAGCGATCAGATTGATTGAGGGCAGCAACTTGCGTACCTCGCCACCATCATGCCAGATGGAGGCCCCATGTAACGCCTGTGTCGATTGACCGAGAGGGCGACATAATCCTAGTGAACACTGCTGAAGATAACTGAAACAAAGAAACTTGGCTAGAGAGCCGCGTGTCGCGATTTCCGTAGCCGATGAAAACAACCCGCACGACAAAGTTGTGATTCGAGGTCGCGTCCAGACAACTCAAAGTGCCGATGAGCATATCGACAAGCTCGCCAGCAGCGCTTGACCGCAACGTTCGCAGTACTTCATGAGCCACCTTCGACTATACACACTTACTACGAAAACCAGTACCACATCTCGTCATGAAGCCTGACCTGCGAAACCCCTTCCCAGCTGTTGATCAATTCCTCGGCTGAATTATAGAGTGTGTCACTTTCCACGCTGAAATATACTCTGCGTCCGTCATCTAGTTGGGCACCTACCATAAAGTTGGCGACCCGTTCATAGAACAGATCCACCCATCCAAATTCGTACTCAACGACTACAAGAGCAGCTCTGATATGCTTCCTTGCTGTGTTCGCCATCAGTCTGAAGATCAGTTTTTGCTTCTCAAACGCATAATGGATCTCGTTGGTGGGATCCTCTCGCAGAAAGTCCTCCAATTCTCTACGCGTCGGCTTCTTGAGCTCCACGGCCTGAGTATGTGCATAGAAAAAGTAGCTACCACATGACATACAATAACTGGCCGTGTCCGAGTTTTGGGTCGCACAACGCGGACAAACTTTCACGATAGACAGACTGTAAAAGACGTTTCACTAGATATGACCATAGAAGATTTAGCGAATGCATTGGGTGTGGCCGAGTTGTCACCGCGTCTGAGCTTGCCCGTAGGCGACCTTGGGATCGATAAACACCAAACGACCTTCGCGGGGTTCAGCCGTGGGTCGACCCCGGCCAATGCGCCTATTCCAAGCTTGTCGCGTTACTGAAGCCCAGAGACTTGCACCGTTGACCGACAGTTGTTGCGCTTTCATGCTAATAGCAAAGCTATGCCTGGGAATATTGCGTGGTTGTGTGTTCGCAACATCTCGATCAGAAACTCGCCTTCCTTTGTGTCAGCTATTGTGTCTTCATAGGAGCAGACTATCGTGAAGGGCAGTTCGAGCCGTCTCCCGAGAGCTCGCTCTCTCTTGACGATCTCGTCAACCATTCCGCGTTTGACAAGCAACGTCGGGTCCGCCACCACTCTGACGGGTCCTCCTCGTTTCACGAGCAGTTCCATAATATCCCTCAGCAATTGGCTCGTCTTGAGCTCGTTCAGTCGCCCTTCTGCCGTCGTGAGCGCTTGATAGTCGGCTACTGCCAGAGAACGGTCGGACTGGTGCCTATCCACGTTGATTCCCCAGCGGCTCATGGCATCTCTCACCTCGTCGAATGGCTCGTGCTCAGTCACGTAGACCGCGGCTCCTTGTTTCTGGAGCGCTTCTTGGAGGAACGGAAAGACGAGCTCGCGTTTCGTATCAATATTGGAGTAGAATAGCACGACGTGATCGTTGGGAGCTAGGCCTTGTAATGTTCTGATGATTTCGGACCTTTCCAACCTAGCTCAGGTACTCTCGCCTACTAACACCTATTTGACGGTATGCCAAGGGGTCTTGGATATTGCAGAATAGAATTGCGTGAGCCCAATTATAGAAGAATTGGGCCCCGAGATCCAGTAAACGCTTGTTACGCTCGGGACCCACTGAGTGACCGCCGCACGGCTTTCTTCATCATAACCCGGGAACCTATGCGATGCGCGTCAGTTCAAAGGAAAGCAGATGCGGTCAGGCAACTGACTGCCGGTGACTAGTACTGACTACCAGAGACTCTTGGCGGGCCCGCCGGGAATTGAACCCGGGACCCCCGGGTCTCCTCCGTTCAGGTAAAAGCTTCACCGAACGCACTTCTCCGGTGCTCTACCTTTTCAGGATCCAAACTCGGAGGATCTGACTGAGCTACGGGCCCATCCTAGAGCAAGAAACGAACCTACCTAAACTTTTCCGAACTCCTGAAATGGCTTGCAAGCTATAACATCTGAAGGTAAGCGAAAGTAATGTGACTGAGCTCCAGGCCCTGCAGGTGACCAGAAGGTACTGGGCGTGAAAAGGGTTTTGCACCCTTGTGTCTTCAGACTTGCCTTGCCAAGGCCTGAGAGCTCTTAAGTGCCAAGCGTCGCCAGAGTAGCCCACAGAGATGGCTGAACATGATACGAGCGAATTGCGGAAGTATAGTAGTCTGCGGACTGCTACACGGCGAGGACCTCCTAACAGCAATAGAAAACGCTGCCACCAAAGCAGACGCTCGCTCAGGTGTCTTTTTCCTCATCGGGGCACTCGATAAAGCCCGTTTTGGATTCTATTCCGAGGAAGGCCGTTTCGAACCCATCGATGTTGAGCGTCAACTCGAGATAACTTCTTGCATCGGAAGCTTGGCAGATGAAGATGGGCGACTTGTGATCCATGCGCATATGACGGCTGCCGATGCTGAAGGAAGAGTCTATGGCGGCCACGTGCTAACTGGTTGCAGAATCTATGTCCGAGCAGAACTCGTGATCTTTCCGATGGAAGGTGTCAAGTTGAAGCGCGGCTACGACGCGGCCTCAGGGCTTCACATACTTCAAGCCTAATCTTGGAAGAGCGCCTCTGCACAGCCTTAAATTGCGTTGCAAGGAACCATTCACATGAGTGATGGCAATGGAGAAGATAGTCGTCAGTACTTCCGATGCTTCGGCACCAGTTGCGCCCTACTCTCAAGCAATAAGAGTGGGGCCTTTCGTCTTCGTGGCGGGACAGGTTGGAATTGACCCGAAAACTGGAAAGATGATCCCCGGAGGGATCCGAGCTCAGACGAAGCAAGCGATTGAGAACCTAGAGGCTGTGTTGGCTGCCGCCGGCATAGGATTAGAGCACGTCGTGAGAACCACGGTCTTTCTTAGAGACGCAAAGTACTACAAAACCATGAATGAGGTCTACAGAGATTACTTCAGGGATAAGCCGCCTGCTAGGACAACAGTCCAGGCCATTCCTCCGGTGAAGAAACTTCTGCTTGAATTGGATGCGATAGCCTACGTTCCGTAAGGAAGCCCTGGAACGCGCGAGAACGGTTCGGGCTACGGTGAATGAATTGCCTACGGCCTAGGCAGCTAGGGCACCGCCATCGACGACAAGCGCCGAGCCAGTCACAAGAGATGAATCTTCTGAGGCCAGGTATACATCTGCGTTTACCACGTCTTCAGGCTGGCCGATTCTGCCTTCTGAAGCCTGCTTCGATGTAGTCCAGTTCGGAGTAGCGGACAAGGTTTGTTTCTATCTCATCGACGAACTCGCGTGTAGATCCGCGAGGCGACCCCACGTTCTTGTCGATCATGTCAAGCGGGGGAGCAAGTCCGTACGCCGAGTTCTGCCTGACTGAGCTGAGGTGATTCCGTTTGGCTGGGGCTTGCTTAAGGACGGCAGCCTACAAGAGAACTGCCGTCGGCTCCTGGGACAGGCACACGCCGAACTTAGTCTGAAAGGAGCACGAGTCGGAGTAGAAGAAGACTTTGAAGTCCTAGGTTGAACTTATTGGTCGGCGCGATGGAGACCAAACCATGAAACTCAAAGACAAAATCGCTATTGTCACCGGCGCAGGCAAGGGGATTGGGAAGGGTATTGCCACGGTCTTCTTCCGAGAAGGAGCCAAGGTCGTCG
>CAYMZN010000028.1:0-16162 GCA_964394935.1 uncultured Candidatus Bathyarchaeia archaeon | reverse complement strand
GGCCCTTGCCCTCGCACAACCCTCCGCAACATTGGCGGTCCCCTCTACGTTGATCCGCCGAGCAAGAGCTCTCTCAGTCTCGCACTGATCTACGTTTGTCTGTGCTGCCGCATGAACAACGACATGAGGGCCTACCTTGACAATTGATTCAACCGTCTCGTGCTCTTGCACTATGTCGACCGCGATCTCATTGTGACCTCCCGCTGCCTGTCTACTCATTCTGACAACATCGTGGCGATCCTTCAGCACCTTCACAAGGCTCCTTCCGAGTAGACCGGTGCTCCCCGTGACAATGACCTTTTGGCTCGGCGTCCCTTTCACACCGCAGTGATGGAGATAGCGAAAACTGATAATAAACTTGGGCTGATGCTCTATGTCAGAGTGAGGTCACGGGTCGCTTGATCGACGGCGTCGTTGTTCGCGAACTGAAGCTTCTGGCCGATGAGCGTGGGTGGCTCGTCGAACTGTTAAGATCCGATTGGGATGTCTTCCAGAAGTTTGGCCAAGTCTACTTAACAACAGTGTACCCTGGCGTCGTGAAAGCGTGGCACTATCACAAGAGGCAGACGGATCACATGGTGTGCGTCAAAGGAATGTTGAAGCTTGCCCTCTACGACTCGCGGAAGTCTTCTCCCACATTCAAGCAGACCCACGAAGTCTTCGCAGGAGACCGAAGTCCTCTACTCGTGAAGATTCCGCCGCTCGTGTATCATGGCTTCAAGGCGATCGGAGGAGAAACGGCCTACGTGATAAACGTCCCAACTGAGACGTACAACTACAAGGAGCCTGACGAGTTCAGGCTTCCACCTGACACGAAACAGATCCCATACGATTGGGGCCTCGCCCCCGGTCTGAAGCATGGATAGGATCATCCTACGACCCCCCTCACTGGCACAGAATGGGAAAAGTCCAGACTATTTGAGCAAGAGAAGGCCAAGACAACTTCGAGTCTGCTTGGACTGGAAGCATGGATGTGCGGGCTTGTCGAGAACGGAGTCGAGGGCTTTGAGGCTCCTATGCTTATTACGAGAGAGAGTCGAGATTAACAAGGTGAACTAGTTGACACTGGTCGTAAAGAAGCTGGACCAGAAGGTTCTTCGGAACCTGAAGGCGGAGGCGGCTCGTCGCGGCCTCACCCTGGCAGAGGTGTTCAACGGGGCTGCGAACCTTTGGCTCAACAGGCAACAAGAAACGCTTGTTTCGACGGAGGCGGATCGGAACAACGGGTTCTACGAAGCAAACTATGCTGAGCTACAGAAGCAATACAAAGAGAGATTCGTCGTGATAGCAGGAGGCCAACTGGTGGGCGCCTATAATGACCTCAACACTGCGAGAACAGCAATAGGATCGCTGAAACCGAGACCTCGACATGCAATAGTGACAAAGATAGGCCACGACGAGCGAGCCATGGGCGAATGGCTGGCCGGCTCTTTGCAACCGTGAACCGCTGTCCACACGACGATTCAACAGGGGCCGACGTGGGATTCAAATGAACGTTCGAGATCTATGCGCGTCCTGTAGACGGACCCTCAAACCTCCTTGCCTGGCAAGAGCTGACGTTGAGGCCCGCCTCTCGAAAGACACCCTAGACTAGACAACATGAGGGTGGTCGCATGGACATGATCCTCGTCACAGGTGGGGCAGGTTTCATAGGCAGCAACTTCGTCCGCTACCTGCTCAACGAGACGAGCTACAGGGTGATCAACCTCGACAAGCTCACTTACGCCGGAAACCTGAGGAACATCAAAGACCTACGCGGGGACACGCGACACAGGTTTGTGAAAGGGGACATCAGAAACCGCAAGCTTGCGGACTCGCTTGTTGGCAAGGTCGATGCGGTGGTGAATTTTGCGGCCGAGTCGCATGTCGACCGCAGCATCCAGACGCCGCGGACGTTCGTTGAGACGAACGTTCTTGGAACGCAGGTCCTCCTCGAAGCATGCCGCAAGGTGCGCGTGCGGTTCGAGCAGATCAGCACAGACGAGGTCTACGGCAGTCGCGCGGAGGGATCGTTCAGGGAGACGGATCTGCTCAACCCTTCTAGTCCGTACTCGGCTAGCAAGGCCGCCGCGGACCTCCTCGTCAACGCTTACTATGTCACGTACGGGCTTGACGTGACCGTGACTCGAAGCACGAACAATTATGGCCCGAATCAGCATCCCGAGAAGCTCATACCGAGACTAATCACGAGCGCGCTCCGCGGAAAACCTCTCCCGATCTACGGCTCGGGAAAGAACGTAAGGGACTGGATCTTCGTAGAGGATAACTGCCGAGCCACTCAGTTTGTTCTGGAGAAGGGTGAGAAGGGGCAGATCTACAACATCGCAGGAGGCAACGAGAGAGAGAACATCGGGATTGCCGCCCAGATCCTCCGGCGTCTGTCGCTTCCTGAGACGATGATAGAGCACGTCCCCGACCGTCCAGGCCACGACTTCAGGTACTCCCTAGATTGCGAGAAGATTCATCACCTAGGTTGGAGACCCCAAGTCCCGTTCGAGGACGGGCTCGAGAAGACGATCGACTGGTACAGGTCCAATGAATGGTGGTGGCGCCGACTGGTGGACTGAGTGCTGCGAGTCGTATCTTGTGGAAGCGTTTCACCATTCAGCGAATTCCTTATATAGAGCCAGCTTCGAGAGTGAAACGAGCTCCTTTGCGCAAGTTTGAGGCCGTGTACCGCGAAATCTTGCTTACTTCCATGAGAGGGCAAGACACGGTTCAACAGAGGCTGATCGCCGAGGCCACGGGCGTCTCGATTGGTATGACGAACAAGGTGGTGCGGAAACTGGAGAGGGCATGGTGTGTGGAGGCGGGCCCAAGAGGGCTGCGCGTGCTCTCACCTGGACGGATACTCAACCTTTGGGCAACGGAACGGTATTTGCAAGCCGACGTATGGAGATCATTTCGGATGGATGACCTCACGCGCATCGAGAGGGACCTGCCACCGAACGTGATTTTGACAGCATTCTCCGGTTGGGCCGCACACGCGAAGAGGAGACCAGCCGACTACGGGAGAGTCCACTTCTACGTAACAGACAAGCCACAATTCGAGGCTTGGATGAAGTTTCGGCAAGACATGATCCGCAAGACCAACCCCAACGTCTTCGCACTCGACGGGCTAGGGTCCCACCTAGTCAGAACGTCATCCGGCGGCGTCGCATGCGTTCCTCAGATCTACGTGGACACCTACGCGGCCAACGGGCCGGAGGCTCAACCGTTTCTGAGGGACATCACCGCCTCATTCCCGGACTTGGCGCTCTGGTAGGGGACCACGTTGTGGCATGATGCAGTCGTCGACAGATCCTGGGCTGTACTTGCTCATCTTCGCGAGATGTCCTCCTTCGTCCTGATCGGCGGCTGGGCGGTCTACTTCTGGACCCGCCGACTCAAGAGCAGAGACATCGACCTGTGCATCGACCAGAACAACTTCTACAGCCTCCAAGGCGAGCTGCAGAAGGAGAACGTATTCGTAAAAAGGAACCTTCGACTTCGAAAGTTTGAGGCGAAGCTTGGCGATGTCGAAGTGGACATCTACACCCCATTCCAATCGAACCTCGTCATACCAGTCACCTCACTGTTCGAGAAGAAGTGGTACACAGACATCGAAGGGCACGATGTCGCACTTCCGGAGGTCTTACTGCTCCTGAAGTCGCAGGCCGCGAGAGGGAGATGGAAAAGCGAGAGGGGGGTCAAGGACAGAGTAGACTTGCTCGCGCTCTTACTCTACTCTGACTGGAAAGAAGGACTCCTGAAAGAACTTGCTGAAAGCTTCGACCCCAAACAGGAGCTTCTCCGAGTTCTTGCAAGAACGGTGAAAGAGAGCCGGGTTGAGTACAAGTACCTTAACGCGCAATACGAAAGTGAAGGAAAAAGGCTCAGACACACCGTTGATGGACTTGTAGAGACATCTACCATTCAGAAGTGAGATGATGGATGGATATCAATTCAGGTCTTCTGTTCCCGTAAGACGGTGATTCTCAGCCATTCATTACTATCACTCCTTCTCCCGGCAAAGGAGAAGACGGACAAAAGATTGGGCTCACAACGCTGGAGCAGCTAGGTCTGCAAATCGACCCGATGAGCCGACAAATCAAACCTTTACCCCTCTACTTGTTCTAACTTGGCTCCAACGAAAATCAACACTCCGGCCGCGAACGGGTTACCGTTCCATGAGAACTCTGGGCAGGTTACCCCCCACGTATTCCAGACCCTTATGTGACCGATACCAGTCGATGTTGCGTTTGAATCCATCCTCATATGACACGTTCGGCTATGTGACCGATCAGGTGCTCGAAAGGCACACGAAGCTTGCCCTGCCCTAGTTCAAGCCCTCAAGAGCTCAGCCGCGAGTTCAAAGAAGGCTTGAAGGATAGAGCGGATCTGATCTCGCGTCTACTCCAGTCTGACTGGAAAAGCGAGTCTCTCAAACGCGGCCGGCATCGGCGCGATCAGGGCTCGCGCAACGATGTATGCGACGTCCAACCAAACACAGATGAAGCCGTGATGACGGGTCAAGCGTAGTTTCGCGGGTCTGAATGCTTAAAAGTATGAAAAATCATACCTTTCTTCGGCGGACTCCTTGCAAAGGCTGACGGTTAGTCTTCCTCAAGATCTGGTGGAAAGACTCAAGCGCGCCTCTCACGAAAGCGGGCTCAAGGTCTCGCGGATAGTCGCTACGGCGTTGGAGCAGCACTTGGGTGAACACGCACCGTCGCCCGCGGAACCACCCATTCACCCCGCGGTCTTGTGGAAGCTGAAGGGTCGAAGTCGCCTAATGGGACCTTCTCTAAGACTGAGGAAAGCACGCGTGGGGTCGTGGCGCATCATTGAGCTCGACAAACTACCCGTATAAGGAAGACGGGATTCTCGCAGACGGCTCAAGGGTGCCGGACATTCCCGTCATGAACCTGCTGATCGTCAGAAAAGACCTGAGAAAAGGGTTGGTTGGAGAGTCGGTAATTGACACTGGTTTCGACGCTAGCATCTATGCAAACTTGAATCTAGCAGAGTTCCTTGAAGGAGCGAGACCGGTCAGAACCGCCTCGCTGCAGGCGGCAGGCCGCAGCGTCAGCTGCGAGATCTTTGACGTCGAATGTCACATCGTCGACCGTGATTGGAAACCTGTTCTATCGTTGGGCAGGGCCGACGTCTACTGCCCGACCGATCCCATCGACCTATTCGAAGACGTGATCGCGGGGAGGGTCATCCTCAACCGAGTCAGACTTGAGCTCAACGGCAAGCTTGCAAAGCTGCTTCCCTACCCACATAGAGAGGACGGCTGAATCCACGGGTTCCAGTCACAGGAGGAGCGGGCTCCCTAGGGACCAACTTCGTCCGCAAGCTGCTTGACTCCGACGTGGACGGGCCTCTGCAAGCCCAGCAAACCAGCGAAGCAATCCGCTGCCAAGGATCAGCCGAACGCCCCTTCTATGTATGCCTTTGTCCTCGGGTCGCTGGGGTGAGAGAAGATGGTTTCGGTTGGTCCGTGCTCGACCAACTGACCCAGATAGAGGAAGATCACGTAGTCGGCAAGCCTTCTTGCCTGACGGAGAGTGTGGGTCACGAAGACTATTGTGTAGTCTTGCTTGAGGGCAAAGAGTTGTCTTTCTATATGGCCTGCTGATATCGGATCAAGAGCCGATGTGGGTTCGTCGCACAGAAGAACTCCGGGCCGAACAGCCAAGGCCCTCGCTAAGCAGAGCCTCTGCTGTTGCCCTGCGGAAAGTTTTGAAGCAGGTTCATTGAGCCTATCCTTGACTTCGTTCCAAAGGCTTGCGACTTGCAAGCAGCGTTCAACTATCTGACCCAGCTCTCTTTTGTCGGTCGTTCCGTGGATTCTCGGACCATAAGCCACGTTATCGTAAATTGACATCGGTAGGGGGTTCGGTGTCTGAGCTATGAGGCCCATTCTCTTCCTGATGTCGAGAATGTCCGCTCGCTTGTCGAGAACATCGTTCCCATCGAATAGTATTCTTCCGGTGACTTGCACGTTGTCGGTGAGATCTATGAGTCTGTCAAGGCTCTTCAGGAGAGTCGTCTTTCCACAGCCTGAGGGGCCGATGATGACTGTGATCTGTTTCTCAGGGATGTCCACAGTAACGTCCTTCAGGGCGTGATGCCCGGCGTAGAATACATTCAATTTCTGAACGCTAATGTGCGTCTTGGACAGCCGTTCCACCTTCACTTGATCACGTATGCCGCGGCTCGCCTTGTCAAGAGTCTGGAGGCCACGCTTAATGACAGGACTATGATGAGCAGTATGAACCCGGACGCATACGCTCTCTGCTGAACCTCAGGGAAGGGCGTTCCAAGCTGGAAGAACACGGCTAGTGGCAACGATGCAACAGGGTCAAACAGTGAGCGCGGTATGCTGTCAGTGTAGCCAGCAGTGAAAAGTACTGATGCAGCGTCACCAATGGCTCTGCCAACTGCCAACAGCACACCCATCGTAATCCCAGGCAAAGCTTGTCTAGCTATCACCTTGAAGGCAGTCTCAAACTTCGTCGCCCCCACCGCGTGTGATGATTCCCGCAGTCGAAGAGGAATCATCCTCATCACCTCGTCCATGGCTCTAATCATTATGGGAAGTTCAAGCAAGGCCAGCGCGATTATCCCCCCCAGCAGCGAGGCCCCAATACCCAAGTAAACCATGATCGTGAATCCGAAAACGCCATAGATTATGGAGGGAACGCTCCACAAGACATCCAAAGATTGCCGAGCGAAACTCGCAAACTTGGAGCGAGAAGCGTATTCATTTAGATAAAGCGCCGCTGGAAGGCTGATAGCAAAGGCGAGACCACTTGCTCCACCAACCAAATATGCTGATCCGACGATAGCGTTCAGTATTCCCCCCTCTTTACCCAGGTAGTATCCTCCCGTGGAAGTTTGCGTAAGCATAGAGACGCTCAAGGCGGGCGCACCCCTGAGGAACACTACGACAAGCACGGTAACTAGGCTGCCTAGGATCATGAGCATGGACAGGATCATCATTGCTCGGAAGGCATCTTCTTCGAGTCTCCGCTTATCCAACTACATACCTCCTCTTGATCCCTGCCAACAAAGCGGCTGCCATTATACTGAACAGCAGAACGACGAGAAGCAACAACAAAGCCGCTAGCATGAGCGCTGAATCATACGAGGGTATTGACATCATCTCACCATAGTTGTTGGCTATCAGTGCAGGTATTGGATATGCAGGATCGAACGCCGAGACCGGAATTATCGGCACATTCCCAACAACCATGAGCACAGCCATAGTCTCTCCAAATGCGCGGCCAAAGCCAAGAATTACGGCGGCAATTATGCCCGGAAAAGCGGACCGGATGATCGCGTGCTTCACCGTTTGCCATCTTGTGGCGCCGAGAGCCATTGACGCTTCTCGGATTGGTAGAGGGACAGCCCTGAGGACTTCTTCCGAGATGGAGATCGTTATCGGAGTGACCATTACGGCGAGTACCATCCCTCCCGCGAGGACAGTGTAGCCAGTCGTTGTCACTCCTACAAGAGCGGCCACCTGATCTCTTATCAAAGGCACAATGAGCAGCAAGGCCCAAAGTCCATAGACGACCGATGGTATTCCGGCAAGCAGGTCGACCATGGGCTTTACGATTGCTCGAAGTCTGGTCGACGCATACTCGGCAAGGTAGATCGACATCAAGAGAGATGGTGCTGTTGATATTGCCATGGCCAGGCCCGTTACCCACAATGTTCCGACGATGAAGGGATAAAATCCGAACTCATTCTTCGAAGGATGCCACGAGTCCGAGAAGAGGAGCTCACTCAGAGAATGAGTTGTTAGTATTAGTGTGGACTTCTGCAAGAGAACGAAGGCGATTGCGATCACTAGTAGGCCGGAAAGAATTGTGGTTGAAAGCATGAGCTTGCTTGCTATGAGGTCTTTCAACCTTCTCGTGCTCAACCGAGTCCCCTTGATGGGATGTCAGCTCTCCAGTTTCGCCAGCTGCTCGCGGATAGCTTCCGCGGGAAGTGAGACGTACCCAGATTCTTCAACGAACTTCTGTCCGTCTGTCAGGATCCATTTCACAAACTCCTTAGTTATGCCAGTGAACTTGTCTCTTGTCACAAGGTTCTCGACCCTTGCGGGCGGGGTTGGGTAGAGCTCCTGTCTTATTGCCTGCACAATCTGATCTCTGGTTCCGTAGAAATCCTCGTCTGGGTCGATTCGGCCATTTTGGCCAACATCAAGGGGGACAACAGCTATTCCTTCGATTTGCTGGTTTGTTTTCATGTCATACGCGTAGCCAATGTTGTTGTAACCTATCCCCAAGCGATCTTTCCTGACAGCTTCGATTAGGCCGGGATCACTATAGACGCCGACTCCTCGAAGGTCTTCCTGCTTCATGCCCAAGTACTTTGCCCAGTTGTCCGCGGCGCCGCATGCATCGGATCTTGTGTACACGTGAATCTCATCTGTCACATCCGGCTTGCCAACTACTTGGCCCCACGTGGTCACATTTCCTGCGATGAAAATATTGTAGAAGATCTGTCTTGTCAGACCCTTTACTAGAATATCGTTTAGGACAGGATTATCAGCACTTATTGTGGCGACTACGGCGTCTTTGGTCACCGTAACGTAGAACGCTCCTTTCTCCAGCTCTTCTGGATATATGTCTCTGGAGACCATGCCTATGTCCACAAGTCCGGCGAGTGCGTCCGCCATCCCCTTGCCTGCACCGCCAGCGGAGACCTCAATCTTCACCTTCGGGTGGAGCTTTTGGTATTCTTCTGCCCACTTCACCATCATGGGGTAGAGAGCGAAAGCTCCTGAGACCTTTATTGTGCCCTCAAGTTCTGATGCAGTACTCAGATAGTTGTAAGCAAGAATCGATGCTATGATGACTACTACACCAAGGACCAAAAGCTTCTTGTTCACATCTGACACCCGGCGTCTGCGTGTGTCACAATGACCGAACAGGGATTATTAAGTGTTCGGTCAATGATACTAAACGGTAATAAGTCGCAAGAGCCTAGTGCTTACGATCGCCTTGCCCAAGAAGCACCCTAGTGCGACTTCCCCGAGACGTGACTACGTCACCCTGAGCATCCCTCGAGAGCTCTACGAGAAGGCTGAGAATGCAATCAAGGAAACGGGTTTCCGAAGCGTGACGGAGTATGCGATCTTCGTTATGCGGGAATCGCTCTTGGTGAAGCCTGGAGGGTCGGTTAGGGACCGGCTGAAGGCGCTCGGATACATAGACTGAGAAGAAGATGGTTTGAGAATGGGGAAACATAGGACAGTTGAGATTCCTGAAACGCTCTATGATCGGGTCAACGCGAGGATCAAGGGGACAGAGTTCGCCTCTGTGTCGGATTACGTGGCGCGTGTGATCAGAGAGAGACTGGCTGTCGAAGAGAACAACAAGACATCGAGCTACACAAAAGAAGAGGAAGAGAAAGTCAAGGAGCGGCTCAAGGCTCTGGGTTACCTCTGAGGAAATCAAGGCGTATGCTTTATGCTACCACCACATGGCGGCACGCTCGTTGACAGAGTCCTCCCAGCGGAGCGACAAGAACAGGCACTTGAAGAAGCAAACGAGTTGGTTCAGCTGAAGGTGAGCGACGATCTCGCGAAGGATGTCGAGAACATCGCATTCGGGGCATTTAGCCCGCTGGAAGGATTCCTGTGTCAAAGCGAATACGAGTCGGTGTTGCATGAGAGACGCCTCAGCAACGACCTCCCATGGACGCTCCCCATCGTACTGGACGCATCAAAGGACGACCTGAAGAGTGTGAAGGAAGGCGACACCGTAGCGATCCTCGATCCTCTAAAGGAGCCTGTCGCGTTACTCAACATCGAACAGATCTTCCGCTACACGAAGGAGGAGCTCGCCCGAGAGGTCTTTGACACAAACGACCCAGCGCATCCAGGTGTGGCAAAGACGCATGCTATGAAGGAGTGTCTCGTCGGTGGGAAGATATCGCTAATTCGTATGTCTTTTGACGAGTTTCAGAAATATCGCCTGAGACCGATTGAGACCCGAGTTCTCTTCAGAGAGAAGGGCTGGCGAACGATCGTCGGCTTCCAGACGCGGAACATTCCACACATAGGTCACGAGTACGTGCAAAAGACCGCGCTCACCTTCGTAGATGGCCTGTTCATCAACCCCGTGATCGGGAAGAAGAAGAGCGGCGATTTCAAAGATGAAGTCATACTCGCCGCCTACGAAGCATTGCTACGCCACTACTACTTGAGAGACCGCACAGTGATGGCCATTCTTCGCACGGAGATGAGATATGCCGGACCCAGAGAGGCCATTTTTCACGCGATCGTCAGGAAGAATTTCGGTTGCACACACTTCGTCGTCGGCAGAGATCATGCCGGCGTAGGCAAGTACTATCCACCTTACGCAGCGCAGGAGATCTTTGACGAATTCCCCGACTTGGGGATCGTACCGTTACCTTTCAAATCGTTCTTCTACTGCAAGCGATGCGAAAGCGTCGTCAACGAGAAGATCTGTCCTCACGATTCAACACAACGACTCGATTTCAGCGGAACGGATCTCCGCGCCAAATTGATCGAAGGGGAGCCGCCTCCGAAGGAGTTGATCCGACCAGAAGTTGCCGAGGTTTTGCTGAGGTGGAAGGACCCGTTCGTGGAGTGAACAGAGGTGGGCAAGAGAAGACTCCTGATCATGGGGCTGGATTCGGCGCCGCCTGAGCTTCTCTTCGACAAGTTCCGCGATGAACTGCCGAACATACGAGGTCTAATGGATCACGGCGTCTACGCCAGGATGCGCAGCTGCGATCCTCCGATAACGATTCCCGCATGGAGCGTCATGGTAACGAGCAAGAACCCCGGAAGCCTAGGCCTCTACGGGTTCAGGCATCGGAAGGGCCACTCGTACACGGACGGGTGGATTGCCAACTCCCTGTCAGTAAAGGCGGAGAAGATCTGGGACATCCTCGCCCGAGCGGGAATGAAGGTGTGCGTGGTCGGGGTTCCCCCAAGCTACCCGCCGACACCTGTGAACGGTGAACTGATCTCATGCTTCATCACACCCGACCCGAATCGTGAGTACACATACCCGCCAGAGTTGAAACAGGAAATCGAAGCCCTCGTCGGGCCGTACCCGTTTGACGTGAAATTCAGAACAGACAACCGTGACCAACTACTGAAGGACTTGCACGAGATGACTGAGACTCACTTCAGGGTTATCGAGCACCTTCTGGCGACTCGGCCGTGGGACTTCTTCATGTTCGTGGACATCGGATTGGATAGGGTGCACCATGCGTTCTGGAAGTACTTTGACAAAGACCATCCGAGGTATGTCCCAGGCAACCAATACGAGAACGTCATGCTCGACTACTACAAACGACTTGACGAACATGTCGGACGACTACTGAAGAGGATTGACGATGATACCATCGTGGTTGTTGTTTCTGATCACGGCGTCAAGGGCATGCGAGGAGCATTCTGTGTCAACGAATGGCTGATTCGCGAAGGGTACTTGATCCTGAAGGAGAGGCCCGAGGCTGTAGTTGAACTCGAAAAGGCTGCGGTTGATTGGAGCAAATCAAAAGCATGGGCCTGGGGAGGCTACTACGCAAGGGTTTTCCTTAACGTGAAGGGCCGAGAACCCGAAGGTGTGATTGACCGGAACGAGTTCGAGGAAGAACGCGACAGACTCGCTGAACGCATAAAGACGATCTCCGACCCGAGCGGACGGCGAATGGCCACTCAAGTCTACAAACCCGAAACGCTCTATCCGCTGAGCGTGGGCGATCGTCCAGATTTGATGGTGTATTTTGACGACCTCTTCTGGCGGTCCGCGGGCACTCTAGGTCACAGCGACATCTACTTGTCAGAAAACGATACAGGGCCAGACGATGCCATCCATAGTCGTCATGGAACCTTCATCCTACACGACAAACAGCTCAAGAAGAGAGGGCAGATCCCAGACATCGATATTCTCGACATCGCACCAACCTTGCTCAAGAGAATGAAGGTCAGTGTACCGTCCACGATGGAAGGAAGATCAGTCCAGCTAGGTTGACGTAGATTGAGGAAAGGCTTCGTTGTTTGGCTGACCGGCCTTCCTGGCTCCGGGAAGACTACGATTGCACGTCAACTCGAGCCAGAGCTGAGAAGGATAGGATGGCCCGTAGAAGTGCTCGACGGAGACGAGATCCGGCAGAACCTGAGCAAAGGCCTAGGCTTCAGCCGAGAGGACAGGGAAACACACCTCAAACGTGTCACCTACGTCGCGAAGCTTCTGTCGAGAAACGGAGTTGCGGTGATCGCGTCCTTCATTTCGCCTTATCGAAACATCCGGGAACACGCGCGGAAGGAGACGACGAACTTCGTCGAGGTCTACGTGAAGTGCTCGGTTGAGGCTTGCGCCAAGCGTGATCCGAAGGGGCTCTACAAGAAGGCCTCGGTAGGGGAGATAAAGGATCTGACCGGCCCGCAGGACCTCTACGAAGAACCAACACGACCTGAGCTGACAATCGACACGGAGAAGCTTACGGTCCAGGAAAGCGTCGAGTCGGTAGTGACGACGCTTGAACAACTTGGAATCACTCGTCGGCGGGAACATTAAACTGTGCGTGCAGAGCCAAGGCCAGTCTGATGCCAGCCGTCAACAACACCACGAGCGAACGCAAGATGCTTCGAGCATGTTGCATCCTATTCGATCTTGACGGGACGCTCTACGAGTGTCCGGAGTACAGCAATCGGCTTGAAGCCGAGATAGTGAGATTCGTATCACAACGACTCAGGCTGGACGAAAATGAGGCAAGCGTACTGCTGAGTCAAAGAAGAAAGGAGTTGGGGACCCTCACCCGTACGATTCACAGCCTCGGAATAGATCGCAACGACTTCTTTCGCTCGATGGCGGAGAGAATTGAGCCGACCCTCTACATCCGAAGAGACTCTGCAGTCCGCAGCGTGATAGAGACGCTCAAAGAACGGGGATTCAAGACAGGATTGGTTTCGAATAGTGGTCGTCCGTTGGTAAGAAAGATCTTGGACGCGATCGGTCTTGAGGAGAGCTTGTTCGATGTCATAGTCACTAGTACAGAGGCTGAGCCGAAGCCTTCAAGACAACCCTTTCTCTTGGCAATGAAGAGAATCGGATGCGACGTGAATGAGATCGCATACGTGGGGGATCGGGAGGAAACTGAGATTCGCCCAGCCAAGTTTCTCGGACTCCAGACAATTCTACTCAGTAGGGACAAAGCCATAGAGGACACGTGTGCTGACGTAGTGGTCAGAAAACTGTCGGAAGTGCCCGAAGTAGTCATGCTCTTGAGACCCGAGGATCAGGACCTCATTGGTCTGTCTACTCGTGATCTCATTTGAAGAAGGCTAGCTTGGATATGTCGAGGGGCGACAGAGCCGGTTAAATACCAATTACTAATGATTAGGCCCCCGCTGGGCGTCATGGCAGGCGGAGTGAGTCACCTGGAGTCTGAAGAAGAGAAGTTCACAACCGTGTCCATACCCGCCGCGCTCTCCAAGAAGATCGAGGAGAGGATCAAGGGGACGAGTTTCCCTTCTGTGTCCGCATATGTAACCTACGTCCTAAGGGAGATCCTCTCCGAGGTGGAGACGGAGAGCAAGCCGACCTTCACGAAGGAGGAGGAGGAGAAGGTCAAGGAGCGGCTGCGAGCCTTAGGCTATCTAGAGTGATGAGGCATGAGGCTTCGAAGCGGCTGAGGAAAGCGTTCCCATGCACGAGCGATTCTCCCAGTTTCCACACCCACCACAGCTGTTGACCCCTTAGGATTTGGAAAACGTCGCCAATGGGGCGTACCATCATTTCTTCTGCAGGCTCACGATAATGTCGCAGCCCTGTATCGGGATTCCGTCGACGGTTGTACCGATGAGGCAGACTTGTGTGTCGCCTGCACTGTCGCCACCGTGAAGGATCCTGACACAGTGCGATCGCCGGCCACGGTGCATGTTGGCCTGCCGCCGACACGGGCTCCGACTATGATGCAGGCTCCGGAAGCGAAACCTGAACCTGTGACCAATACCGTTGTGCCAGATGGCCGGCTCGGGCAGTGAGTGTGATCAACTGGGCACGCACCGTTACCACAGAGGAGACCGAAAGGAACAGCGGTGAGGAGGAACGCATCGCCATTGAAGTCAAGGCTCCTCGACATTGTGCGCGGAGTGGGACGATGCTTCGAGGCACAAGGGGGCCATTTCAGGCCCTGAACCCTTGATTCAAGGTCTTGAGTCTCACTTGGTCGGCTTGTTGATTACAGTGATGGTGTCAGTCTCCGAGAATGTGGAACTCCCACCATTCAGCGTGAACGTGACAGTCAACGTAGCTTCGAACTTACTCGCCGTAGGGAACTCCGGCAAGGTCTTCACATAGTCGATGAGATAGTCGATGAGAGGGGCACGTTTGAACTTGACCATGAGGACGCCGTCTTCAACTTCAGATCTGACAGCCTGCAATCCTGCCTCTACAAGCTGGATACTTGTAGGATTGATGTCAGCAACACTGCCCTCAGACAGGTCAGATATGAAGACGGTAACATACTTGCCCTTGCTCTTCAGATTCAAAGTATTGGGGTTGATGTCCACAGTCGCCGTCGCCTGCGCGATTGCCGGTGTAACCGCCAACAGCAAGAACGCGATCGCGGATACCGCGAGCATTACCTTCATTCTTTCACCTCTTCTCCATTCCCTTCGTGCTCTAACGTCGCGGGGGGCGGTATGTCCTTGTCCTATTTGTCGTGCCTGTAACCATCGGCGTCTATGAGCGGTGACGGGACAGCTCCCACACCGAGGTGCCAGCACAGATCCTCTCGTTCGACTCGCGAATGACAATGCCTGCGTGCACCACGAGACAGACGACGAATAACCCCCCTCTTTCCTCTTGCGAATCGCATCATACGTCTCTGGGTGTTGACCGTCTTCCAGCGTGAAAGCCAAAGACATATTGCAAACTCTGGGAGGAGAGATCGAAACCTCTTTCCTGTGCTTTGCATGCATCACGAGAGGTGATCGTAAGATGGACTTGCTGGTGCGGGTGAAGGAAGTCAAGGGTCACTGCCCAGTCTACAAAGTCGGCGACAATTTTCAGCTCAAGGACGGCTACAGACTAGTCACGCAAATACCTCTTTGCATGCATTCGCTCGCTTCTCTGTTGCCACACTACAATGCGCTTCGAGTCTCACACCCCGTTGAGTGGGGACTGGCTGGGAAGGATGACAAGACGAAGGGGTACGTCCAATGCTTGGATCCATTCGCGTATACTGACGGCGGGACCGTCGTCTTCGAGATAAGCAAGATAGAAGGCAGCGAGCAACCCCAGAATCTGTGTTTGAGCGTTAGTGAGGCCAAGACCTCAAGCTCGATTCGCAAATGAGAAAGAAAGCGTTGACACGGCTCGCTCAGAAATGCGAGAGAGATACTGGATTTCCCGACTAACCCTCACAAATAGCGAAGTAAAGAATGGAGCACAGAATATGTGCGCCAGACTTTCACTTACCCTTTCTTCTCAGCTACTCCATAAACCTTGTCTGATCCGCTTACGCTATATTTGACTAAGCGATACCCGCGCGAGGATAGCGCCTTCCTTAAGCCCCGTAGTTTCTCATTACCCTCAGCCTCAACAGCCTTTCCTTCCCGTATCATGGTATCAGCCAGTCTTCCTTCTTCCTCTTCCTCTTCTTCGGAAACCTCCCCCTTAAGCATCCTAACGGCTCCTTCGGGAAGCCTATCTATCAATTTCATAGTTGAATGGACCCATAAGAGAGAGGCAATAGGACCGCTATTAAGGGTTACCAACAAGACAGCCACGATGACAAGATCAGCTGTTCCCCTTTGTCAATTAACTCTCCGGCACAACAACCGCGCAACCCGAATCCTCATACAGGCCCCTTGAAGAACGTCTGCCGGCACTTGGCGGCGTCCTGCTACGTCAAACCTCAAGACCCTTGATCCCTCGATCCTTCACATACTCGACGAAACGTTCCGTCAAATCGCGGCTTGACGCATCGTAGACGTGATGCTCTAAACGTAGTGAGCAACAGGCGGCTGAATGCTGAATGCAGAAGCCAAGTATTCCGTCGTCTAAGAGATTACATTGAGAGGGGTTCCATCCATATGAGCTGTGGGATGTTGGCCAGCGAGTCCTAGAATGGTCGGAGCCACGTCGTTGATGGAGATCTCGACACGATTGTG
>CAYMZN010000027.1:1225-17144 GCA_964394935.1 uncultured Candidatus Bathyarchaeia archaeon | reverse complement strand
CTGGAGCTCAAACATTCGTCGGCTGGGGAGCCAGCGGAGCCACTGGAAGAGGCGTGGGCGGACCTCACTATCTCCTGAACTTCGTTAGAGAACAATCGCAGACTGTAGTCTCGGAATAGGCTATGGGAACGCGGCGGAGCGCCCCCTCGTTTCAGGATTAATGCATTTCGTGGCGATCCATTTTCCAGATCCTGCCCTGCACCCGGCGCTGTTGTCTTCTTGCTGAGATCACATGATACTTCGTACAAACAGACTTTAGGAAGGTTAGCTAACTGGTTCGCGCGTTGGTGTCACCTTTTGTCAGCAAAGGTCGAGGAATTTGCGGACCTAAGTTTCGCTGATGCGCCTAGGATCATAGTGAAACCGCCAGGCCCGAAGGCAAAGGAGCTTCTCGAAGAGCAAAAGCGGGTAGACAGCAGAGCCGTTTACTACCCCACGGTCATACCGACCGCGTGGGATGAAGGAAAAGGCGCTACTCTGAAAGATGTAGATGGAAACATCTACATCGACTTTGTTGCCGGAATCTCCGTCCTCAATGTTGGCCACTCCAACCCCTACGTCGTGGAGGCCGTGAAACGTCAGCTAGACAAGTTGACTCACGCGCTTGACATACCCACACCGCAACGTATCGAGCTCATTGAGAAACTTGTACAGATAGCTCCCGCAGGCCTAAAGGGCAACTCGAAGATTCTCTTCGGCGGACCTACCGGCTCGGATGCGATTGAAGGCGCGCTCAAGATCGCGAAATTCAACACGAAACGCCACACGTTCCTTGCTTTTCATGGCGCCTACCATGGGATGACCGGGGGAGCGCTCTCAGTCACATCCAAGAAGGCCTTCAGGACCGGGTACCTGCCGCTCTTTCCCGACATTCACTTTGCGCCTTACGCTTACTGCTATCGTTGCCCATTTGGGAAGGAGTATCCCGAATGCGAGATGCAGTGCGTGCATTACGTGGAGTATCTGTTCCGCGACCCGGAGTCAGGGTTGGCGGATCCTGCTGCGATCATCGTGGAACCGATTCAGGGAGAAGGGGGATTCATCGTCCCACCGGACGGCTACCTGAAGGAGCTGAGAAGAATATGTGATGAGAATTCCGTTCTGATGATAGTGGATGAGATACAGACGGGCTTCGGAAGAACTGGAAAAATGTTTGCATGCGAATACGACGACGTAACACCAGATGTGATGACTATTGCGAAAGCAGTTGGCGGAATCGGACTTCCGTTATCCGGGTGCGTTATGAGAAAAGGCTTGGACACTTGGGAGCCAGGCGGGCATCTAGGAACTTTCAGAGGAAACGTGCTTGCCTGTGTAGCCGGGTTAGCCGCGATCAGCTTCACGGAGGAGAAAGGATTGGTGGAACGATCTGATAGAGAGGGCGCATACATGCTCAAGCGTCTGAAAGACCTCCAGGAAGAAACCAAGACCATCGGTGATGTCAGAGGAAAGGGTATGATGGTGGCAGCCGAGTTCGTTGAAGACAACAGAACCAAGAAACCTGCCATCGAACTTGTTAAGAAGATTCAGCTAAAGTGCCTTGAACGTGGAGTCCTTGTGTGGAAAGCCGGGCACTGGCCTAACGTCATCAGGTTCATGCCTCCTCTGGTTATTACTCACGAGCACATAGACAAGGGACTAGACGCGTTCTCAGATGCTGTGAAAGAAGCTGAGCACATGCTGTGAGGATCTCTACTTTCGTCTGCTATCTAGGATGCGAACTCCAAGCCCTTCGCTGAATCGCTTAACGCACAAAGCGATTTTCGAAGGTCCTGTTCGATCCGTCTTGGCTACTAATGCCAAATGTGAGGCAGAGTCAAGTCCTCCATTGTGATAAGGCCTGGAGGAGCCGCAAGCGCTCTCGGGATCATGTTGACAGCGTTCGCGGCGGTTGCGAGGCCGCCCTTCTGAGAGACTTCTCTGACTACTTCAACCTGAACGCCCGGCAGGCCTTCGATCATGCAGTAATCTCCCAGTTTGTAGCCATCTTCCTCTCTTGGATCAAGCAACCCAACCATATTCAGAGTCGCCACCTCACGTCCGCCCTTGAAGCCGTAGACATTCTGCTTGAATCCATAGACTCGACCTGGCGGAATTTCCGCGAAACTCGTCCTTCTAGGGATGGCAGTGATTAACGGCTCCTTCGTCTGTTTCATATCGTCTAGACCGAGCCCGAGGCAGTGATCCAAGAACGCGCATGTCTGAAGTAGACCAATATGGCCGATCTCACCGGAATCCGCTCCGTCTCGGAATTCATCTGCTGTAAGAGAGGCTCCGATGTGCTTCATCTCGTCAGGCCCGTAGGGAGAGAAATCGACGATCCTCCGTACTCTAACTCCGGTTATGTTCCAAGATGTGCTGCTCATGAGTACCGGGACGATATCCATTATGAACCCGGGGTTCACACCTGTTGCGAGGACCCTGACGCTCTTTTTCTTGGCCTCTTCGTCGAGGAGTCGCGCTTCGCGCTCGTGTTCGGGAAGCGGAAAGAATAGCTCCTGCGCGATGGTCACCACGTTCACACCACGTTCGATCACTTTGGATATCTGTTGAAACGCGTCTTTCATGAAAGCTGTTGTTGCGTGACAGACCACATCCGCTTTGACGGAGTCTAAGACATCTTCGGGAGGATACTTCACGATGACCCCGGTTTTTCTCTCAAGTCCGCAAAGGTCGCCGAGATCTCGCCCTATCTTCTTGGGATCGATGTCGATCGCGCCAACAACGACGGCGTTTCTGTGCTGAAGGAGCCTCACCATGTTGCTTCCCATCGCCCCGACTCCGTACTGAATTACTCTGACGGGCTTCTGCAATTCTGATCACTGCGTCGCCGTTACGGAGATGATTCAATGTTTAAGACTGCCGATCAGGCAGTCAGGTGGTTCAGGAGCGCAGTCCCGTTGTCTTGGCTCTAGTTCTTCAAAGGTACACGATATCCGAATATGCGAGCCGTTCTTTTCGGTTCGGCCTCATTCTACAACTTGAATCTTCGAGTCGTTGTCACTTTGGAAGAAGCCCGAGGCCTTCTAGGCTGCGAGACACATCCTCGAGCCCGACTCTCTTTAGCGTCTGCTCCGTCGGATAGCCGGTCCTCAGGTCCCATCCACGCAGACGATAGTAGTCATCCAGCATCTTTTCGAATTCCTGTCTAGGAAGATTCCTTCCTTTGGCTAGCCCCGAAGCGAGTGGCTCATCGAATATCCTTGCAGGAAGCGTATCTTCTGTCCTTGAGAATCCTTCCCTCACGTTGAATGCGCGTATCTGATTCCAGATTCTCTCACCCAGTGCTGAGAAGTCGGAGGGCGTTATCGTCATGCCCGTTGCCGAGTTCAGCAATCCCAAGTACCTGTTCCAGCCGGTCGCTCCAGTAGCGAAGTCGCACGCAACGAGGGAGAATAGCGTGGCGTTTCCGTCCTGATCGGCTTTCGTCACCAGTGCCTTTCCTTCGGGGCCGTAGCGTTCGACCGGCTTACCGTCCGGGCCCTTTGCTCCCTTCACTTCGTACGCTGTTGGCCAGGCCCTCTGGTGACATCCTCCTCTGTCAGCCGTCGCATATGCCAGACCCATTCCTGGCGAGGCTCTTATGCCCCACCCAGGCAGCTCAAGCCCCTTCACATGCATTGCAAAACTCTCCGAACCCTTGCCTATCTTTTCCGCGGCTCTCTTTACGCCCTCGCCGAGCAGGTCGCCGAGTCCCCTTCGCTGAGCTATTCTCTCGATCGTTTCAGTGAGCGCCCTGTCGCTGCCAAACTGCAGCCTGAGCCCGTCTGTCATGCGTTCATTGAGAATGCCCCTTTCAAAACATTCCATCGCCCATGCGATCACATTCCCAGTCGACAGCGTATCCAATCCGTACTTGTCACAAAGCATGTTCGCGTATGCGACCGCATCCAGCGACGCAACGCAACAGTTTGCACCCAAGAGAGTGGTTGTCTCGTACTCGACACCCTCGACGACCGCCTGCGGATATTCAGAGCTTCTAGTCACGCCAAGGTGGCCGCAATGAATCGGACAGCCAAAGCATGCTCTTGTCTTCACCCAGAAGCCCTTCTCCATGGCTTCTCCGCTGAGGTTCTCAGCGTGCTCGAAAGTCCCTGTCTGGAAGTTCTGCGTCGGATAGAGATCTTGGTCGCTCGAGAAGAGCACCGAACGACCCGTTCCCCATCGTTTCATCGTGTATAGACCCTCGTCGGCTTCGATAGATCTCGATGCCTCTGCCGAGAGTCCTTCGAAGGTGGCGGGATCCGAGACCTTAACTTCACCTGTTCCTCGGACCGCCACTGCCTTAAGCTGCTTTGATCCCATTACGGTGCCCACTCCTCCTCTGGCCGCCTGTCGATATCGGTCCACGTTGACCACAGCGTATCTCACAAGCTTCTCTCCAGCCGGACCGATACATGCGACACGAATCGATTCGTCTCCACACTCAGCTCTGATGCTATCTTCTGTCGCGAATGTGTCCTTGCCCCACATTCCGGAGGCGTCTCGCAGCTCGACGTTGTCATTTTCTATCATAAGGTAGCTGGGTCGCTTGGATGCTCCTTTGATCTCTATGAAGTCGTATCCTGCGAACTTCAGTTCAGCCGAAAAGTGGCCCCCGACATAAGCATCGTTGAATGTCCCCGTCAACGGTGATTTGGTGGCTATGCACATTCTGGTGGACGGACATGACGTGGCTGTTAGCGGGCCAGTTGCGAAGACTATGATGTTGTCGGCGCTTAGAGGATCAACTTTCGCTTTGGTGTGGTCCCAGAGTAGTCGCGCGGCGTATCCCTTGCCGCCGACGAAACGCTGCGCGATATCCATGTTCAGCGGAGTGGTCTTGATGCTCTCTCCTGTCAGGTCAACCTCTAGGACTTTTCCAACGTAGCCCCCATTCATCTTCCTCATCCTCTATGCTTCTAGTATGGCCAGACTGCGCCTCAGGTCCCTGGCTATCGACTTGGGGTCAACGTTCAAGCCCTGACGAGCGTCAAACGGCGTGACACGGAATTCAAGCGCGCCCAAGGGACATGCATCGACGCATTTCGGCGTCCCGCCGCATAGGTCGCATTTGAGCACTAGACCTTTCCTCTCGTCAGGGAATATCGCCTCTGCAGGGCATGCTGGTATGCAGGCTTGACAGCCTGTGCAGGTCGCTTCGTCGAGTATCACGGCGCCTGTTCTCTCGTCTCGTTGGAGCGCGCCAGGAGGGCAGGATGAAATGCAGGGAGCAACCTCACACTGTCTGCAAACCACAGGGATGTCTAACCCGGGGGAAAACGATAGTACGCGGATGCGAGATGTGCTGGGTCGAATAGGATTGTTGCCTCGCATCGAGCATGTGACTTCACAGAGTCTGCAACCGCTGCATTTCCTATAGTCGACGACGACGCTCTTGTGGGTCAAATTATTCCGCGACTCCAAGCATTTGGAACGATAATAAGCGGTTGGTAAGTACTTATGCTAAATTAAGTATGTGCGCCAACCGAAGAGTCGAACACGACAATGCGGCAATGCAGCCAGCAATTGAAGGCTCAAATATTCAGCGCGATTCAATTCTCTGCGAAAGAAAAATGGAAGTGATGATGGATGACGACAAGCCCCAAAGATCTGGGATATGACCCTCTTAGACAGATATTCTCATTCAGAACGGTACGAAACAAAGTGATATTTGGAATAGATTCCAGAATGAGAATTGGAACCGAGATCACCTCACTCAAAGGAAAGAAACCTCTCATAGTCACAGATAGCGGTGTTGCACAGTCAGGTCTGCTGAACGACCTTAGGGAGATTGTCGAGTCCTCAGGATTCAAGACAAGTACCTTCGACAGACTTACCGGCGAACCCACTCTTGACACGGTACAAACTGCCGCAAATTTCGTCCGGGAATCTGACTGTGACTTGATCATAGGACTCGGCGGAGGCAGCGCAATGGATACCGCAAAAGTGGCTGCAGCGATGAAGACGAACGAGAGAGATGTCGGATACTATCTCAAGAAGAATCCCTTCACCAAAGCCCGTCTTCCCCTGATACTCGTCCCCACTACTGCCGGTACAGGTGCAGAGGTAACTGCTGACGCTGTCATGTTCGCCGAAGGAAAGAAGAGGTGGATCTCAGACGCCCAGACTCTGGCCGATACTGCTCTAGTCGACCCGGTGCTAACAATATCGATGCCCCCGAAGGTGACAGCAAGCACTGGTCTTGATGTCTTGGCCCATGCGATTGAGGGCATGATGGTCACATACTCCAATCCAATGACAAACACACTCGCCCTCAAAGCCATCCAGCTGGCCTTTGGGAATCTTGAGAGAGCCTACCTCAACGGCAAGGATCTTACTGCTAGGTACCGGATGATGCTTGCCAGCACTCTCGCAGGAATGGTCAACGAGAATTGCCCTGCGACGTTTGCCCACAGCGTGGGATACACCCTGACCAGCAGATACGGGCTGCCCCATGGGATCTCATGCGGAATCGCTCTTCCCTACGTCATGAGTTACAATATCGCCCTCTGCGAGGAGGAATTTGCCGAGATGGTGCAAGGCCTCGAAGGCGCGAGAGGGTTGAACCGAAAAGACATGGCGGCCTACGCAGTCTCCGCTGTGAGATCACTTATAGCGGCTGTAAACGTGCCTTCCAACCTCCAGCAAGTAGGAGTACCCAAAAGCCAGCTCGAAGAACTTGCGAAGGAGCTGCTGGCCGAATGGCCTCGCCCGTACAACCTTAGACAATCAAGCCATGAGGACATTTTACAGCTCTACAAGGATATGTGGGAAGGCCGGCTGACTTGTCTACAAGGCCGCTGAGTCCCGGCCTCCTCTCGTACCCTTTTTGATGACTACTTTGAAGCGGAAGCTCTGAGGCTTCGACGGCCGGCCCTAATAGTCACGGATGGCGAGAGACAAGGCTTATCTGTTTTCCCACCGAAGCCGGCACCGCCACCGTCATTATGCATAGTGAAGTAGGCTTTGTCTCAGGGCAACGCGGCATCTGGGCTCTCCATTAGGCCTGCGCGTCAGACCGATATCGCATTCTCGGCGCAACTAAATGCAGATGAGGGCTGGTCTGACACACCCGATGACATAGCACGGTTGATACGATGCGAGCCTCGAGGCTTTCTAATTGCAGAGCTGCAGGGAAAACCTGTCGGTCAGATACTCTCAATCTCATACGGCAAGTTAGGATGGATCGGATATCTCATAGTCCTGCAGGAATACCGCCGGCAGGGCATTGGGTCGGCACTCATGCGCGCAGGAATAGCCCGTTTGAAACTGGATGCGCAAACGATAGAGCTGGACGCGAGGCCGGAAGCGATCAGTCTGTACGAGCAAATGGGATTCGAAGCGGAGTACAAGACATGGAAGTATAGATGTGTCAACAGACCCGCTGGCGCAATCGAGACGAGCAAAATAGAGGTCATGCATGATCGCGACCTCGCGCATGTCAGCACTCTGGACAAGAGTTACTTCTTCGGCGATCGATCGTCCGTTCTTGAAGCTATCCTAGTAGACAACCGGGGTCGCTGCTATGTGGCCAATTTGAAGGGGACGCTCAGAGGTTACGTTATGTGCAGACCCACGAGAATAGGTTTCAGAATCGGCCCATTCGTCTCCGATCCTGATGTGCCCGAAGTCGCCGAGACCCTTCTGGTTGCGGCAATGAAGTCTATTCCTCTCGGAGCAACCATATCAATATCCGCGCCCGAAACAAACAGGACGTGTCTGGATCTCCTCTCGAAATATGGCTTCGAGCGTCTGAGTCCGAATGTCAGGATGTTCCTCGGGAAGAAGTTGGACCCAAACGGCAGTCTAGGGATCTTTGCGCTCGGCGGCCTGGAGAAGGGCTGACGATCCTAGGCGAACATTCCTCTTACTATCTGTTCCAGATCCTTCTCAAGCTGCTCTCTCGGGCCTTCGAGCTTGTTTCGACCAAGTTCGAGCACGTAAACGTAGTCCGAAAGGGACACAGCATCGCGTATGTTCTGATCGACCAAGAGGATTGTGAGGCCGCTTTCTTTCAGCTTGGCCAGCTCCTCATAGACGCTCTGCGTCAACTGCGGTGCTAGGCCCGCTGTGGGCTCATCAATGAGGAGAGTCTTCGGATTAGTAACTAGACTCTTCAGAATCTCCAGAAGCCGTTGTTCTCCGCCGCTGAGAACACCTGCCTTCTTGCGCTTCAGCGTCTCAAGCTTGGGATAGCGTCCATAGACGCTGTGAATAGTGTCTTCCAGCTTCTTCTTCTCGTTCCTATATGACCAGCCTGCCAGTTCAAGATTCTCTTGGACCGTAAGGTACGGAAAGACGCTTCTCAGCTGCGGAACGAAGGAGATTCCCATCTTTATCAGATCGTTAGGATCTCGGCGGGTGATGTCTTTCCCATCGTACGTGACTTTTCCTTTGACGGGCTTCAGAAGTCCAAATATCGTCTTCAGTAGAGTTGATTTCCCTACACCGTTTGCCCCTATTATGCACGTTATCTGATTGTCTCTTGCTGCAACTGCCACATCGTGCAGCACTAGGATGTCTTCTGAGTAGCCGGATGATAGGCCGGTTGTTTCAAGCACTGGGCAACCGCTCCCCCAAGTAGGCCTTGACTACTTTCTCGTTCTTCCTGATCTTCTCCGGGGTATCATCCGCAACCACCTCTCCCTCGCAGAGAACCATCACACGACCGCAGAGACCTAGCACAGGTATCAACTCATGGCTTACGAGTATGAAAGCTACTCCCTGCTGACGCAAGTCCCTGATGCGATTGATCATCTCCTCTTTGATTCTGGGATGTACTCCCGCAAAAGGCTCGTCCAACAACATAATCGAGGGATCCAGCATCAAGGCGCGAGCGAACTCAAGCAGACGTTGCTGCCCGCCGGAGAGATGCCTTGCTTCCACATCGCTCTTCTGAGCTAGACCGACGAAGTCAAGGAGTTTCTTTCCCTTATCTATGCAATCCTCTGGTCTATGAGAAATCTTTGTCGCACATGGAGGAACGAGCATATTCTCGAGCACTGTCATCCTGTAGAAGAGTCGCGATGGAGCCTGAAAGATCCTTGCAATTCCTCTTCTCGCCAATTCATGAGGCTTCAGCCCATGCACTTGCTCGCCATTTAGCCAGATCGATCCCTTGTCCGGCGAGTAGATGCCATTGATGACGTTAAGAAGAGTTGTCTTGCCGGAGCCGTTTGGACCAATTAGGCCCATGCCCTCAGCTTTCTGCAGCTGAAAGGAGACATTGTTTATCGCGACAAGCCCGCCGAAACTCTTCGTTAATCCAGTGCACTTCATCACTTGGAGGTCGCGCCCAACGCTACTGAGACTGATGGCGTTATATAATCTTCCACCGCGTCATATCACGCGCCGTCGGAGAAGCTACTTCCATGGTGAAGCAAATCAGGGTTATTCAGTTTGGAGTGGGGCCGATAGGAGCTCGTATCGCGAAGCTCGCTCATCAAAAAGGGCTTCGCATAGTCGGAGCAATTGATGTAGACCCTAGCAAGGTCGGAAAAGATCTTGGAGAGTTGATAGGAACAGAGCCCCTCGGTGTCAAGGTGACGAATGATCCGAGATCTGTGCTGAAGAGAACTCGGCCGGACGTGGTGTTCCACACCACCACCTCATCACTGCGTGCGGCCATGGAGCAGATTGAAACCGTGGCGAAAGCGAAAGCCGACATAGTCTCGACATGTGAAGAGCTGGCGTATCCAAAAGCTCAGCATCCGGACTTGGCTAAGAGAATAGATCGACTCGCAAAGCGATGCGGGGTTACTGTTCTTGGCACAGGCGTCAATCCGGGCTTTGTCATGGATACTCTTGTGATCGCGCTTACCGGGGTGTGCCAAGAAGTCAAACGCATCAGGGCTATCCGACTGATGGACGCATCCACTCGGCGACTTCCATTTCAGAAGAAGATTGGGGCCGGTTTGACCGTGGAGGAGTTCAAAGCCAGAGTTGCAGCTGGAAGCTTCGGTCACGTCGGTCTCCCTGAATCACTGTCAATGATCGCTGAAGCCGTAGGTTGGAAATTGGATGATGTCAAGCAGTCAATTGAACCGGTAACTGCCGAGACTCCATGCCAGACACAATACATCAGGGTGGAACCTAACCAAGTGGCCGGACTTCATCAGGTCATCGAAGGAAGTCGTGGCGGAGAGCCTGTGATCACTCTGGACTTCAAGGCGTACGTGTGCGCGCAGGATCCCAAGGATAGAATCATAATCGAGGGAGTCCCACCAGTCGATATGACGATCCAAGGCGGAATACACGGAGACTACGCTACGGCAGCCATCGCGGTCAACGCTGTCCCGAAAGTAATCGCGCATGCGCCGGGCTTGGTAACCATGAAAGATATTCCCGTTCTTTCGGTATTACCTGCGCGCTAGATCTCCGTCCATTCAAGGTCATTGGAATCAAGAAAATCAGTGTTAATGGCTTCTTAGTCGTTCTCAGGATGAGATGAGGTACCTGTTCAGCTCCCAATCCGAAATGTTGGGCCCCGGGTCTCCTGTGCGTTCGATTTCGGCCAAGTATTCCTTGTATTCCCTTTCCTTGAGCTCGACATACCTTCGGTATGAGTGCTCGCCTAGCGCCTCTTGGACAACAACATCTTTTCTGAGCTCATCAATTGCGGCACCGAGAGAGCGGGGGAGGCTTGAGATCTTCAGCTCTTGGATCCTTTCCTTAGAGAGTCGATATACGTTCTCTGATGTTGGCGGTCCTGGGTCGATCTTGTTCCTAACCCCGTCAAGTCCGGCTTTCAGTATTGCTGCGAAGGCGATGTATGGATTATAGGAGGAATCTGGTCCGCGAAACTCTATTCTTGCCGCCCCAGGGTTCTCTGGGAAATAACTGGGAACCTTGACTAGGACTGACCTGTTCGCCCAACCCCACGTCAGGTATACGGGAGCCTCCAGCCCGGGCACCAAGCGCTTGTAGGAGTTGACGGTTGGAGACACAACCGCCGAGAGAGCCTTTGCATGAGCGAGCAGGCCTCCCACGAAAAATCTGGCTGTATCTGATAGGTGGTCTGAAGACTTTTCATCAAAGAACAGATTGCGGCTGGAGTGCAACTTACGTAGGCTCACATGTACGTGGGCTCCGTGAGCACCGTATCCGAACAACGGCTTCGCCATGAACGTGCCAATCATCCCGTTCCTTCCCGCAAGGATCTTCACGGCCTGTTTGAAGGCCACAACCTTGTCAGCGCAATCCAAAGGCTCACAGCATTCGATGTTGATTTCGTTCTGTCCGGGGCCGATCTCATGATGTGCGACCGAAGGGCGTAAACCCAACTGGCGTAGTGCGAAGAACAGTTCCATCTTCAGATCTTCGGCCAAGTCGTAGGGCAGATAATCCATGTATCGAGCGAAGTCGATCGGTTTCCTATCCGATTCCTTGAACAGTGAGAATTCAACCTCGGGGCCGAAGATGGCTGTGTATCCCATCTCTTCGCATTCTTGCTGAGCTCGTTTCAAGATGAACCTGGGGTCGCCGTCGAAGGGTCTGCTATCAGGCCAGTACACATCGCATGTCATTCTTCCGGATTTCTTGGACCCTGAGGTCCAAGGCAGGATGCAGTACGTATTCGGATCCGGTTTCGCTACCAGATCGCTTCGCTCTATCTCAACAAAGCCCGCTATCGAAGATCCGTCGAAGCCATAACCTTCCTCGAGGAGCGACCTTGCGTCTTCCGCCGGAAAAAGTCTGCTCCTTACATTACCAAGAATATCCACAAACTGAAGCGTGAGAAACCTCACTCTTTCCTTGCTCAACCGTGTGAGAATTGTTCTCGCGGCCTCCTTCAAGTCTATCACGACGAGCTTGCGTTCTCATCGAATCGGCTCTGCAGAGGCAGCTTTGACGCCAAGCTGCGGACCAATCTTGGCTGCGACCCGTTTCAGCAACGGGAGAAGCAGACCTCGTGGCATGAATCGCAATGTCAGAATCATCAGCAGGCCGAATAGGACTTTGTAGAGTTCTCCGTACACCCTAAAGTATTCAGAGGCCCCCTCCAGCATCAGAGCCCCCATGACAGGGCCCGCCAGGCTCTCCGTCCCGCCCACAACGACCATGCTAATCACCAACCCCATCTCGCCCAAGCTTCCAGTTATCGGACTTACGAGCTGCAAGTAGTGCCCGAAGAAGGCTCCCGCAACACCTGCAAAGAATCCACCCACAGTAAACGCCAACACCTTGTACTTCGTAGTGTCAACGCCCATGACTGAAGCCGCGTCTTCATCTTCGCGTATTGAGCGGAAGAACAAGCCAAGTCGCGAGGATAGGATCCTAGCCAGAATAAACAGCGAAACTCCCAAGATCGCCAGCATCAGAAAGTAAGGTGGAATCTTGGATGTCCCCCACTGCGCGAACAACGGAGGAACGCTAAGCCCTAGTGTACCCCTCGTCACTTCGAATTCCGAGGACATAACAAGCCTAAAGCATTCGGAAAAAGCTATGGTGGTCAGCGCAAGGTATGGGCCTCTCATTCTGAGACACAGGTAGCCCAGTCCGTAGCTAGCAGCTCCGGCCATGGCGCCGCCAGCAACAAGGCCGATCAGAGGAGGAACTCCTAGACTCAGCGAGAGAAATCCTGAGGTGTAGCCTCCTATTGTCGCCATGGCCATCTGACCGAAAGAGAATTGCCCAGTAAAACCTGCAATCAGTGACCAGCTCGCTGCTACTAACGCGTAGTAATACGCGATTATCATAACATGAGTCCAGTAACTTGGTGCCAGAAATGGAAAAACGATTGCCAGCGCAAGTGCAACCAGAACGTGGGGCTTGGAGATTATCACGCTTTCCTTCCCTTCTCCCCGAGCAGGCCGGAAGGTCTCAGTAGCAGGACGAGGACGAGGATTATCAGACCGTAGATGTCCCTATAGGCGAAGGCTCGCCTCGGATCCGGAATGTAGGCGCTGGTGAAGACTTCAACTAGCCCCAGTAGGATGGACCCGATGATCGAGCCTGGAACAGAGCCCATTCCGCCAAGCACGATTATGACAAAACCCTTGATGCCTGGGAAAGTACCCATATCAGGATAGGCAAGGAAGATGGGCGATGTCAAAGCCCCGGCTGCGCCTCCCAGAGCGCAGCCAAGAGTGAACGTCAGGGCGTTCATGCGATTTGCGTTTATCCCAACGACAAGAGCAGCCTCGCGATCCTGACTGACTGCACGCAGCGCTTTACCTATGCTCGTCCGATACAGCAACAGCAACGTAGCGGCAAGCAGGCCAATTCCTATGAAGGTTACCACGAGTCTGTCCAGACTGACCGTAATGGTGCCCATTGTGAATAGGCCCGGTGCATACGAGGGAGGCCTTCTGGGCCACGGTCCGAACACGACCAACACGCTGTTCAACATGAAGATTGAAAGTCCGAAAGTAACCAGGATTGTATACTCGTCTTTCTTCTCCACTTTGCCCGTATAGGATGGCGATATGAGGAAACGTTCAATCGCAAGGCCGACGAGGGCTGCAGTTCCAATTGCGAGCACGAGTGATACGTAGACATCGATTCCTGCTAGTGACGCAGCCACGTAGTAGGCGTACCCGCCCACCATATACACTTCGCCATGTGCAAAGTTGACGATCTTCATAATTCCAAATATCAGCGTCAGACCTAACGCCATTAGAGCATAGATGACGCCAATTATCAGTGCGTTAGCTAGTTGGGTAAAAAAAAAGGTAGGATCTAGGGGCAGCATTAGTCAGCTGTCCATTCTTGTTGTAGGCTAGGACTGTCATCACGGCGGGTAAGCAATCTGAGCAGTAGCAAGGTTGGATGGCCATATGATTTCTGCATCGTCTGGGCTTTGGTTAACCTGTGTGTACTGCAAGACAAACAGCGGTACGCCCGCCCATTGGTGGAAGAGGTAATCTGGCAAACCCTCTTGCGCACCCTTCGAGAACGTTATTGTGCCCGAGGCCCCGTCCCATTTTGCCGACTCGAGAGCCTCAGCGATCTTGTCACCATCCAAGGAGCCTGCTCTCTTGATGGCGTCGACCATTATGTAGACAGCATCGTACTGCCCGAAAGTCACGGATGTGGCGGCTCTATTGTAGGTTTTCGCGAAGTTGTCCATGAATTTCTTGCCCACATCTGATAGCTTTGCTTTGGGCGAGAACACATTGTATCCGATCACGTATTGGCCGCCAGGCCCGATCGTCTCCCAGAACTCCTTTGAGAGGTACTCGTCGTTCGGGTCCGCGAACATCGTTTCCTTGGTGGGCGCCAATCCGATCTCGTACGCTTGCCGAATCAAAATGTAGTTTCCAGCTCCTGTGAAGACCTCAACGATAAGATCCGGTCTGGGCGAGCTCTCCTTGAGCCTAGTCAACATGGGTACGAAGTCCTTGGTCGTCATAGGCAAGACAGTACTCGTCGCCGTCAATCCCAGCTCTGTAAGCCGTGTCTTTAGCACGTCTGCAGCTCCAATGCCAAAATCTGTGTCTTCTCCGATGACGGCGATGTTCTTGAATCCTGCATCCTTTATGAAATCCGCATAGCTCCGGTAGAGCAGCGAGTTGGTGAAGCCATCTCTGAAAACGTACTTGTAGCCCTTGGCGGTGATCTTGTCTGACCAAGCTGCGACGACGATGAATGGTATCTTGTTGGCATTGGTCACCTCGATCTCAGCCAAGGTCACTGAGCTGTGAAACTCTCCCACAATGGCAACTACTTTGTCTTGTGTGATCAGCTTCTCGAAGGCAGCCTTACCCTTTTCAGGTGTTCCTGCGGTGTCTTCGTAGATGACCTCTATCTGCTTGCCTAGCACCCCGCCTGCGGTATTTATCTCGTTAACAGCCAGCTCTGTCGCCATTTTCATCTCTTGTCCGCTTGCATATGCGCCTGGCGGAGAAAGAGGCATGACGGCGCCGAGCTTGATTACCTGCGGCAATGTGGGACCCGTAGGGATGGTGGTGTAGTAGTATCCGACGGCCACAGCTGCGACGATTACTACGACGATTATTCCGATAGCCTGCATTCGTGTGATAGCTCTTTTCGAAAACATGCTCGATTTCCCCAACATGCATTTTCGTGGACCGAACTAGCTGACAAGTTTGTATTTAACGCTTGGCACGTGGCGGGAGCATTAGTCTAAGAAAACAATCAGGTAATTAGTGGTACTTGATCTCGATTCACCAGAGGCTGTCTTGAGCGCACATCCATGGACTATTTGGTTTGTCTTTCTTCCTGGCGCATATTCCTTGACAGGTAGGGCCTGACCGTGGAATACCCTGCGGATTGATCCGTTGCTGATCTTCATGCATTTCAGAGTTGATGGGAGAATAGATCGGAAGTCTTTCTAGCGCGGAAATACCCGTCCATGGGCTGATGTTACTGGAGGAGGGAGAAGTCATGACAGGAAACCATAACGGATCGACTCCAGAAGCTGAGATGCGGTCCGTCTTGACTCAGACTGACAGACTGAGTGTGAGCGGCTCGGGTGACCTGATGATCGAAGCGTGTTCCGCACGCGACCTGCTTGCTCGCTACGGCTCGCCGCTGTACGTCGTTTCAGAAGCAACGTTGCGTCAGAACTATCGCCGCATCCACCGTGCTTTTGCAGACGCTTGGCCGAAAGAGATCACAATACTCTACGCGATCAAAGCCAACAACAACTTGGCCGTCAGAGCTATTCTTCATCAAGAAGGCGCGGGCGGTGAATGCTTTGGAGAGTCAGAGTTATACGCGACCTTCCTAGGTGGGGCAGACCCCGAAAAAGTCGTGCTCAATGGTAGCAACAAGAGTTCTGCGCTGCTGAAGCGCGCGGCTGAGCTCGGCGTCACAGTGAATATTGACGCCGAAGATGAGATTGACATACTCGCTGATCTTGCCTCTGAGGCGAGCACGCCGATCCGGGTGAGCCTGCGTATCAAGTTCCTAGCCGACGCTTTCGACTCTATTTCAACAGATTACTTCGGTGGCAGCAGTCTACTCGAACATG
>CAYMZN010000027.1:0-1125 GCA_964394935.1 uncultured Candidatus Bathyarchaeia archaeon | reverse complement strand
GCTTTCGACTCTATTTCAACAGATTACTTCGGTGGCAGCAGTCTACTCGAACATGTGCAACGGATGAAATGGGGGTTTTCCCCTGAAACGGCAGAGCGACTGGTGAATCGAATACTGGATGAAAAGGGACTCGATCTCCGCGGCTATCACTTCCACATTGGGCGAGCATCACGGGATCCTGATTATCAGCGCATATGGGGGAACGCGCTTGGAGAGATGGTTTCCAAGCTGCATGATAAGACCGGGTTCGCACCAAAGGTGCTCGACATTGGCGGAGGTTGGCCCAGAGAGCGTGATCCCGAGTCTCGCTCGCTTGCTCTCAATCCTCACAGAGTTGAGGACTATGCGACGACCGCATGCTCCGCATTGCTGCAAGCACTGGAGACGACCAACCTGCCCACTCCTGATCTGTGGGTCGAACCAGGGCGCTACATCGTCGGTAACGCGGTTGTCTTCTTGGCTACTGTGGGAGCTATCAAGCATGACCTAGGATTGACCTGGGTTAACCTTGACGCAAGCACCAATGACCTGATGCGCATAGACACGAACGGCAGCGCCTATCACGTGTTTCCTGCAACAGGGATGCGGAGGGTAGCGACCAACAAAGCGGCCTTCGTCGGGGAGACTTGCATCGATTCTGTATTCTCAGCCGACCGGTTTGTGCCCGAACTGAAACGAGGTGAACCGATCGCCATCTTGGATGCGGGTATGTACGCAGAGACATCTTCAACCCAGTTCAATGGCGTACCACGTCCTGCCACGGTTTTGGTCAACGGGGCAAGGGCTGAAATCATCAAGGAGCGGGAGAGCGTAAGCGATGTCTTTTCGAAGCATCGCATCCCTGAACGAATACGCGCTCACGGATCTGCCCCGTAGGCAATTGAGCCAGTCGAGAAGCCTCGGCTCAAGCCACTGGTACGCGCATTCTCGTAGGGAAGGCACAACACTGATGCAACGTTGTCAGGTTCCTTCCACCGTCAAAACCCGGTTATTCGTCTTGCATGACGGTTGGTATCCTCTCAGCTAGCTCGATACCCCTTGACCCTGCGAAGAACTTCCTCTTTGCCCACAGCGACACGTTGACGAGGCTGATCAATACTGGAACCTCGAAGAGCGGCCCTATGA
>CAYMZN010000026.1:14266-18511 GCA_964394935.1 uncultured Candidatus Bathyarchaeia archaeon | reverse complement strand
AAATGGGTGATCGAGGTCTCTCCGAGCACTGACGAGATGGTCAAAGAGGTCTCGGGAGCAATCCGATCGGCAGAGATCGTCGAATTCGGCCCCGACAGACTTCCAGCCGGACCTGAAGTACAGCACAGTGGTTCGGCAATAGTGGTAGAGGGACGAGCAGATGTTCTCAATCTCTTGAGATGTGGGATCAAGAACGCGGTGGCCATAGAGGGGACGAAGATCCCTCAAACAATCATTGATCTCTCAAAGAACAAGGAGGTTACCGCCTTCCTCGACGGAGATAGAGGCGGCGAACTGATACTCAAGGAACTTGATCAAGTCGCTGAGCTTGACTACTTGACTAGAGCTCCGCCTGGAAAAGAGGTCGAAGAGCTTACCCCCAAGGAAATAATGAAGGCACTTCGAGATCGCGTGCCTCACGGCCCACCCAAGCCTGAGGCGAAGCCGAGCCCCCTGGCGAGAGTCACTCTTCCCGACCCAATCGTTCAGAAGGCGCAAGAATTGAAGGGAACTCTGGAGGCTGCCGTTTTTGACGAATCAGGAAGAGAGATCGCTCATCTTCCAGTCAGCGAGCTCGCTAACCAGTTGCCCACGATCGAAGGGGCACAAACGTTGGTCTTCGACGGGGTCATAACGCAACGTATACTCGATGTGGCGGACCAGAAGAAGATCAAGCTCGTAGTCGGCGACAGGCTGTCCGAAGTGGCCAAGAAGCCTTCCGAAGTAAGAATAATGACGCTGTCCGATCTCGTCGGCAGGTAGTTAGGGTAGCGAGCGCTGTCTTCCTAGCATTAGCTGATCCTGCCCGATCTTGAACACTTCGAGGATTCGAGCCGCGGCTGGAACGATCTGATTTGAGACATAGTATTCTGCATCGACCTGGTCCGGGGTGACTGCAAAGTACGGTTGTGCTTTCTCGTACAGTTTTCCGCCTTTCTTAGTGACGACATAGCCGATCTTGTCCCCGGGAAGCAGTTCTCGGCCGGTGCTGAGGTATCTCTTGGCGACCTCGACATGAGGTGCTTTTACTTTGTACTCTTCGATGGGTTTGGTGAGGCTCTTCCATATGATCAGGTCCTGCATCGAAACGTTGCCTCGCCTCAACTCATCGATCGAGTCAAGCACGTACTCTTTGGCTCTATTTGGCGAAGCCTCTCTGAGGATGAGTTCGATCACTCTCTGCTGAACTTTTCGCGCGATTTCAGACCAGTCGCCCCTGACAACTTCCATTCCAACGATGTCGAGAGTACCATCTGTTAGAAGGCCGGCATACTTCTTCTTCGCCTCTGTGAATAGCACTCTTTGGTACGTCTTGTCTGGGCGAATGTCCAGGTGAAGGTTCTCATTCACCCAACGGAGCAGAGAGTCCACCTTCTGCTCATCGCGCGTCACGAAGACAGCGTCTGTGTCAGCGTATATTACGGGCAGGTCTGTCTCCTTGCATCGTTCAATTACCCGCGTAATGCTCTTTCGCCCAAGTGCAGCGGCAGATTCCGCGACCTCGCGTACGTACCATCTAGCGCCTATCCAACCGGCGTATCCGTAGCAAGCGTTCGTGATCACTTTAACAGCTCTTTCTCGTTCTCGTAGGATACGCCTCTCCGAGTCAGACAACGCCTCGTCCTTCAGCCTCTTTTTCAGATCGTTTCGGAACGAGATCAAGTTGGCAAGCGCGGTCTTGTAGAGCCCCGGAGGCGTCTTCCTAAATCTGTGTCCTGGCCCTTCAATGACCCAGCACGATGCGTCATCTGTTTGTTCGCTTGGTGGTACGAATGTGTCCGGGGACAGATTGTAGAGTATCATCAGGTTAGGATACATGGAAGCAAAGTCCAGGGCAACCACGTTCTCGTGCAAGCCTTCACAAGGCGCGAGTACTACGGCTCCCTGATATCTCGAGTAGGGTTGCTCGCTGCGGTGAGGAATCAGATGCCCCTGCCTGTACGCTTCTTTCATTAGGTATGAGTCGACTCGGTGACCCACTGCTGCGGTGGCCACTTGATCGAGCGGCATACACGTGAGCGAGGACAGCTCCATCCCAAATTCGAGGAACCGCTCAGTCATTTCGAGTATTGCTCGAGCCTGAGCGTTCGCGCAGCTCACCAATCGTGGTTTCTCTGGCGGCGAGTTCCAAATCTTCGCTAGTTGAAGTTCATCGGGCAGGACAGGATCGAGCTTGATACCAAGGAACTCGGCGACATTTTCCAAGTTCTTCACCTTGACCTCGGGCAGTTCGCTTGCGTAGTCAAAGATGTCCACGCTTGCTCTTCCCGTGATCGAGATGTGGCCATAGACGCTTGTGTGCGGCTCGGAGCCAAGCCGGCCAACTCCGAGTGGGATACCTAGTGCCCTGGCCCTTTGAATGAGATACGGCCAATCCGTTCTATTGGCTTCGAAACCTGCTACTATATGCGGGTCGAATTTCGTCAGGTACCCAATGAATTCACAGATCATATCATGGTCAGACATGTTTGATCGCGTGAAACTGCGAAGCTGGCCGTCGCTTGTCGCTGCAGAGATTATGGAAACCGGATTCTTTGCTGCATGAGGAGAGCCCTTCTCTGCGAACGCGATAGGTGCGAAGGCCAGCACACGAAGCTCTGGGACACCTTCCAAAGAGCTGGGGTGAGGAGAACCAATCGCAATGTAGGCGTGGTTTACCCCGGCTTCTGGAAGACTGCATTTCTCGACTTGCAGCTCATTCCATCGGCAAGGTATCAAGTCTCTGTCAAGCAGGTACACCGAAGCGTACCGAATGTCTTCCCCAAGAACCTGATGCACCAGCTCGTTCTTGGCGAGGTTTTTTGCAACCTCTTCAAGCGCCCCAGTCGAATTGCAAGTGACCTTGACAGCTGTCACCGATCGATTGAGTAGTTTCTTCTTCTCGATCGAGACGTCTAGGATGTCGTCACGCTTAGCCTTTGACGGGGACAAAGTTTCGGCGAGAATTTCGGGAGACGAACCTTCCTTTGGGATCGCGTGGAAACGAGGCTTGAAAGTACTGTCGACTATGAGGACATCTTTACCTTGGTCGTCTATTCCCCACAGTCGGATCTCTGATCCTTCGGGTGTTGTCTCACCATTTATATCCAGCAGGAAGAACCTGAGAGTCTTCAAAGCGGCGCACCCCTAACTGTCACTAGACGATGCCGATCGAGCTGCTAGCCTAAGCACGCACGCATCTTCTCCATCTGCATAGTACCGTTTGATCTCAGAAAATCTTCGGAACCCCATTTGCTCGTAGAACAAGATGGCTTCCTGGTTCCCTTTTCGCACCTCGAGATGAATTTCCTGAAGTCCTTGTTCCTTAAGTTCGTGTGTTAAGGCCGATAATAGCGCCGTGCCTATGCCTCGCCGACGGTGACGTGGATGCACAGCGACGGACACAACATGTCCATCGCTTCCTTTGGCGGTCGCAACGGCGTATCCGATAACCTTCCCAGCCTCGACCGCAACGAAGAAACGCTTGTGCTCGGTCCGGATCAAATCATGAATAAGGTTCGAGGGATACGGGTCGAGGAAACACTCCCTTTCAACTGCGTAGACTCCGGTTCTGTCTGGTTCTTCCACGAGGCGAATCAGGTATGACAAGCAGCTCCGCGCCATTCTTCGAGCCCATACTGGTCAGGGCGCAAGATGAAAGTAGTGCTTTCGGTTTCGATTCAGAAGGCGACGCAGGGCACATCTGCCAGACTCTAGCCTTGACGCGAGTCCGTGGCCCCGCCCGAGAGCTAGGAACGCGCTTCCCACTCTACAAAACTATAATAAAAGGTTCCAAATCGTACGCTACGGCTCTTGGTCCAAGAGGAGGAAGTAACAATTTCGGAGAAGCGCCTAGACCACTGGGGAATAGCGAACATATACTCCTCATTCAACAACACTGTCGTCCACATAACCGACCTGACAGGAGCGGAGACAGTTTCTAGAAGTTCCGGCGGACAACACGTGAAGGCAGACAGACTTCAGGGCTCCCCTTACGCGGCCATGCAGTCCGCCGCGGCAGCTGCGAGAACCGCGAAGGATAGAGGGATTACCGCCCTTCACATTCGAGTCAGAGCCCCAGGCGGGCACGGTGCACGCACCCCTGGCCCAGGCGCGCAGGCGGCAATACGCATGCTAGCCAGGGCTGGCTTCAGGATTGGCAGGATCGAAGATGTGACTCCCGTTCCACATGACGGAACACGCCGGCCGGGCGGGCGCAGGGGAAGACGCGTCTAGGCTTCCGTGAGACCGCGATCATTCCTTTGA
>CAYMZN010000026.1:0-14166 GCA_964394935.1 uncultured Candidatus Bathyarchaeia archaeon | reverse complement strand
CCTTTGAGTCGCCCGAACCAGTTGCAGGGTTCCGCTCGGAATCGTCAACTATTCAGACACTAAGTGCGGGATTTATACGAACCAAGTCCGGGACTCACTATAGCTATGCTCAATACAAGTTTGCAATAGTATTCCTGGAATTCTGCTGAGGTCTACCTCTTGGCTGAAACCCAAATGGAGATTCGTCCCGTCGTAGTCTTGGTAATGTTATTTCTCGCTGCTGCTTCTGGGGCAGCTCCCGTTCTCGATGCCACCGACGACCTTGGCTACCTTTCACTCTTGGACCAGCTTGATGCGGACGAGGCTTGGAGCGTTGTCGACCACTTGGCGAGTGACAGTTTTGAAGGTAGAAGAGCCGGCACGCTAACAGCTGATCTCGCCTCTGAGTATATCGCAGGATACTTCGCCTCGATCAGGCTGGAGCCTGCTGGTCAGACTGGAACCTACAGAACCAAGTTTGCGATACCATTGTGGCAACTCGTCCAACTGCCAAGCCTAGCATTGCTGGATGCAGGCGGCAATACCTTACTAGATTTCAAATACAGAAAGGACTTCAACGTGATCCCAGGGAGCGGCGAAGGAGACTACTCGGCTGAGGTTGTTTTCGCAGGTTATGGGATATCTGCGAACAATATCGGCTATGACGATTACGCCGACATATCAGCCCGCGCGAAGATTGTGTTGGCTATAGTGGGAGCACCGCCCTCCGATCGTTTCCGGGACGGCGACTACGAGGCTTCGTATGTGAAAGCTGAGAACGCGTTCAGGCACGGCGCCGCGGGCCTCATTTTGATCGACAGCCCGGCCGAGCCTACTCCTCACTACGTCGAGAGAACAAGGTGTGGCTGTTGCTGGAGGATCCATGAGGGACTAACGATACTAGGAGGAGCGGTCGGGCTGGCTGACGCACTACTCAAGGACAGCGGTCTCACCTTGGATTCAGTCCAGCGGACGATCAATCGGGATCTGAAACCACAATCATTTGACCTCCGCAAGCGGCTCCACGTATCGGTAGCGGTGAGTTTCACCGAGAATCCAAACGCCTACAATGTTCTGGGTTTCATCCCCGGCTCTGACCCCGGCGCGTCGAGGAAAACTGTGATCATAGGCGCACATTATGACCATTGGGGGAAGGATGTGGACGGAAGCATCTTTCGCGGCGCGAACGACGATGCTTCCGGCATAGCTGTCATGATGGAGATCGCTCGCATCTTCTCAGCTGACGTAAGGCCGAAGTCGTCGGTGCTGTTCACGGCCTGGAGCGGTGAGGAGGAAGGGTTCTACGGCTCGTATGCTTATGTGAATCATCCTTACTTCCCTCTCGGAGAGACCATCGCCTATCTCAACCTCGACATGGTCGGATATGGGCAGCAACTGTCTGCACATGCATCAGAAGCTCACAAAACCTTGCGCGATGTTGTGAGCGAAAGCGCCGAGATGCTGGGCATGCCTCTCAGTGTCCAAGGCTATACCGGCGGTAGCGACCAGGTTCCCTTCGAGCAGAAAGGAGTGCAAAATGTTATCCTCATCTACTGGCCTGATGACCTGTACCACACGCCTGCGGACACAGCCAGTCACGTATCGAGAAGGAACTTGATCGAGACCGCCAGACTCACCGCTCTTATCGCGCTGAGGCTCTCCAAAGCTACGGTTGCGAGGAGGCTGTTGACGGCAACAGAGGGAACTGCACCGGTCAGTCGCACATCAACGCCCAAGACCGAATATGAGACAGGAACATTTTGGAAGATTATCACACAATCCACTGTTGAGATAGCATTGGGGCTGGCGTCCGCAATTGTCATTGTAGCTGCGGCTTTCTACTTTCAGAGACGCAAAAGGTAGAATCCTGCATTGATAGCTGCCTCTTCCCTCCTCCCGCAGCGAACGCTAGGTTTTTAGTTGTGTTCCTTTTAGCGGTCTGGCCGAGGTGTGAAAGAAATGGCAAGTCTAGCTCAGCTTAGGACAACCATGCTTGCCACGATTCTCCTAACACTGGTTATCTTCGTTGGATTTCTTGGGGCTGTATCCCTTCTCTACAGCGCGGCAACTGAGATGAATCTGTCCCCGATGAATACCCTTCTGGGGTCGTTTGTGCTGGCCTTCATTTTCCTCGGGATACAGTTTCTGATCAGTCCTTCAATCGTTGCGTGGTCGACGAGGCTTCACTACCTTAAACAGGGCGAATATCCCTGGCTTGAGAACACAGTCAAGGAGCTTGCCGCTGCCAGTGAAGTTCCGATGCCGAGGCTGGCAGTAGTTCCAAACCCTACGCCAAACGCTTTCGTCTTTGGGAACTCGTCGTCCAACATGACGCTCGCTGTTCATGAGGGGTTGTTGAGGCAGCTGAATGAGGACGAGGTTAGAGGCGTTGTCGCTCATGAACTCGGCCATATCAAACATCGTGACTCCATCGTGATGACCGTTCTCTCGGCGATTCCGTTACTGGCCTACGTCATTGCTAGGAGCACACTGTTCATGGGCTACGGTGGGCGTGACAGAGATAGAAGTGCGGGATACCTGGCTATTGCAGGCATGGTCGCGCTGGTCGTGTACTTTGTCGCTCAACTTCTTGTTCTCAGGCTAAGCCGGCTGAGAGAGCACTTTTCGGACGCATACTCAGGCTACCTGACCGGCTCTCCTAGAAGTCTCGAGAGCGCCCTCACAAAGATCGCCTATGGCCTGTCGTTGCGACCAGAAGAGCCTGCGGGCGTCAGGGCACTGTACATCTCCGACCCAGCGCTAGCGAAAAGTGAAGTTCAAGGCATTCTAGACAGGCGGGGCGAGTATGACTTGGACCATGACGGGGTTCTTGACGAGAGAGAACTTCAGCTTGCGATGGAGAAGGAAGCAAGGTCAATGTGGAGGGGCCTGAACGAGGCGTTCTCCACGCATCCCCCCACCTACAAACGAATACTCGTGCTCAGACAGATTGAGGACGAAATCCGGCAGGGCACAGGCGAGGCCCAAATCTACAGATCAATCTGAACTTGAACGTCGACGGTGACTCCTCGCCTGAAGGCTCTGCAGGCAGTGCCACCTGCCTAAAATAATTGGGCCAGAATGGTTCGTCAGGGAACGAGATTGAAAGGCGACCTGAAGCGGACCCTCGAGGAGCATGAACGCTGGAGAGCAGAGCAATGCCTGAACCTAATAGCCTCCGAGAATGTCACGAGCCCAAGCGTTCGTAGGATCTTGGGCTCCGACCTAGGGCATCGCTACACGGCACAGGACCGCTTCTACCTAGGATCGAAGTTCACCGATCATGTCGAAGACATTGCGAGACGACTGGTTTGTGATTTGTTCGGGTCGGAATGGGCAGATGTGACGCCGCTGTCGGGTCACCTGGCCGACATGACACTGGTTTCAACATTTGCTCGGCCGGGCGACAGGATCTTGACGATAGGCACCGACCACGGAGGATACCCGGGTATTTCCGAGATGGGCTACCCAAGGATACTTGGCCTGGAGAATATTCACTTTCCTTTTGACAAGGACAGATGGAACATACGGAGGGACGCGACTGTTGAACTGATCACAAGCAAGAATCCGCGCTTGGTCGTTCTTGGCTCAAGCTACATACTATTCCCGCATCCCATCGAAGAAGTTGCTAAGGCATGCGTTGAGACGGGTGCCACGCTGGCTTATGATGGATCTCATGTCTTGGGTTTGATTGCGGGGGGTGCTTTCCAGCAGCCTCTGAGAGAGGGTGCAAGAGTTCTAGTCGGCTCAACTCACAAGAGCTTCTTCGGGCCTCAAGGGGGGATCATCGCCTCATTCAAGGAAGAGGGCCGGAGGATGAAACAGATGATCTTCCCCGCCCTCATGGACAATGCGCATTGGAACAGAATCGCGGCGCTTGCACAGGCGCTCCTTGAGGCGAAGAGATTCGGGCGACGGTACGCAAGCCAGGTTATTAGGAACAGTCGCGCTCTCGCGCAAGCTCTGGAGGAGGCGGGCGTTCGCGTCAGGTGTAGAGAATACGGCTACACGGCCTCACATCAAGTCCTCCTAGACATGGATCGAATGAAAGATGGCGAGAAGATTCCTGACAGACTGCAGGAAGCGAATGTGATCGTGGACAGAGGAATCCGTCTGGGCACAAGCGAGGTGACACGAAGGGGAATGGGAGAGAAAGAGATGAATGAAATTGCAGAGATTATCAGCGTCATAATCTTCGAAAAAGAAGCCCTGACTGTCACGAGAAAAAGAGTGGCCAGATTAGCGAGGAGATTCCGTCGGGTGCGTTACGCCTAGAAGACCAACATCGGTCTCGCGCAGGAGCTGTTCTCGTGGGCCGCCACCAGTTAGCCTGATGGCCTGTATCTCAGTATGGCAGCTATGCCGCCGAAGGACTCTAGCAACATGATGCCTTCCTCGGTCTCTGTAGAAATTACTTGCAGGTCCAGCGAGCTCTTCTCCGCCATCTCTACAAACTCGTCGAGAAGGTTCTGAGTATTCTCAATCGCTAGAGTCGTGTTACTGCAATTCTTGCAGGTCTTCGAAAGTAGGTCTTGTTCAAACTTCGCGAGACCCGAGCGAGCAATCAGAGCATCCTCCTGATACCCACAGTTCTTGCATTTCACAAAGACATGAAGCCGATCCAGCTTCTCTGAGAGCAGCAGAGTGTCTACCAAACCAGCGTTCAGATTCTTTCTGACCTGCATCTCGCCGTAGGAAGCAAGACCGGTCTCATGACCGAGTTCATAGAGAAATTTCTGAACAATTCTCTTCTCCTCGGTGTACCGAACGCCCTTCAGCAGGTCTTCGCTCCTCTCAACGATCTCGTCGAGGCCGGACTCGGAGACGTAAGATGTGTCCAGAGTTGCAATGATCTTCTGCTTGAGTACATAGTTCAGGTAGTCGCCTTCCTCAAAATCGTACTTGGTCGGGCCCGGGCCTCCGATGATCAGAGCGCGCAGATCAGGGATCTGCCCTAGCATTTCATTCGTGTGAGATGCAACTCGTTTGAAGTACTCGTTGACGGCCGCCTCCCTCAGTCTCTCAAATCTTCTTGCCGACTGGCCTCCCGCACGATGCTTTCCCGGTATTCCAGATGTGAATTCCTTGAGGACGGTCATCTGTTGACCACGCAGACTCGCCAGGATCGCCTCATTTGTGTCGATGACTAGCACGCCGTATGTATCTTTCTCGCGCATCATGTCGAAGAGAGGTTCCAGGTGGAAACGGCTATCGCATCGATAGAAGTAGACGTTGATCTTTTCTGGAGGTTCCAGCGTGTAGATTTCCATTTTCTCGTTTCCAGGGGCCCCATACGGAATCGCACCGCAGAATATCACAAGGCCGTTCGGCGGCGGAGACTTGAAGAGCTTGAGTCTTTGCTGGACTTTCTCTATCGCTTCCTGAACGTTCTTCCGGGTCACCCGTGATTTGATGTTGGACGCAGTTCCATATTCCTCTCGGAGATTGGCCATCACTTCATGTATCCTCTTGTCGGCGGGAACGTAGAGGCTGATCAGTTCAGTGCCTCTTCCCTCTTTGGAGGCGAGCATCTCCAACGTCCGCTTAAGCTTGAAACGGGTAACCGACTCAGCCGACGACACTAACTTCTACTCCCATGGACCGATGCGTTCGAAGATGCGGTTCTTATAAATGGCACGAAAGGGGAGTGCACAGAATACTGCACTACCGAGACGATCCTCGCTGCGCTAGAGTACGCAACTCATACATACATCGTCATCCAGAACCCCGATGGATTGAGGAACGTTGAAGGTCGTGGTGAAGCTCGGCGGCTCCATCTTCGATCCGGAACCCTCCGCCAAGAGGATCGACGGCTATGCAAGGGTCATCAAGGCCTTCTCGAAAAAGAATCAGCTTGTCGTCGTCACCGGCGGAGGTTCAATGGCGCGCAAGTACATCGCTGGTGCCAGAGAACTAGGCGCTTCTGAGGCGGTTTGCGATCAAATCGGCATTCAAGTTTCCCGTCTCAATGCTAGGCTGTTAGCAGCCGGGCTGGGAGACTCCGCATTCCCTGAGATACTCGACCGTCTCGAGGATTTGCCTAGATTCGCGACATCCGGTCTGATCGTCGTTATGGGCGGGCTCCAACCTGGACAGTCTACAAATGCGGCTGCCGCACTGGCCGCAGAGACGATCCGGGCAGACCTGCTCGTCAACGCTACCGACGTGGACGGCGTGTACAGCGCCGATCCCCGCAAGGATCCAAGTGCAAAGAAACTCGATGAGGTGACATCTGAGGAACTGGAAAGAATTCTCTCAAGAGAGGGATTCAGAGCCGGGGAGTATGCACTCATGGATCCACTTGCACTCAGGATCATCAAGAGATCCGGCATTCCTGTGAGAATCGTGGACGGGCAGGATCCATCAAATGTTGAGAAGGCCTTGCATGGAAAGCGCATCGGAACTATGATTGTATCTATGAAGAGATGAGCTCCGTGACGAAGCTGACGGACATCTTTCAATCACGGGCACAAGTGAAGCTTGTCCAACACCTGCTTGAGAACCCAGGGAAAGTCTTCAACCAAAGCACCTTGGCAGGGTTCTTGGAAGTCTCACCGTCAACTGTTGCAAGGATCATCGAGCCACTAGTGGAGCATCGTTTCATCCTCTTGGATAGGTATGAGGGCGGCATGAAAATACTCGCGTTAAATCAGGATAACCAGAAAACCAAGCTGTTAATGGAATTCTACGAAAAGCTGAAGGCGCTATAGTTCCGTGTCCGCTAGAGACTGACTTGAATATCTATTCGCCTAACTTCTCGTTTTCCGCGGCTATCGACTTGAACTTGTCGGCGAGTGACTCGCAGATGAGGGAGCAGACTCTCCACTGGCGCAGGTTGTAGTTGATTCGCAGTTGCTCCATGGCCTCAACGATCTTGTCTTCTTCATCGGGATTCATCGATAGGTCCGCGGCAACGTAACAGCTAATCGTATAAAAAGCTCACTAACCCAGTTGATTCGCTACCCTATGTGACGGCGCTCGCCCTTGAAGATTCTCGCCAAAGACATCAAACATGGCTTCATGAAGCTAGAACTTCGCAACATTGATGATCTTTGGGTTCTGTACAATGTCGTCCAAAAAGGAGATCGCGTCATTGGAAGGACGACCCGAGAGGTAAAGTCAACCGAGACAGCGAGACCTTCGAGCAAGAGAGTTACGGTTACGCTTGGGATCACAGTGCAAAAGGTGTATTTCGACCGGGATCTTGACAGGCTTCGGATCCATGGGATAGTCTTCGAAGCCCCCGAAGAGGTGAGAGTCACCGGGTCCCATCACACATTAAGCGTAAGGCCAGAGGATGTTGTGGCGATCCTGAAGGACAGGTGGTTGAGCCATCAAGTCCAGAGAGTTGAGAAAGCAGTCGTCACCGAGGAACCCATCATCATTGTAGCGCTTGACTCAGAAGAAGCCTCGATTGCGGTTCTTCGTGCTTTTGGGCTTGACTTCAAAGGCCAGGTGCGGTCGCAGCTCCCGGGGAAAACAGAATCCGAGAAGCGCCAAGCAGCGTTGAAGGAGTACTTTCGAAAGATTGAAACCTTGCTGGATGCTGTCTGCATTGGGTTCGGCGGACCCCTCCTTATTGTGGGGCCGGGTTTTACCAAAGACCATTTCGTTAAGGAACTGAAATCAGAAGTGAAGCATGTGGGGTCCAGAAGGATTGCTGTCAAGACGGTGGGAAGCGGGGGTGTCGCCGGAGTCCATGAAGCCATCAGGGTGGGCGCAATCAGCAAGATCAGAAGAGACTCCAGGGCGCTGAGGGAAACGGAACTTGTCAACGAAGCGTTGAAGCGACTTGGATCATCGAGGGGAGATGTCTCCTACGGGCTCGAGCGTGTCGAAGCCGATACGAGCATGGGAGCTGTAGAGACACTCATCATCGCCGATCAGGTGATCCGTGAGGCTGAGGATGAAGAGAGATCCAGGATCGAAGCGACAATGAGAAGCGTTGAGGACCGCGGGGGGAAGGTCGCACTAGTCAGCAGTGAACATGAGGCAGGCAAGATGTTGCAATCACTTGGTGGAATTGCGGCTCTCCTACGATACCGCCTCCACCAAGGTTGAGACGCCTTTCAACCAAACTTCGCCTCCATCAAGAGGCATGCTTTTAGTTTAGCTGCCAGATGTAGACGCTCCGACTGGGATCAGAGACCGAGGAATAACCATGGATCCGACGATCACCTCGCTGCTCTTCTACGGGGTGGTCTGGATCGGGATCTATCTGGCTGGCAGAGCTCTCAAAGCTGAACGTTTCGGCTTCGTTCTCTCGCCGGCCTATTTCATGTACAAGACGACAGCCATGAACAAATGGATAGGGTCTGTTGCCGAAAAGGGGAGAGGATTGTGGAGGGCGCTCGGGAACGCGGGGATCGCCGTTGGGATCGGACTAATGGTATTCGCAATCTACCAGCTTGGGCTGAACCTATTCAACCTCTTCTACCGTGTCGAAGTCGCAACCTCCATACAGCCCGTGATCCCTCTTCCAGGGCTGACGATAAGCTGGGAGAGCTTTCCGTACCTTGTGATAGCGATCTCGCTGGTTCTTGCAACGCACGAGCTTGCACACGGAATCGCAACTCGGGTCGACAATGTACCTTTGAAGTCTGCCGGTGTCTTCATCGCAGTTGTCCTTTTCGGCGGTTTCGTGGAGCCAGACGAAGAGCAGCTCGAAAAAGCATCCAATCAGACAAAACTGAGAGTCTACGCCGCCGGCTCCTTTACGAATGCTGCCCTGGGATTGGTGGCGCTTCTCCTCTTCGCCAACTTCGCTGCGACTATCAGTCCGTTCTACACAACTAACTATGCTGGCGTTCAGGTCGCAGGACTCATGCCAGGCTTTCCGGCCGAAAGAGCCGGCGTACGGGCCGGAGACATCATAGTTGGAATCAACGGAGTTCCAGTCCATACGGTCGCTGACCTCCAACACGCAATGACGAGAATCTCTCCTGACATGCGGATAACAGTCTCCACGCTGCGAGGGAACTTCCGGATTGTGACCGAGGCTGACCCGAAGAATAGCTCCCGGGGAATCATGGGAGTCACCCCGCTCAGAGACTTCATCACATATAGTAGTAGGTTCCCGCTCCTACCCGATAGCTTGCCGTATCATCTTCTTCGGGTAGAGTTCTGGACTTCGATCGTCTTTGTCAGTGTCGCGATCATCAATATGCTCCCATTGTACATGTTCGACGGAGATCGATTCCTCGAGACATTGTTGAAGGCTTTGGGAGTAGGGCGTACTAGGGAAGTGAGAATCTTCGCAACGGGCGTCTCGCTGGCTATCCTGGGTTTGAACTTCGCTTTCTCGATCCTGCGATTCGGATTCATTAAGCTGTAAAGGATAGACCGTATTTGGCGGCCTGCTCCTCATGCGGAATCAGCCAAGTCTTCTATCGAAGGGAGCATGAAGGGGTTAGCCTCTGTAGGAAGTGCTTTGTCGATAGCATTGAGACAAAGGTCCGACGAACGATAACGAGGAGACGAATGCTAGAGCCCCAGGACGCTGTCGCCGTGGCGCTGTCGGGCGGAAAGGACAGTGTCGCGCTTCTCCGGATTCTGTCGAAGCTTGAGCGACGATTTCCGCTTGCTCGACTTGCTGGATTGACTGTGGACGAAGGAATTGCGGGGTATCGAGGTGAAGCCGTTTCCATCTCAAGAGACTTGTGCGATGAGCTCGGAATCGAGCATGCTGTAGTCTCGTTTGATGAACTGTTCGGACTCACAATGGATGAGATCGCTTCAAAACAAAAAGAGTTGCAGCCCTGCTCCTACTGCGGCGTCCTGCGAAGGAAGGCACTAAACGAGGGCGCCAGGCGTCTCAGAGCTACCAAACTGGCCACAGCTCACAACCTAGACGATGAGGTTCAGACAGCATTACTGAACATAGTGCATGGCGATGTCGAGCGGATCTCACGCGCTTCCTCAATTCTCGGGAAGACTCAAGCCAAGTTCATTCCGAGAATCAAGCCATTGGCCGAGGTGCCTGAAAAAGAAACGACACTATACGCGTACGCAACTGGGACCCAATTCCAGAACGTACCGTGCCCCCACGGCCGTGACGCGTTAAGAGGCGACATCAGGGTGATTCTCAACAGGCTTGAGCTGAAACACCCCGGAGTGAAACATACCATCTACAGTTCGATTGAACGGCTCTCAAGGGCCAGTAAGCAAACCGAAGAAGCTCGAGCGCTTAGAGCTTGCACCATCTGCGGTGAGCCCACCCCAAACGAAACGTGTGAAGCCTGCACAATGCTGAAAACGCTCAAGACTGATATGGCCACATCATATCCGGCGGTGCCTCCGTAAGCGGACTCAACCAAGTAGCTGATCACGAAAGTATTCATCGTTTCCAAAAGACGCTGGGCATTCTCGTTCTCTGAGATAACAGTTAAAGCACAGCCGGTCGAAGCTTTTCATGGCGGTGGTGGGGGATCGAGGAGCTAGCCGTTCCTTGTTGCCCGAAATCGGCTACACGCGGGGATCCGTCAACTCAAGGGAGAGGCATGTGGTTCCTTCCGTAGGCTCCAGGTGCCAACGATGAAATCCTGCCCTACCGGGCCGGTGGAGGAAGGGACTCTTTCGAAGGGAAGAGTTCACTTCTTTGCGGCCGAACCCGGCGAGACTCGGAAGAGGGCAGTCGTAAGGTCGACATGCTGGCGCTGATAGGATCACAGGGTCTAGAAAGCATCTGGAAAACCGCGAAAGGAAACTGTGTCCATCGCTTGAGGATGCCGCCACCGTCTTAATCCACAGAAGATCCGACGTTGCAATGCGCTTCCCTTATATCAGCCTGCGGCTACGTTGAGCGAAAGTTCCGAAGAGAGAATAAACTCGCAGGCGGCGAAGCGTTCAGGATGAGCAAGGAAGCGAAGAAACTCGCTGAGGTCAAAGCGTTCAACAAGTGGCCCCTGAGCGGAAGCGAGGTCGAAGACGTAGGCTTGCAGAGATACCTCAGCACGAGAGCAATGTTCGTACCTCACAGCAGCGGTCGACACGAGCATCAGAAGTTCAGAAAGTCAACCGTCAACATAGTTGAACGACTAGTCAACAACATGATGCGCCATGGAAGGGCTGGGGGTAAGAAGGCGAAGGCCGTCAGCATTGTTCGCAATGCTTTTGAAATAATTGAGCTGAAGACCAAGAAGAACCCAGTTGAGGTCTTAGTCAGGGCCGTGGAGAACGTTGCGCCCTGCGAGGACGTCACACGAGTAGCATACGGTGGAATAGTCTATCCGATCTCGGTCGACATAGCGCCGCAGAGACGCATAGACTTGACATTGAGATTCTTGACCGACGGCGCTAGGCAGGCCGCCTACAGCAACCCTCGAACCATAGACGAATGCCTCGCCGAAGAGATCATGTATGCAGCTGAGCGCGACAACCGAAGCTATGCCATTCGAAAGCGCGATGAAATGGAACGAGTCGCTCTGGCATCTCGATAGAGTGAGATCGGCCGCTTGCCCTGCAACTTGATCGCCCGTGCATGTCGATGATCATTCGAAGCAGATTTCTTCCTCTGGCCAAGTTTTCGGACAAGAGATCAGGGGATTGCTTAATTCTGGTTTCGGAAACAGCCGGAAGACTGTCGAACCCTTAAATACAGGATTGCGGCCTTACTCAGAAATCGCGATACTGGAACGGATGGATGATTTCGTGTCGGCAAAGAAACCCCACCTGAACATGATCATTATTGGTCACGTGGATCACGGAAAGAGCACGATGATGGGTCACCTTCTGTTCCTAACCGGAAACATCGACGAGAAGACGATCAAGAAATATGCTGAGGAGTCAGCGAAGCTTGGCATGGGTGAGACATTCAAGTTCGCTTGGGTCCTCGACACGCTGAAGGAAGAGAGAGAAAGGGGTGTCACAATAGATCTGCGGTTTGAGAAGTTCGAGACGCCTAAGATATTCTTCACCATCATTGACGCTCCAGGGCACAGAGACTTCATCAAGAACATGATCACCGGCACAAGCCAAGCGGACGCTGCAATCTTGGTTGTGTCGGGAAAGAAGGGAGAGTTCGAGGTCGGCGTCGGCCCTGGCGGCCAGACCCGCGAGCACGCGTATCTCGCACGAACGTTGGGGGTAGCCCAACTCGCGGTTGTGATCAATAAGATGGACGACACGTCAGTCAACTGGAGTGAGGAACGCTTCAAGGAGTGCAAGAAGGAAGTAGAGGGCCTACTGAAGGTAGTTGGTTACGACACGTCCAAGATCACAATCACCCCAGTCTCCGGTTGGACTGGTGACAACCTGGCCAAGCCGAGCGACAAGATGCCGTGGTACAAAGGTCCGACACTTCTCTCGATTCTGGATACCTTCACGGAGCCGCCTAAGCCAATGGACAAGCCGCTGCGGATTCCTGTTCAAGACGTCTACTCGATTACGGGAGTTGGAACCGTGCCTGTAGGAAGGGTCGAGACTGGAGTACTGAAGATTGGTGACAGTCTTGTCTTCATGCCCCCCAACGTCAAGGGGGAGTGCAAGGATATCGAGACGCACCACGAGAAGATGCCGCAGGCAGTTCCCGGGGACAACATCGGCTTCAACGTGCGAGGTATCACCAGGACCGACATCCATCGAGGCGACGTGGCTGGAAAGATCGATGCACCGCCAACTGTCGCAAAGGAGTTCATTGGTAGAATCATAGTCGTCTTCCACCCAACAGCGATCGCGCAAGGCTACACGCCTGTCATGCACGCTCACACGTCAACGATGGCAGCCACCTTCACAGAACTGATACAGAAGATCGATGCGAGATCCGGCCAAGTCATAGAGGAGAAGCCTTCGTTCCTGAAGACGGGCGACGCCGCACTGGTCAAGTTGCGCCCGGTGAGACCTATGTCACTTGAGTCCTACTCAGAGATTCCGCAGCTCGGAAGATTTGCGATCCGTGACATGGGTAGCACAGTCGCAGTCGGCGTTGTTCAGCAGATCACCGAGAAAGCGTAGACGCACGAACTCTGAACGTTTTTAAACCCCTCAGCCATTCTTGCCGTGTTTCCGGTTAGCGTGGAGGATAGACCGCATGGTCAACAAAGCGCGGATTAGGCTGTCGGGCACGGACCCCCACGGTCTAGACTCCATCTGCGGCGAGATCACGAAGATCGCTGACAAGACCGGTGTGAAACTTCGCGGCCCGATACCGCTCCCCACGAAGAAACTGAACATTCCAACCCGAAAGAGCCCTTGCGGGGAAGGCACACACACCTGGGATAAGTGGGAGATGCGGATCCATAAACGGCTGATCGATGTGGACCCGAATGAGCGGTTCCTCAAACGCCTCATGCGCATCAGGACACCTGAAGACGTGTTCATCGAGATCGAGCTGCTCTAGGGCTACTTCCGATCGCGGACAGATGCCCTTCTAAGAAGGCTCTCTTCTGGAACGATTGACTCAGTAACTCCACAATTTGGTCGACAGCGAAAGTTAGGGAGGTGTGAGGAGAAACACTATTTTCTGTCTCCAACGAGCTTTCTTTGAGCTAGGATGAATACGTTCGACAGCATTGCATCACACTTTGCGGCACGGGAATTCAAACCTGAAAAGATCCCAGGGTACGTCTTGGCGAGGATACTCGAGCCAGGGAGACTTTCCCGGAGGGATTGAACCGTCAGCCGTGGCACTTCGTGCTCGTGAGAGATCCGGAACGATTGAGGCAACTCGCTGATCTCGCGGAGCCCGGCCGATACATTGCCAACGCTGCCACCGCCTTGATCGTCTTTGTGAACGCCAGAATCCGGCTGCGACTCATCGACGGCACTGAAGCGGCCCAGGACATGATCCTTGGAGCTTGGCAGGAGGGTGTTGGAAGTTGTTCGGTCGGCGTATTCCATCGCGAGAAGATTGAACAGATGAATCGGGCACCGGTTGACCTTGCCATACTCTTCTTGATCGCGCTTGGCTATTCCGCCAAGAACGCCGAAGAGCTCAGGGGGAAGAAACGCAAACCTCCGAGGGGACATCCGGACGGAAGCCATCCTCTTGAGAACGCAAGGCTTTAAGTGAAGCATCTGGATCGCTCGTCGTATTGCGGTGCGGGGGTCCCAGAGCCAGGTCAAGGTCTGACTGGCTAGATGGGCGGGTCGCGTCCCGACCACGCGCGCCAAACTCAAGACCAAGCCGAAGGCCTGGGTGAGTCATCCCGTGGCGTAGGCCTTCGTGGGTTCGAATCCCACCCCCCGCAC
>CAYMZN010000025.1:0-19112 GCA_964394935.1 uncultured Candidatus Bathyarchaeia archaeon | reverse complement strand
TAGGTCTACAGTGAGAAAGGCTGGCTGTTAGCCGTAACGTGTATGCGTGTAGGCCAACGCTCCTTTTCCCTGTCCTAGCGTGTAATGACTGTGACGTGAGGTGAATCCGTTGAGTTCCGAGGAGAGAAGATACGGTGGCAGATCATTCAGCAAACCCGTTGAAGAGGGCAAAGAATACGAAGTTGACATCAAAGAGACCAGTCGCAGAGGCGACGGTGTCGCCCGCGTAGAGGGTTTCGTCATCTTCGTTCCTGAGACCAAGCCTGGGGAGCATGTGAAGGTGCGCATTACTCAGGTCGGTCCGAGATTTGCAACCGGTCAGGTTGTCAAGTAACCAACGTGGCTAAGTATAACCACGGGTGCTTATGCACAATCTTTTCCCGCCGCTTTTTCTATCGATGAAGCACGCCTAGCAAGGTCTCTTCATTGTGACGGTAGGGGAAGACCGGCACAACCAACTTTACCCTTGACTCGCCTGTTGAAGTTCGAACAGGTGAAACATTCGGTGAAAGAGATGCGCCTGCCCTTAACGGGGCAGTCGACGGCCTCCTTTTTCATCCTAGCTAGAGCTTTGCCTTTTACGGCATCCTTTATTGCTTCAAGGCTCTCCTTGGGTGCCGGAATAGGTTTCGGGACCTCTATAACCTCAACTATGTACCTGTCTTCGGGATTCTCCCTCAACTTGGTCACGTGAACTACTGATTTCGATTAGGCCGCGGGCCGATGCTTGGATGGGTCAGATCATAAATGGCTTCCGATTTCTCTGATCAAACGGTTGCTGTGACTCAGAGGGCTCCCCTGAACAAATCTCCACGCCTGTGCATGATCAGTCGAGAACCAGAAGCATTTCTGCTCTCAGCAATTCGACCGACCCCTTTTATGATCGCGACCGGAATCCCTTCAGCGCCTTGGCCCATGACAAGCTCTGCCGCGCATGCAAGCTCGTCCGCGATAGAAACAAATTTGAACTTCAAGATGTTGCCGAACAGATCCCTGCCGCCTCTATAATCAAAGAACGGGTCGAATCCGCTCACGCTGACGGCGAATTCGCTCTGTCCGGTCCTAAATGGCCTGCTGTACGTGTCGGTTACAACTACCCGTACACGCTTTCCAGTGAGATTCTCAACTCGTTCCGCGATCCTTTCAGCCGAGATGCCTGGATTCTCTGGTAGGAGAGAATAGGTATCGTGGCCCTCCACGTTGGATTTGTCGATTCCTGCGTTAAGGCAAACCATTCCTTCCTTTGTTTCGACCAAGATTATGCCTTGCTTGACCTTAACGACACGCCTCGACTCGTTGAGAATGAGTTGGACGAGGCGGGGATCCTTCGCGGATTTTCGGGCGATCTTCGTTGCCCTGGCTGAGGGCTTGACCTTGGAAAGTTGGACGATTCGACCTTCCGATTTTGAGATGATCTTGTGTCCAACGACTACAACGTCACCGTCTTCAATCGGAATGCCAAGACATTGCGCTCTTTCTAATATGAGTGAAACGATGTCGTCCCCTGGCTTGACTAGTGGAAAACCTTCCAGACCAAGAACTCTCACATCACTTGCCATATTGATCACAAATCGTTGTCGGCCTCTCCCGGGACGCGTTGAACGCTTAAATAAACACCTTTGATGTCTGCCAGAGAGTCCGCCTTGGCTATTCAGCCGATTCGACTGAAAGAACATGATTAGACAGCCAACTAGGATGGTGAACCCTTGCGTGGAGGAGCTGATTGCATGCGTCAGCAGCGCAGTTTCCGGCAGGAACGATGAGTTGGTGAGCGCATTCAGCTTGAACGAGATCGAGACAGCCTACGCAGGTCAATCATTGCCGAGTTTGCGCGAGGGAACCTTCCGGTCGATGAGAGGCGTAGTTTCATGCAGCTGGCAAGGCAGGTCGACTGGGTCGCGAACTGGTGCGTCAAAGCCGGCAGGCTGCTCAGGCTGCGCTCCATGAATAGGCTGCCGGAGGCCCTTCGTCGCACCGCTCTCGAAATATGCAAAGTAGTGAACGACTGCGTTCGGCAGGCTCAGCAGTGCATCGATCTACTGACCGATAAGAGGGTAGAGGAAGCGCTCGACGCGGCGGACAGAGTGGAACGCCTAGAGGAGCAGACCGACGACCTATACCGGAGGTTGAGAGCCCTCGTAGGCGAGATCTCTGGGCCCCAGCTGACTATGGGGCAAATGGTCCTCTTGGCGGAATTCATGGACGCGATTGAGAACATCGCGGACAAATGCGAAGACGTGTCCGACCAGGCGAGAGTGATAGCAGTCACAGTCAGCACCTAACGGCCGCTAGCCAGACACTCGTTTGCGGTCGGGGTCCGGCAATCGAGACCACTAATTGAAGCGCCCTGCGTTCTCACCGTCTTGTCCGAGGTGGCTTTCGTGTTGAGAATCTCCATCTCAACAAAGGCCGGGGGCCGGTTTGGACCGCTCTTTACGAGGGATTCATTGCGCCGTCGGTCATCATGATATCCCTCGCTCGGTCGTGATCTCGCGGTACTTGCGACCGTCCTGTTCTGTCCAACCCCTACTAGGTTTGATGCTGGTGGACAGAGCGAGGTCTTATCAACCGCACTACAGCCGGCGTGATGGCTTGCACTCTAATCATTATTGGCACTCAGTATAGGCCCAAGGAAACTATCTTGCTTACGAGTTCTTCCCGTTTATCGTGTGCATGTGTCGGACAGTAACGATCTCTCCGAACGTGTTCACGCCGGTACACTCCGGTCACTTACAGAGTACGCCAGATCTAGTGTGATGAGACGATGCCAACACATATGAATAACATGTGTGTTTCAGGGCCGAGGTGCAGGTATGAGTTTCACGTGGTCCTTTGAGAGCTCGGCGCTTTGGAGCGTGCTGTGCATTGCGATCGCCGCTCTGGTTTACGCTATGCTGCTCGCCCGTCAAATCTTGCGTGAGGATTCCGGTTCAGGTAGGATGAGAGAGGTATGGGAAGGCATACAACGCGGCGCGAATGCTTACTTGAGGACGCAGCTCAGGTCTATCGTGCCCTTCATAGTAGTCTTGACTTTAGTGCTCTACCTGACTTCTGCCCTCGTCGGAGGTCCCTTTCAGATTGCCGCGGGAAGATCTGCGGCCTTCCTAATGGGCTCGATCTTCTCAGCTTCAGTCGGCTACTTGGGCATGAATATGGCAGTCAGAGGGAACGTCAGAGTCGCTTCAGCAGCGAGACACAGCTTTCGTGACGCTCTCAGGATCGCCTACAGGTCCGGCACAATAACGGGCATGCTAACCGACGGACTCGGGCTGCTTGGGGGAACCATAATCTTCATGACATACCTGAGATCCGCCCCAGAGGTCCTTCTGGGATTCGGGTTCGGAGGCACCCTGCTAGCACTCTTCATGCGAGTCGGCGGAGGCATATACACCAAAGCCGCTGATGTTGGAGCGGACCTAGTCGGGAAGGTTGAGAAGAACATACCTGAGGACGATCCGAGAAACGCAGCTGTTGTAGCCGACCTAGTGGGCGATAACGTTGGAGACTGTGCTGGGATGGCTGCTGACATATTCGAATCCTACGAGGTCACAATAGTTTCATGCATGATACTAGGCCTAGCACTCACACCTTTCGATATGAAATGGATAGTATTCCCGCTGCTTGCCCGTGGTATTGGAGTCGTCAGCACCATAATCGGTACCTACGCGGTTTCCCTGTGGCCAGACAAGCTCACGAAGGGTGATGCATTCAAGGCGATGGATCTCTCCTACGATCTCTCCGCCGCAATTTCAATTGCAAGCTTCTTCGTCCTCGCCGAGTTTTACGTTCACGACTACAGAGTCTTTCTTGCAACGGCAGCTGGGGTCCTCCTAGCGATATGTTTCAATAAGATAACCGACCACTTCACAAACCCTAGAAAGCGGCCTGTCGATCGGCTGGCGAAGTCTTCTCAAACAGGCGCGGCCACTGAGATCCTTGAAGGACTGGCCCTTGGGTTCGAAACAACTGTTTGGGCTCTTCTGGTAATTGCGGTAACGATCGTGGCATCAATCCTCTTCTTCACAGGGTCATCAGTCATCTTCGCCATGTACGGTGTCGCCTTAGCGGGGATAGGGATGCTAACATTGACAGGCAACAACGTCTCCATGGATACGTACGGTCCGATCGTCGACAACGCCAATGGAATAGGAGAGATGGCCGGTCTTGAACCTGGAGCTCGCCAGATAATGGCCGATCTAGACGCCGCAGGGAACACCACTAAAGCAGTTACAAAGGCTATCGCGATAGCTTCAGCCGTGTTGGCAGCAGTCTCGCTCTTCGGCGCCTATACAGAAACTACCGGCCTTCAAGCGGTAGGTCTCAACATTGCGGATCCACTCGTGCTTGTCGGCCTATTGGTTGGAGGTGCTCTTCCATTCCTATTCAGCTCAATCTCCATTCGGGCGGTTGGACGTGCCGCTTCTCTCATAGTGCAAGAAGTCCGTTCCCAGTTCAAAATACCTGGAGTAATTGAGGGAAAAACGCCACCGGACTACGCGAAAGTAGTGACCATATGCACGTCCGCTGCTCAGCGAGAGCTGTTTAGCCTCGCTCTACTGGCAATCTTGACGCCGATCGCTCTCGGCTTCTTGTTGAAGGAGGCAGCTCTGGGAGGCTTTCTCGCCGGAATCATAGTCACAGGTCAACTGTTGGCAGTGTTCATGGCCAGCTCGGGAGGAGCCTGGGACAACGCCAAGAAGAAGATTGAAGATGGCTTCTATGGCGGCAAAGGGTCCGACGAACATAGAGCCTCCGTCATATGCGACACTGTTGGTGACCCACTGAAAGACACTTCGGGACCTGCGTTGAACCCTATGATCAAAGTGATCAACTTGATCTCTCTACTTTTCGCGCCTATGATCTTACAATTTAAGGACCAGCGTTTGATGACAGGGGTGTTGTCAGTCATGTTGGTCGCAATTGTGTCGGTCGTTGTTTGGTACAGCAAACGCGAGACATCTCTCACCCAAGAACAGGTGAGTGCATCGCCGAGCTTGGAAAGCTCTTCTCCGAGCACATGAAGCCAAGAGTCTTGTCCACACGGAAACTAGGCATAGAATTCCGCGGATCTCGACAAAGGATCTAGAGACGCCAAGACTGAAATCGCGAGGCTGCGAATGCAATAGTTTCTATCACCGGATTGGCCACGAGAACCGCAGCCCCTAGGAAGATAGTGGCGCTGCACGACTGCCTTGCAGCCTTTGGACTACTCCAACGATGTCTCGGGTGACGACTTGAAGGCAACACCAGGTCATTCACCGCACGTGGGGCTGACTCTACTGAATGCAATCACCGCGCCAACAATTTCGTTATCATACCGTCCCGATTGCTTCGTCGAGAGAGTCGGCATGGTTAATCAAGCCTTTAATCCAACCTGTGCGCGCACACTAGGCGATTTAGATGAGCGAGGAGAAAGAGCGGTCGGTCACGGGCATACTGTATCAGTGCATCAGCTGCGGAGAGAAGCTCACCCTGGACCAGTTGGCCATGACACCTGAGATAAAATGCCCCTTCTGCGGCTACAGGGTCCTCAAGAAAGTGAGACCACCCGTAGTGAAGCGTGTCAAGGCGAGGTAGGTGACAGCAGAGGATCCGTCTCAAGAGCTCGGTGCTTGGTCAACTGGCTAGTTTGATCGAATGGGAGATCAAATTCCCTTGCAAAGGCGGACTGGGCTAGACGGATGGAACTTGATCAGTTAACCTCGCCGACATCTGGCCTCTCAGCTCGCTCACGGAGATCTGGCGTCATCCTCCTTTCACATGGAGAAATGGTTCGACACCCGGTCAATTTGAGGTGGAGGTGCGTACGGTGCGCCAACTCATGCCGCGATATTCCGAGTCATAAGAGGAAAATACTACTAACACGGAACGACACCGAGCGTATCATAGACCTCACGAAACGTAGCCTAGGAGAGTTCAGCGTGGCTTCGCGTGGCCGTTTTCCGTACGAGAGGAGGATGAGAAAGCGAAAAGGAAGGTGCTTCTTCCTCAGTGGATCGAGGTGCTCGATCTATAGGGTACGGCCCCTGATTTGTAAGTTCTATCCTTTCTCTCTCAATCTTAGAGAGAAGCGAGAACTGAGGATAGAGTTCGACGCGACTTGTTCAGGGATCGGGAAGGGAAAGATCCGAAACGAGAAGTTCTTTGAGGGTCTCGTTGGGCTTGCCAAAAGAGAACTCTCCTCACGGTAGGATTCTCTGCCTAGTACGAAGATTGATTCGCTGAGCACGGCGAGAACTGCACTATGCTTAAGTTTGGTCCGAATTCAGAGATGCGGAGAGCAGCTCTATTCGGCGATGGCGACAATTGGCGAAGCTGGACAAGTATGAAATGGTTGCCGAGCTGGCGAGGAGAAGAGGATTCTTCTGGCCTTCGTTCGAGATCTATGGCGGAGTCAGTGGATTCCTCGATCTCGGGCCGCTCGGAACCGTCATGAAAAGGCGGATTGTAGACAAGTGGCTCGATACATTCGTCAGGAAACACGGCTTCGTCGAGATCTCAACGCCAGTCATTACCCCTGAGCGCATCTTCCAGGCGTCAGGGCATGTAGATCACTTCAAGGACTTGATGGTGGAATGCCTAAGCTGCAAGCGTAGGTTCAAAGCTGATCACCTTCTCAAAGAAGCTGCGGGCATCCAGGCGGAGGCCTTCTCACTCAAGCAGATAGAGCAGACGATCAACGAGAGACAGATCAGATGCGTGGAGTGTGGCGGTCAACTCTCGAAGCCCGTCTACTTCTCGACGATGTTTCGAACCACAATAGGGCCCTATGGTGAGTCGGTGGGTTACGGGCGCCCTGAAGCAGCCCAGGGCATGTTCATCGACTTCAAACGGGTCTACGAAACGCTAAGGGAGAGGATGCCAATCGCAATAGCACAAATAGGAACCGCTCTGAGAAACGAGATTTCGCCTCGTCAAGGTCCCATTCGCCTTAGAGAGTTCACAATCATGGAGTTCGAATTCTTCTACGACCCTTCCGAACCTTCGTGCCCATACATCAACGAGGTATCCGAAAAGGAGATACGAATACTCCCACTTCAGCTCCGAAACCGTGGCATTGAGGAACCGATCACAGGTACCATAAGAAAAGTCCTTGACGAGAAGCTCGTACTATCCGAATGGTCTGCGTACTTCATGGCTCTATCACAGCAATTCATGACAGACCTAGGAATACCGGAGGCGAAACAGCGTTTTCACGAGAAGCTCCCCAGCGAGCGTGCCCACTACTCTTCACAGACCTATGATCATGAGGTCTGGCTGGACCGATGGGGCTGGGTTGAGATGGCCGGGCATGCCAACCGATCAAACTACGACCTTTCCAGTCATCTCAGGGAGTCGGGCACAGATCTCACCGTCTTCAAGAAATATGACCAGCCTGTGGTCCGCAAAGAAAGAGTAGTCCGTCCGGTTGACTCGACGATCGGGCGAGCTTTCAAGGCTGAGGCGGGGAAAGTCAGGAAGCTTCTCGAGAATGCAAGGAGTGAGGACGTCGATCGATCGATCAGGGAGAAGGGCTTCTACGTTGCCGGCGGGTTCAGAATACTTCCAGAACATATTAGATTCGAATGGACCGACACGAAGGAATCAGGCAGACGGTTCGTTCCCGAGGTTATCGAACCAAGTTTTGGCGCGGAAAGACTCATCTACGCAGTTCTCGAGTACGCGTACACCCAAGTCAATGACAGGCTCGTTCTGAATATTCCCGTTGATCTTGCGCCCGTCCAAGTTTCCGTTTTTCCACTGATGGCAAAGGACGGTCTCGCAGAGAAAGCTCAGGCAGTGTGCGATATGCTCCGGCGCACGAAGTTTGACGTTGAGTACGACGAAAGTGGTACGATCGGAAGAAGATATGCTCGAGCAGACGAAATAGGCGTCCCTATCGCCGTGACCATCGACTACGACACCCTCAAGGACGACACTGTTACTCTTCGAGATCGCGCAACATGGAAACAAGTGAGAACACAAGTGAGATCATTAGTGGACAAGCTGGGGATATACTTGATGAAGTCCTGCAGCTTCTCCGAGCTGGGCATTCCATTAGCAGACAATATTGATTCGTAGTGGTGCCGGAGCAAAGAACAAGAGCGCAAATATGTTCGATCGGGAAAGGTTGACGTACAATCTTCCCGCTCCGAGAGAGAGTTTTAATTCAAGGTTGGGGACTAGTCAGCGAGCGGCCCTCCAGCCAGATGGGAGGGTGAACGTCGATGACATTTCCAATCGAGACCGAAGCCACAATCAAACGAAGAATACTTGAGGTATGCCAGAGTCAGGCGCGCACGATCGTTGACATTGTACGTGAGCTCGCCCTGATGGTTGACAGCGCTGCCGAAAAGAAGGGTAAAGTCGCGAAGACACACTACGAAGGAATGCTCAAACTGATCACAGACAACGACAAACTGAGAACCACCCTTCTCGGAGAGGTCGCTTCTGTAGGTTCACTCCTGATCAGCCGAGAAGACTTCCTGCGCTTGATGTTTCGCATGAGCGCAATTGCAGACTACGCAGAGGCACTAGGGTTCAGGCTAATTGGAGCAATGGACAGGGACTGGAAACTCGAGAAGAAGCACATCCAAAAACTCTCTCAAATACTCTCCCTGGTCCTCAGCGAGGTCACGAGGATGAAGGAGACTCTTCACTCGCTGAGCTTCGATCCAGAGAAGGCGGTGGAGCTGTCTAGAGCCGTGGAAGAGCTAGAACGAAAGATAGACACGGATTCAAGGAATCTTGAGTTCGAGATACTGTCGAGCAAACTCCCGCTGCAGGAAGTCCTGCTATTACGAGACATGGCGGACCGGGCTGAGAGGATTGCCGATCTCGGAGTCGAGGTCGTCGATCTCATCAGGGTACTCGCCCTGACGGGCTAGAAGGTTCTCCATTGGGGCGCAGAATAGTCGCTGAGCTCGTAGGAACACGACTGATCGTGTGGGCTCCTCGAGACAGTATGGCGCTGTATAGGCAGGGTTTCTTTGGAAAGCCAGTAGGCATCCCCAAACCGAAACCAGATCAGGACTTCACCGCACCACTCGTCCTGGACATTATGGAGGGTCTATTCCTACAGGAGAAGGGTAGGATCAAAATCGTCGACGCCAGAACCAGAAAACTCGTAACACGTGCCTGCCTCATGAAGCTCGCGGCAGTCACATACAAGGACTTCAAACTTGGTTATTCAGTCTACAGGGATCTCCGGGATCGGGGATTCATTGTAACCCCTGGTATCCGTTTTGGATCCGACTTCGCCGTCTACGAGCACGGTCCCGGGATTGATCATGCCCCATTCATAGTGACAGGAAGAACAGAAAACGATACAATGGGGCCATTCGAGATTGTCCTCGCAGGACGCCTCGCGACAACAGTACGGAAGCAATTCACGATAGCAGTGCCGGGGGAAAGAGGCAAAATGGACTATCTCGCATTCCGTTGGTTCAAGGCCTGAGCCAACCCTAGTTCAAAACACGATGCCGATGGCGGAGGTAGCTCTTACATTGTGTAACGGTTTCCGATACGAAGTAATGGGTCTACTCTTAACAGGGTATGGAAATCGGAAGAATGGCAGCTTTGGATGCAAATACTCATGCCTTTCTGACTATGGCAAGCGCCGTCATTGGTCGAGATCATCACGTTCTAGTCAACCGAGGAAGGATTTTTGGGACTTCCCGCTTCAACAGAGCCCTTCGCCGAACAGGAGGCTTCTGCTAAGTCTTAAATGACTTGCGACATGAATTTAGAAGCCGAGAAACGAGGGCGTCTGACAGCGAAACGCATGGAGGTTGCGGCTGGATGCGAGGCATGAGAATCTTGGCGCTCTTTCTAATCGTTCTCGTTTCAGTTTCCGTGTTTACGCCGATAGCGTTTTCCCTGCCGCCTTTGGAGAGTAATGTCACTTTTCCCGTGGACACACTCGTAATCCCGATGGACGAGAAGCAGGCGGAGAGGATCCTAGTCTTCGGGTTCGTCCACGCTCTCTTGAGATCTCCGAGCCCAATTAAGATCTTCAGAGTTATAGAGCCGCCCGACGTGACTCTCCCCACGAACTTGACTGCAACCCCCAAGGTGTTCATGGGTGGGCCGTTTCTGGTATTCTCGGGCGACGCTGCCAAAGTAACTCAGGTCAAGAATAGGCCAGAATTCAAGCATGTGACCGTTGGAACACTCACTGCCCAGCAAACGCTGAGCAACATTTTCAGAGTTAGGGATCCAACCAAGATCCTAGTCGTGAAAGGTCTGTGGGGACGAACCGATATCACTCTCGACGCAATGAAGATCCCCTACAACATCACAACTCGTGAAGGTCTCGCGGCAAATCCTGCGATGATATTCGATTATTCACTGATTGTTGTCGACTGTTACGGTTGGTCAGGCAGCATTCCATCGCAAGTTGCGAGCAACATCAGGAGTCATGTCGACGGAGGCAACGAAGTCATCTTTACTGATATTGCAATGAAGGATATGAACTCCACTTTTCCAGGATACGTGACGCTGTGGGGTCCGCAGCCCCGAAGCAGGCTTGCGAACGCCTACGCTTACAACCCACCCAGAAAATATGACCCGGCAAAGTATGGCGCCTCAGCTGACCGATTCCCGCCAGAGTTTCCCAGCCAATACTACAATCCTTCGCCGCGAGCGAATGAATTGAAGGTTTTCACCGAGACCGCGGGCTACGTCGTCTCCACGATACCTTCCACGAGAGTCAATGATGTTCGAATCCTCGCGGACTCGAAGGGCTACGGCCCCGCAGGGAATCAGTACGCAATCCTCGCGTTCTACTTCGAATATGGAGAGGGGATCGTTGAAGGGCTCGCTTTCCATCCGCAACAACAATTGAAGTCCGTGGTAGGTAACAACGGATACTATGCCGTCTATCAGTTCTACGGTAACAAGTTCGTACACGGCCCACCCAAGATGGATTACTCGCTGAGCGCTACCCCGAGCTCGATCACGACTCCACAGAAAAGTACGGTAACCTTCACGATCACCGTCACATCCTATGGCGCATTCAACTTACCTGTCACTCTCAATGTGATGGCCGCCTCGGGATCGGTGATGCCCCCTGGAGCAACTTACACCTTCAACCCTCCAGCACCCCAGCCGCCGGCCGGGGGCACCACGACCTCAGCGTTCACGGTCACCGTTCCGCTGACCACTCCCGTTGGAACCTATGTCATGAACGTCACAGGACATGATACATCGACTCCTCCGGTTGTGAAATGGGTTCTAGTCACCCTCATTGTGACTCTTGCCGAGGCAGATTTCGAAATCTCCGTCTCCCCGAACTCCCTCACTATCAACACCACAGAGTCCAAGACGGCCATCGTGACCGTCACATCAATCGGATTGTTCAACCAGAACGTCACACTGAACGCTACTGGACTACCATACGATGTGACAGCAACGTTTTCCCCTCCCTCGGTCAAGCCCCCTGCTGGAAGCACTGCAAATTCGATAATGAGGATCAACGTCGGTGCAAACGCGCCCAATGGTACGTATGCTCTCACCATAACTGGCTCCAACGGCACGTGCACTCCGGCGAGCAAATGCATCAGATCCACGCCGTTCAGCCTGACGATAACGAAGAAACCCGTTCCTCCCCTGCCTCTGCTTGCTCTGCTGCTCCTCCTGCTAGCGGCGATGCTTGGGGTCATGCTAGGTCTCATCGCATACTTCATGTCATCGCGCAAGCGCAAGCCCCCGGCCGCTCCCCCAGTGGCCCTCCGGCCAGCGCCAGCCAGGCCTCAGCGCATGTATGTCGTTCCGGCGGCAGCCCAGCGCCTACGCTGTCCACGTTGCGGAAGACCAATTGCGCTGCAAGCGGTCTACTGCCCCTTCTGCGGGCAGAGGCGAGCTGCTCCGGCCACAGGCCCGGTCATAGGACCCGCCCCGGCGACCAGAATGGCATTCGGAGGAAGGAGGGCTATCTGGGCCTTCGCACTAGCATTGACTTCCGCGGTCCTGATACTGTTGAACTCAGCAGCGTTGCTTTCGCCCGGTTTCTGGGGTTACTGGTCTGCAATATTTTGGTGGCTAGGGGGGCCATCCGGACTCGGGCAATCGATCGCGGTCTTGATTGGCTTAGTCGCAGGATTTGCCGTAATGTCGGGTGGAATAATGATGGTGATGAGGCGAGGCGTAATGGGAGCTTCGATCACTTTCCCCTTCGCCGTCACAAGCCTCTTCATTGGCGGAGGCTTCATTGCAGGTGCGGTCCTCGGCATAGTTGCGGGCATCCTAGGAGCAGTCGGCAGATAGCTGTCTGTTGGCCGTGCGACAAGGCTCTTCGAACAAGCTAAGCCTCGAGTCAGATGAGGCAGCAATATAAGCAAAAGCGCCCCCGGCCACCAGAACTTGAGTCCCAGGGCCTCGTTATTGTTGAAGGTGCTGTGCCAATCATGAATCTCCGATGTCTATCATGTTAACGCATATTTGCAAGTCGACTGCCAATTTCTCCGTGATTTCGCGAAAACGACCCAGACGACTGATGATCCAAGCAATAAGTCATCTTGAGTCACATTAGGTAGCCATACGGGAGAGTCTCTATGGAATCATTCGAGTATTATCGCGATGCGAGCGGATTTTGGAGAGTTAAGAACGTGAAGCGGCGCCGTCGCTCAACAATTTAGCGTTGCACATCTTGCTTTCGAATCTCTTTCATGTGTGAATTTCCACAGTATCTCCGTCAATGAATACGTGATCGATTCCGACACGCTCTCCTGCATAGCTCACACTCTTTCCCCACACACGTGCGTACCTGAACTGGCGGAAGATGGCACTGTGTATTTGCCGGCTTAAGTCACCGACCGTCGTACCTCTCTTGACGACGAAAGGCTCAGGCGATGGAGCCCGGGCGTTGGGTTCTTTCGTATAGACTCGAACGATATCTAATGTATCAAACAGTTTCTTTCCGAGCTCCGATAATCCTAGTCCAGTATGACAGGAAGTGACAAGCATAGGCATTTCAGAGCCTATTCGGTCCATGAGTCTTCGTGAATTCTCCGGTGCGTTCGGTAGGTCTCCTTTGTTGGCTACGAGTATCGTGGGTTTGCATACGAGACTGGTTTCGAGTATTGCGTCCTCGATGTCATCAAGGGACACGTTTCCGGTGGTACGGACTAACGCGTTCGGAATCGCATAGCTCCTTAGCAGGGAATCAACTTGTTCACGAGTGCATCCCGTAAGGCGGCCGGCTGTCACGAGCTGTATCCCTCCACCACTGGTCTTAGAGATGCTAACGTTGGATTCCAATCTGGTCGTGCTTACCTGACAACGGCGCAATTCGGCAATAATTTGCTCAAGTTGCTCGACAGGGTCAGCACTGAGATCTACCACAAGAATTAGGCCATCACAAGTGCGTATCAGATCCGCCGAGTCTTCCTGGAAGACGAATCTCCCGTCTTCTGCGGGAACGAGAGCGGGAACCTCGACGAGCTGAAACTTCAGGTCTTCGAACCGCAGCATTCCGGGGACGTTCTCCTTGGTGGTGTAGGGATATGCGGCCACAGCAGGCCTTGCGGCTGTGACCGCGGCCAGCAGACTACTTCGCCCGACTTTTGTCAGACCGACGATTGCGATTTGAGCGGCGCCGGCTTTCTGCACGGTTCGTTCCGCGACTCTGCCTGTCCCGCGCCTGTGCTTGGCTTGGACCTCGACCTTCAGCAGAGCGATTTTACGCTTTGTCTGTGCCCGGAGGCGCTCGTTTCCTTTGTGCTTTGGAATTGCTGAAAGGAATTCCTGCAGTGCCAAAATCTTTTCCCTGGCTGTTCGTGCCTGCTGAGCCTTGTTCCACTTCGCCTTTGCTTCCGCTGTGAGATTCGTAGGCAAGGTGTTTCAATTCTTACGATTTGAGATCGATTCGGAAAAACGTTGGCGTCGCTACATATCCTCCAAGCTATCGCCACTCTTGCGTGACAAGTCTCTGTATGGAACGCGGAGCAAACCAGTCAGAATTGTAAGTATCTTTAAATACGATCTCAGCCTTAACGCGTCGTCAACAAGGCAAGGAGCATTAGAGTCCCATAATGGCGGAAGTCTGCTCGACGTGCGGTCTCCCAAAGGATCTTTGCGTCTGCGGTACGATCAGCATGGAACAACAGCTTGTGAAGGTCCGCCTTGAAACACGAAAGTGGGGCAAGCCCACAACGGTCATCGAAGGGATTGACGCCAAGAGCGTCAACCTTAGCGATCTAGCCGGGAAGCTCAAGAGTTACTGCGCCTGTGGGGGAACAGCGAAAGACAACTTGATACTGCTTCAGGGCGACCACCGAGACAAGGTCCGGAAGCTTCTCGTCCAATACGGTTTTCCCGAGGCAAGCATAGAGATACACTAGACTATTCGGGGAGGCCAGGATGAACCGCTTCATCGAGGTACTGAAAGGGCTAAAGCGCCGCGGTGAATCCGCCATCGCTTGTCCACGATGCGGAAGTTTGCGCATATCGAAATCTACCGGCATGGACGGGTGGATGCTGCCTCCCCTGTATCTTTGCAGCGAATGTGGCTATTCGGGGAGGCTCGTGCTGGAGATTGACAAGAAGAGCCTCGCCCGCGATCGAAAGTGACTTGGGCACGTTAATGTTCCGTCCGCGGAACATTAATATTCCCCCTGCTGTACACAGCCCACCCCAGCGTTACAAAAACAACTGATCGCGAGTGTCTACCAATGGGTGATCCAAACGGAAAACGAATAGCGTCAGCAATCTTTCTGACCAGCCTCGCGGCAATCCTCACAGCAGTTCTGGTCACAGCACCAGCCGCAGGGATCGCATATGCGCAAGCCATCTCAACAGAGCGATCCGAGTCGATAGCTCTCCACACGGGCGATTGGCTCTCGATCTCAAGCAATAGGGAGTCACTTCAACTCGTTGAGATCCGAGGAAATATGTCTGCTTCAAAACTCTCATCCCCGCAGCGGTACCCCGCGAACAGCTTCAATTTCACCTCCGATGCCCAGAGCCATTATTTCATCAGACTGAGTTTCAGCTATCCCTCAGAGTACAATGTAGCCATCCTAGCATGTGCCAGCAACGGCGCGAAACAGGAAAAGGCGTCATACTACCTCTCGTCCGGTGAGCTTCTCCTCGCGCTCGATCTAGATTTCAAGGCGCTAGATCCTCTCACTCCAGTTGCTAGCTCGAACGTCTGGGACAGTTTCTCGAGTTGGACGACACGTTTCGGAGACGCTTTCCCGCTTTGGGTCAAGCTTCTCTATGTCTTACTCGGGGTCCAGTTTCTGTCTGTAGGCTACAAATGGATCAGCTTCGAGAGCTCTGCAAGGGAGGAGGATTCCACAGTATCGAGATTTGACGGAGGAAACCTGCTCTATCTGTGGAGCGAGATACTCTTCAAGTTCCTCCTTACAGCGCTCCTCATAATAGCGGCAGTAATGGGCGGCCAGTTCATTCTGCTCTCCGTGCTGAATTTCATGTTTCTTGCACCGGTTAACATGCTGAACCTTTGGGACCTTTTCGTTCTCGGTTTCGCCGCGGGGGTCACAGTGATCGCGTACGCCTTCAGACTCTGCCTTGAGAAGTCCTTTGACTTGAAACCCTTGTTCCAGGACTGAGCAAGATGGATCCGCAAACAGCTGAAGCCCCCGAAGATAAGACGGTCCAATACCTCTTCGGAGCCCGAGTTCCCTGGTGGACCAAGCATACATGGCTCCGAGCTCTCTTCTATCTGCCCCTCGGCGCGGTGGACAGAAACTACGGTAGGTGGAAGAAGGCAAGAGTCTCCCCGAGAAGATTTCGCCGTCTAAGGGAGCACCTCGATCGACAATATCCCCCACAAATCTACTCGCCAAAAAACCTGATTGGGCGAGAGAAGGAGTTCAACCTCCTGCTTGACGCCTTTCGGCTCCATGTATTGAGGCATCCTGTTCTGCAAGATCTGTTCACCAGGGAAGAGCTGCCTAAAGCATTCTGTCTGAGCGGACAGAGCGGATCCGGAAAGACCTTTTTAACGATGGTCTCGTTGAAACAAATGCTGATTGAAGGCCACCAGAGCGGGGTCCTCGTCTCGCCCGTCATCGTGCGAGGTTCAGATGTATACTCGGAGTTTTACGGACGAAGCACACGACAACTGGGGAAAATACTGGATCAGGCAGCATCCACACCTTCAATCGTATACATCGACGAGTTTCAGAGTTTCGGCAAGAAGGTAAGGGGCGAAACAGGCGCCGAGATCGAAGATACAAGGGTCCAGGACGAACTGAATCGATGGCTAGACAAGGTGACCTCAGGGCGGTCGAGAACACTTGTAGTAGTTGCGACGAACGCATACGAGCAGACTCGAGAAGATATCAGGAGACGCATGACACGTATCGACCTAGACTCAGGAATCACTCGAGAGATGCTTCTGGCTCTAATAGAAGACTCTCTGAAACGTGAAAACTGGAAAGGCGTCAGCCCGATTGAGATACTGGAGGTATTGGAGCACGAGGCGACGATACGACGAAGAGGCTCCATAACCCCGAATGATGTCAGATCTGTATTCAGAGAAGTCAAGAAGTCCAGAGAGGGGCCGCTTCTTGACACTCTTCGAAGAAACTTCACATTCTCTATTCCGAAGCTCCCGTCAACGAAGCACAAGGTTACCATTGACGAGTTCATCGCCGCATCCAAGAACATGAAACTCTACTCGGAGCAGGAGAAGTCGCAAGAGGTGATGGACGCAGTATATCTTATCCGGCCGAAAGAGTCTCGCGACCAGATCGGTGGTTTGCACGAGATCAAGGATCGTATCCTGAACCAGATCTCGTTGGCTTTCAATCCGAAGATGACCGAGCTCGGCTACGACTCGAACTGCAGATTCTTGCTGCTCGGCCCTCCAGGAACAGGAAAAACTCTCCTCGCACTCGTGGCTGCCGCAGAAAACAATGTTGCCTTCATCAAGGTTAGAGGAGGCGAGTTGATGAGCGGTGCCTCGTACCATGGCGAGCCTGAGCGGAGAATCAAAGAACTCTTCGGCCTGGCTAGGCAGCGCAGCCCCTGCATTCTATTTCTCGACGAGGCGGACGCGATCTTCTGGGGAGGAGACGCGACAAGTAACAAGCTTCTTGCTCAGATCAAGTCTGAGCTTAGCGAGCTCACGCCAAAGGACAGAATTGTTGTCATGGCAACCTCAAACAAGGAAGAGCTGATCGACAAGTCGACCAGAGACAGATTTGAACCCCATGTCTACACGGTGCCCCCTCCTCAGAGTGACGACGAGTGGAACGAAGTCGTGGAGATCCATCTCAACAGAATCAAACCGTACCTTGCTCCTGATGTCGAAGCGAGAAAGATCACTCGCATGTTTAGACGCGAGCGCATCCTGAGCCCTAGAGGGGTAGCTGAAACTATCACCGAGGCCCACAGGCTATGGGCGTCAGAGATCAGCGCAGCCAGCGAAGCAAGGGCGGTCACCGATGAAGGGAAGAAAGCGAGCGTACTGAGAAAGTATAGAACGGATCTAGAGAGAATCACCGAGATACTTCCTGCGGCGAGGTATGATTCTTCGGTCCTCGATCGGGTGCACCCTCGCGCTTACGCGATGACTTTGAAACACTTCGAATGGGCTCTCAATTCACTTGAGACGCTTGAGGACAAGCATGTTCGAGATTTGACCGAATCACTGATCCTGCCGGAGCCAGTGCCCGGCGTGGCCTACGGCCTGTACACAACCTCACGCGGCTTGGGCGGTGTTCTGGCGGTCCAATGCAGCGTCAGGCCGTTGATAACAGGAGAACAACAGGTATCAGTCACAGGGCAAGCTAGTTCCGCTGTCTTGGGCCAAGTAGCGGTTCCGGACGACTCAGTCGTTCAAAGCGCGGAAAATGCAGTCGAAGCCGTCAGAAGCTGGTTGTGGGATGCCGCAAGAATTGAGATAGACCAAGTGCACGTCCACTTCCAGATCAGGAGCCTCTCAGAGGGCGCACCCGGAGAGGGAGTGTCAGGACCGAGCGCCGGGCTAACCATGTTCGTTGCGCTCGTGTCTGAGCTGGCAAACATTAGATGTCCAGCCTCAAAGGTCATGACGGGTACGATTGGCATCAAACTAGACGTGGGCCCAGTCGGCGGTCTTGGTGGGTTCGGCGCTGAAACTGGCAAGCTCGTTGGGGTCCTGAAGACCAGGCGCATACGGATCACAGACCTCTTCGTCCCAAGAGTCAACTATGAGAAGGCCCGTGACGAGATGAATGTGTTAAGTGAAGAGGGCATCGCCATTCATCCGATTGCTTCGGTCCGTGACATGTGGAAGCTTCTCTCCGGCCTTGACGAGAGCGGCATCCTAGAGCGAATACGTTCTAGCTCAGTGGAGCGGAACTTTGGAAAAGAAAAAGGGATGATAACGGACTGCCCGATTAGACGTTGAGCTTCAGGGACTCTTTGAGGCCTTTGTATCTGTTGCGGACAGTGACCTCGGTCACGTTTGCGACTTCGGCGATCTCCTTCTGGGTCTTCTTCTCTTGTTCAAGCACGCATGCAACGTACAGTGCCGCTGCGGCTAGACCCATGGGGTCTTTGCCTGCTACGATGCCTTTCTTCCTCGCTTCGTTAATGATTTCAATTGCCTTTCGCTGAGTTGGCATGCTGATGTTAACTCTGGTTGCTATCTTCGAAACGCACTTGACCGGATCTTCGACGGGCATTCTAAGGTCAAGTTCCCTGACGAGAAGTCGATAGCATCGAGCGACATCTTTCTTCCGTATGCGAGTTGCAGCGGCGACATCCTTGAGGGTTCTCGGCGTTTCCGAAAGCCTGCAGGCGGCGTACAGAGAGGCTGCTGCGATCGCCGCGATTGATCTACCCCTCACAAGCCCACTGTCGAGGGCTTTCCGATAGATCACGGCAGCTCTCTCTTTGATTGGATTGGGAATGTGAAGCTTGTCGGTCAATCTGTCAAGGTCGGCCATTGCCTGAGCAAGGTTTCGATCCGCAGATGAATGAACTCGGGTTCTGATCTGCCATTTTCGAAGCCTGAGCATCTCGAGGCGCGTTGAAAGCGGTAGCTGCCGCCCGTACGCGTCTCTGTTCACTCTGTCGATAACAGTCGATAGGCCTTTGTCGTGGATCGAAAAGGAAGTCGGAAGTCCTACACGCCCCCGTTCATCTCTCTCTTCCTTCGTAAAGGCACGCCACTC
>CAYMZN010000024.1:0-19787 GCA_964394935.1 uncultured Candidatus Bathyarchaeia archaeon | reverse complement strand
CGGCGTCTAGAATCTGATCGGCGTCACGGGACGTTTTCTTCCCGATCTCCGCAATTCGTCCATCCTCAACGTAGACAGACATGTTCTTCAGAACGTTCCTCGATGTGTTCTGAGTCACGATCCACGAGCAATCTCGAACTAGGAGAGACATCTCCGTCTTCGTCCGTGACACGTGCCTAGCAACTACAGAAAAGCCTTTCACTGTGCACCTTCAAACATCGAATGTCTTGTTCGCTTAGTACGACAGCTTCTGGGTCACTTCTGAGGGTTTCAACATGGTTGGGTGGGCGATTTGGATAACCGGATTGCCTGGTAGTGGTAAATCCACGATCGCCCATATCGTGGCGCGAAGACTCCTCAAGCAGCACATTCACACCCAGTTGCTCTCAGTTGAGATGCTGAGAAACGTACTCACGCCTCGCCCAAAGTATAGCGGGAAGGAAAGAAGAGTAGTCTATGGAGCGCTTGTTTTTGTTGCCAACCTACTGACGCAGAATAACGTAAACGTCCTCATCGATGCGACCGGCAACAGGAGGAGCTACCGTGACGCTGCAAGGATGAGCATCAGGTCTTTCGCTGAAGTCTACCTAAAGTGTCCGCTTGAAGTTTGTATGAGGCGGGAGATGAGAAGGAAGAGGAAATTCGGCGCACCATCGAGGATCTACCTGAAAGCCAAGAAAGGCGTCAGCAAGACGGTCCCTGGACTTGGTGTGCCCTACGAGGAGCCCCTCTCTCCCGAAGTCACCTTAGACACCTCAAAGCTAGGACCCAATGAATGCGCCGAGAGAATAGTCAACGTCATCCGGACAAAGTTCGGTGCAGGTCGACAGGCAAGAGCTGCGAACGCTAGTGTTTTGTAGAGAGCACACACCTACCTTGACCGGAAGCGTGCAGGATGGCCGTTCTGAGAGTTGGTGCACTAGGGGATTATCTCGGTTCACTGCATAGGCAGAACGTGAAGATCGTCAGTGTAGAGGAGTTGGGGAAGGCAAGCAGGCGAAGGCCTGTCGTGAAGCTCAAGGCCTTCGGCTTCGGCACCCCCTACCTGATCGTGTACGAGGTTGGCGGAAAGGAGATGAGCGGCGTCGTCGAGACGATGAGCCCGGGCATTTTCGGTCACGACTTTCCATCTGACAGAGCACAGTCGCTTCTGCTCGCTCACTCCACTTTCAATCGACTACCCAGGCACGTTCGATCGCTTGACGTCGGCATATTCACGAACAAAGGGGAGCTCAAGTCGTTGGGCGACTTCTCGGAGTTCTTCATCTTCGTTGAGAGGGTTGAGGGCAAAGGGTATCATGAAGACCTCGCAAGGATAAGAGACTCCGGCATCCTGACAAAGATGGATCTGAGGCGATGTACCGCTCTCTCAGACTACATTGCTCGCGTCCACGCAGTCAAGAAGAATGCACCTGACTTGTACGTCCGCAGGGCAAGAGATCTGATCGGCCACGGGGAGTGCATCATGGGCATGATCGACAGCTATCCGAGTGGTGTAGACTTCGTGGAGCAGAGCGAGCTACAAGACATTGAGAAGAGATCCGTCGAGTGGAGGTGGAAGCTCAAGAACAAGTCGTATCGTCTCTGCAGAGTCCACGGCGATTTCCATCCGTTCAATATCATGTTTCGAAAGGGAACAGATTTCACGGCACTGGACAGAAGCCGAGGCGAGTGGGGCGAACCTGCAGACGACATCGCCGCCATGTCAATCAACTACATCTTGTTCTCACTCCAAGCACATGGAAAACTAGCTGGCCCACTCGAACAAATGTATGAGCTATTTATGAAGAGCTACTTGGACAGGACGGGGGACGAGGAGCTGCTTGAAGTAATCCAGCCTTTCTACGCGTGGAGGGGCCTGGTCGTCGCAAGCCCAATCTGGTACCCGACCCTCTCGAGGGACAGGAGGACGAAACTCTTCAGCTTCATACGATCAATCCTCGAGTCCGATCGGTTCGACGTGAAGGCCGTCAACAGTTACTTAGCCTAGCTCTCCCGAAAGTATGAAGAAGACACCCAGCGCATTTCCGACAGTTACTGACCCCACTGGGCGCCAGTAGGGATGTGCGGCAGGATTATGCTTCCTACCCGCTACGGAGCAACTCTTTCACTCGATTGTGGCGTGTCGCTTCCTGAGCTCACTCTCCGTCAGGCCAAGGCGGCGCATAAGCTCAACGACGATCCCATCTAGGAACGTCATCAAGCTGATCTCGAAGACGGTCCCAAGCGGAGCCATCGGCTCATGCTCGCCCATGAGCTGCCGTAGAAAGTAATCCGTCTCATCCGCGACCTTCGTTCGCCCTTTGATGGTCACAACATGATCAGCAAGCTTCGCGAGGTCCGAGTCAGGATAAGAGGTTATCGCGATGATCCTAGCACCAACGGTCTTTCCAATCTCCGCAGCAGTGACCACGAGTTTGGTTGAGCCGGATCCTGAAAGCGCGACAATCAGGTCCCCTTTTCCGACCGATGGGGTGATAGTCTCTCCGATGACGTAGACTCTAAAACCAAGATGCATGAGTCGCATCGCGAACGCTCGTCCAATCAGGCCTGATCTTCCAGCCCCCAAGACAAGTATGCGCCGATCAGTGGAGGCGAGCATCTCCCCGACCATCTTCTCCACCTGATTCAGGTCCACTCGAGAAAGGGACTCTCGCACACTCTCTACGAGATCCTCCGTAGCGTGTCGATACGCGGTGAGCCCCAAATTGACCCCGTTCTCACGATAGAAGGCGGGCAACGCTCTTTACTCTTGCCGTCAAGTGGTCCGGAGATTGTTCGTATTGCAGATCGCTTGTTTTCGTGGGCAAGCCGCAGCGTTTCCCAGTCAGAACCACGGTAGGATCTTCGGCATTGTAATCGGAATGCTAGGCGTGGGGAGCCGCACGAATAGATACACGTAGACTGCCAAGGTCAGCATGAGGAATGTCAAAGCAACGACAGCGTAGTCTGTGTTCTTCATCTCAAGGACGACTAGGGGTTGGCGGTTTGGGCTAGCGCCGAACCCTCTGGACTCAAGGGCTTCAGCAAGCTCAATGCTTCTCCTAATCGCAGACACAATCAGGGGAATCAGAATGGGTATGTAGTTTCTGATCCGTTTCATGAAGTTGCCTTTGTCCAACTCCAACCCTCTAGATCGTTGAGCATCAATGACTGTTTGTGCATCAAGTGCCATGGTGGGTACAAGTCTAACTGCTGTCGTGAATGTGAAGGACAGCGTGTACGGAACACGTGCTTGTTCGAGCGCCAACCCTAGGTCGTCGGGCGAGGTTGTCATGAAGAAGAGAGAGAAGGCCGACATCAGTGAGAGGAACCTCAGCGTCATCGCCGCCGAGAATACAAGCGTTGATCCGAAGACGAAGTTCATGATGAATATCAGGACAGCGAGAAAGACGCCCGCCCTCATCGATGCCGCCCATCTCCTCCACGTCTTCGCCGCGTAGACGATCGGGAGTTGGATGAGGAAGATGACTATTAGCGCGTAGATGTTCGAAAACAGAAGAGCGATGACGAATAATCCGATTGTCAAAATGAATTTCGCGCGCGGGTCCATCCTGTGGATTGGCGTCGGAAGCTTCGCAAACTTGAAGCCGTCAAAAATTTTGAGTGACACTCACCTTTTCCTCCCTAGTACTTGCAAGATCGCGTGCTCGGCAGAGTAGGCATTTATCGCTGTATCGGGCAATCCGAAGTCCCTCAGCTTGTGCATGAGTTCGCCAATCTGCGGCCGCGTAAGTGAAGCCTTCTTGAGCAGTTGCTCGTCTGACAGAAGATCGTCCGATGGGCCGTCTCCAAGGACAAGGCCCTTGGAGAGCAGGACGATTCGAGGTCTACACTCTGCCACAAACTCGACATCATGAGTGATGATTATGACCGTTTTTCCCTGGGAGTTTAGCTGCACTATGAAGTTCCTAAGGCGGTCTTTCTGCTGGTAGTCTTGACCGATAGTCGGCTCATCGAGTATGATGTGCTTCGGGTTCCAGACCAACACGGCAGCCAGGGCTACTCTCTTCCTTTCGCCCCCACTTAGCACGAAGGGCGAGGACTCGGTGTATCGAGCGAGGTCGAGGGTCTCAAGGATGGTCGTGACCCGGCGCTCAATGGTTTCCTCGCCGTAGCCAAAGTTCCGAAGGGAGAAAGCTAGCTCCTCACGGACGGTTTCGGAGAAGAGCTGATGATCTGGATTCTGAAACACCAACCCCACATCTTTCGAGAGTTTGGCGACGCTGGATTCGCGCGTATCCACACCGTCGACTCTCACTCTTCCCGCGGTCGGCATGAGGAGTCCGTTGAAAGTCTTCACCAGGGTTGTCTTTCCCGCACCGTTCTCTCCCATGATCGCAACAAATTCCCCATCATTGATGGTCAGGTCGATGCCGCGAAGCACCTCCAGAGAACTGGGATAGGCGAACCTCAGGTCCTCGGTTTGGATCATGGGCTCAGCATCTTCCTCAGCTCTCGTGCTGCCTCATCAACAGTGATCGGGGTCTGCGAGAATTCAAGGCCCTCCTTTCGCAAGAGGTTGAAGAGCGTGGTCACCCGTGGAAGGCCGATTCCAATCAACCGGGCTTGCTCTCCATAGACATCGCGTGGGTCTCCGTCTAGAACGATCCTTCCGTCGTCCATCACGATGACTCGGTTTGCGTGCTTCGAGACGATGTCCAGTCTGTGCTCGACAAGGATTATGGTAATCCCCAGCTGTCTGTTGAGGTTGGAGATGACTTCAAGGATCTCCAAGGCTGATCTTGGATCTAGGAAGGATGTCGGTTCGTCGAGAACGATCACTTTGGGTTGCATTGCGAGAACAGCCGCAATTGCTGCTCTTTGCTGTTGACCACCTGACAGCTCGTATGGAGGCTTGTCTTTGAGCGCGGTTATCCCAGTCACTTCAAGGGCCCAGTCGACGCGTTTCCGAGTCTCTTCCCTGCTAAGCCCCATGTTCTCAGGGCCAAAAGCAACGTCTCTTTCGATGCTCAGAGAGAACAGCTGGTTCTCGGGGTTCTGGAAGACTAAGCCTACGTGGGCTGCCATCTCGGCCGTTGTGTGCTCCTTCACATTCAGGTCGTCGACCACAAGCTCTCCGAAGAAGTCTCCTGAGTAGAAGTTCGGGATCAGTCCGTTCAGACAGCGGCAGATCGTTGTCTTCCCGCATCCGCTCGGACCTGTGAAGACAACAAACTCTCCAGGGGATACATCCATCGAGACATCCTGAATCGACGGCTTGGATGCGCCCGTGTACGTGAAAGTCAGATGATTCGCTCGAATAATCGACAAGCCCTCGCAACCTCGCCGCCCAGCGTTGGCTCAACCATTTGTGAGTAACTACTTTCTTTCGAGTTGCGCGCCATATCCTGGGTGCGGCATATAGCCTTTCATTCGGCTGACTTTCTGCTTCGATCAAGGAATGCTCTGAACAGCTCAACGCATTTCCCGATTGCTTCGTCGAGATTGCCTTGCACCGTGGCCCCCGCAGCGGTGGAATGACCTCCTCCTGCACCCTTCATACTCTCACCGAGGGGCGCTGCGAGATCTCGGCCGAGGTGCAACTTTGTTCCCGAATAGAACTCGCTGGTGGAGCGGAAGCTTAGTGTCAATCCGGAGTTCTTCTCTCCGCCGACGATGGCCAGCTGAGCTCCCAACCCGATCAAAGATCGTGCGACCGACGCATGAAACGAACTCACCGTGGAGGATGCGATAATCCAGCCGCCAATGTTCTGCCAGTTCAAACGCTTGGCCGCCTTGATTCTGGCAATACGTTCCGAATTGTCCATTGGGACTCGAATGATATTCAGCGCCTTCGTACCATCGACGCCATGGTCAAGAAGCTCGCAGGCAAGTCTCAGAGACTTCGTGGTCGCGATCGCGAAGTGGCCGGTCTCATAGGCGAGTCCAAGAAAGGCTGCAAGTGCCTCCCGCCTGGTCGGCTCAACTCTCATGGCTTTGTAGAGTTGGTATACGATCTCGCATGTGGAGGTGGCCTCTTCATCTGATATCAGAATTTTCGCACGATCACGAGTGTCAGCATGAACAGCGTGATGATCAATCACAATCAGGGGTCTACCAGATTTCTCGACGGGTTCCCTAAGGCTGCCCAGTTGCTGGAGCGTGTTCGTGTCAACAGTGAAGACCACATCAAACTCGGTCGGCTGCGCGTCTTGCGCAACCCTGAAGCGGAGATGCTCCAGCATGCGAGCAGAGACTTTGCTGACACCATCCGGAGAAACCACGACCGGTTTCAACCGCTTGTTTGCTCGTCTGAGGAGTCTTGCAAGTAGGTATCCTGAACAGACGGCGTCGGGGTCTGCGTTCTGATGACCAAGTATCAGAACCCTCTTGGAAGCCTTGACCGTTCTCATCATTTGCCTAAAATATCGCATAGGCCCAGCTCCCGAACCTTCGCCTCTGCCGCGGCAAAAGCTGCATCCGTTGCCCCATCAATGGTCTTATGTAAATCAGGATTCTCAAGCTCCGTTTCGACCGCAACTTCAACGCTTAGCGAAAGAGGCTTGTCACCAACGGCCTCAACTTTGAGATCTAGGTCTTCGACTTTTTTCAAGGGGATCGTGGACAGTATGAACCTCCGAGCGCCTTCCTCGGCTGCGGTGCAGATTGCTTCAATCTCCTCGTCCGTTGGGGCGCGGCGAAGCTGAATACTCACGCCTGATCCCGCTTGATGCCAAACCCGGGGAATCGCTGACAGAACTATTCTGACGCTTTTGGTGCCCGTAGCCTTTCTTGGAGTTTCTGCTGGACTTCCTTGATCCTCTCGCGTGTTCGTTCTTCCTGTCTTCCGAGGACAGTGACTCGCGTGTTGAGAAGCTCCTTCTTCTCTTTCAGTTCCGTCAGCAGGGCCTCCTTGTCTGCCTTGACTAGGATGCTCCCGACGCTCTTGTAAACGGGGGTTTCGCCAGTCACCTTCTCTAGTTCCGACAATGCTCTGTCGGTCTCTGTCATCTCAATCTCAAGTTGCTGCTTTTGCGCGACAACAGCCTGGAGCGTCTGCTGCAATTGTTGAAGCCTAGCCAATTCTTCCTGAACTTGAGGTGGGAGCTCGACTCCTTCGCTCATCGCCTTCACCATTTGAAGTAGAGGTAAGTTTCGCTCGTAGGTCTGCGCGGCGAATACATAAGGGTTTCAAAGGTCGATGGATGTTTGCCGGCATCGCTCGGAAACGTAGGGCTGAACATTCCCTGCGGTGAAGTGTTTGTCGCGCCACTTGGGACGACCGCAAACGGAACCATCCTATTCGAGAACGTTGCAGTCCCGGGTTTCGGGAAAATAAATAACCTGCGCCTGAAATTCGTCAATGGAAAGGTAGTTCGGGTAACCGCTGACGGTGGTTCAGACAGATTCATCAAGTTCCTTGATGCGAATAGCGGTGATAAGGATCGGATCGCTGAGCTCGGGATAGGCTGCAACCCGGGCGCCGAATACACCGGCGGCAGCATAATAGTGGACGAAAAGACCTACGGTACAATCCACATTGCGATTGGCAACAATACCGGGGCGCATCACGGCATCAACAAGGCGTCAAGCCATCTTGACATGATTAAGAGCATGAAACAAGGCGAACTCTACGTCGACGGAAAACTTGTGATGAAGGACGGGGCGCCGGCTGGCTAGAAACATTATCACCCGCAACTGAGGGCTCCTTCAAGATCCAACCTGTTCACTTGCTGACATCCCAAGGATCTCACGACAAGCTACGATGGCTCCATGAGCGTCCAGTTTCAGCCGTCTCTCCGGAATATAGCCAACTCTGTTGTCAGACATTTCTACGAAGGCTGAGTTGCAGTGATAACCCGAGACGGAAGAGTCCTGCAGGTTGTGGAGACACACCTATGCCAGCAATGCAAATCCCTCGTCAAGCACACAAGTTTCTCTATACGCTACAACGCTTCCCCCTCGGACCCTAACAGCGTCTTGAAGACCTTCCGGTGGGTCTGCTCAAGATGCGGCACAGAAAGAGAGGAGACCAGGGAGACATTGATTCCAAGCAGCAGGGCCCGTCTCATAGGCCGCATGTTGAAGATGCGAGATGACTACGGCATACGCTCCATGAATATCTCGGCAGGAAACGGAAAAGTCACCCTTCAGATAGCCTTCGACGATGCGCAGCCACACTCAACTTAAATTGGGTGACGGAGAGACGACTATGCGACCTAGTGAGTTACCATGGTTGAAGTATCCATTGAGGATCAAGCCAGCGACGAGACGACCTCAGCAAATGCCGGAATCCTCCGCATCGGGAAGGTCTCAGCCGCTCTTCCGAACAAGTTCGCCACAACAGCCGAGCTGAATGCAACTCGCATGGTAGGTACAAAGGATACTCTTCCAGGAGAAGTGGTCGTCTCTGCTAAGCTCATGTACCCCGACTCGCTCAAGAAGGTCCTCAAAGAGGACGAATCTCTCCGGAGCCTTGCACGTAGACTCTCACGTGAATCGGGAGGATTCGAGGATGTCGCAAGAGTTCTGTTCTTGGTTTTCAAAGGCGAGGCTTCGTACACCGAGGCAGAAGATCTGAGAACTCTACTTGACCTTCAGTACTTCGCAGACATGGATATTGTTACGGTCCAGCAGGCCGCTGGCATAAGCCCCGATGACTTCGCTTCCTTTCTGAAGTTCACGGAGAGATGGATGGATCAGAAGGGCATCGACAAGCCGATAATGCCAGTTGTCCAGGCGTCAGAGACTCAGCGAGAGTTCGAACTGTTCTCTGCCCCGATCGTCAAGGGCAAGTTCCCCCTGATGGGGGTTGACATGAGGGGGGGCTTCCACTACTACTCACTCAGGGCCGTCGAGAAGATCAAGAAGAAAGATCCAGGGATGTGGATCCACGCCTTCCAGGTTCCGCCGAAGATCAGGTTTGCTCGTCGCATGATGCCCAGCTCGCAGGGCATGCTTATGCCGTATTTTGGGGTAAACAGTTTCTCCAGGTGGGTGGTGCCCCCGCCGCCGGTTCCGCTGACAAAGGACAAGATCAACGTCTTTGACAAGTCGGGATGGGGAGTCTTCAAACGAAAAGAATGGTCTGAACTGCACGGAAACAAGCTCACGTGCACATGTCCAATGTGCAAGGGCCAGAACCTTGACGGGTTCTATGTCGGAAAAGTGCTTACGGTCTTGAGCCGCAGCAAGATCCACGATCACTATGCTCAGCAGGATGAGCTGAAGAAAGCCTCCGAGAGCATTCGCAAACATGAGTATTCCCGCTTGATTAAGGCAAAGAAGTACGCCAACCTATTCGTCGGCGAACTCAAGAAATCTCTGGAAGCAGAGGCGAAGCCCTAGGTCCCCGTTTCCGCTAGCAGCGTCATGAGGTCCCTGAGATTCACTTCAGACTTTGTCCGCCATCCCAGCGTCAAGGAACCTACCTCATCTTCCCTCAGGTAACCGTTTCTGACGAACGTGTCCAGGAGCGTCAGGGTTTTCCATCTGCCAACCTTCTCAGCCAGAAGCTTCTCCACCTCTTCCCGTGGAGCCTTGCCTTGTTTTGCAACCACATAGGCGATCGCCATGGTAAGGGCAGCTAGGTTGTCGATTCGCCACCCCGACAGACGCGCCTCCTTTGGGGTGAGTGTTCCCTTCAGGGTGACCAGGTATCGAGCGTCATCTGAGCTCTCCCCAGGCTGTCCCTCGCCGACTTGCTTGGCTTGAGTTTGCTCAGGCTCGACTCTCTTGACTTCGAGGTCAAGATCAGTGAGCAGAGTATCCAGCTGCTTGACCACCTCCTTGTAGTTCTTGCCGAGGCGGGCCTTCAGTTCCCACTCCTTAGCTCCTGGCATCTTCCCTCGCTTGAAGAGGAGAAGATGAACTGCATGCTTGAGCTTGTCACTGTAGAAACGCGTCTCACCACCGGAGTTTTGCGTGGATCATCACGTCCAAACCATTTTCCCCGGATGAGAGGCGTCACCATGTCATAGGTGTTTACGTCCGGGTTGTCAGCCCCTACATGTGGGAGGCTTCAGTTACCTTTCACTAGTTATCGGTATCGCAATCGGGTAGCTGACCGCTCCGGCTGCCGCCTTCCCAGTTGGCGTTTCTAGGGCGGTAAGTCTCATGCTCTTGGCATCACGCAGCATTCTGGCAAATCCATACGTGAGCAGAAAGCTCACGTAGTATGCACGCTTTACGGTTTCCTGGTAGGCGTGTCGCCGAACGAAGGACCAGTAGTCGACAGAGCCGTTTTCTCCGGTCTGCGTCCGGAGCTCCTCCCACAGATTGCGCAGGTTCTTCGCAAATTCTTCGCGGGTCAGGATCCCCGACTTGATGAGTGAGTCGAGATCCGTGGCTGTCGGCGGGGTCGCTCTTCCGAAGGACAGTCTCTTCCTACGTTCCTCAAAAGACAACATCTGATTCCAGTAGCGGAGCCCCTCTCGTATTCCGTCAAGGCTCAATTGCTCCCTCTCGACCAACGGGTGCCAGGATTTCAAGAAGATCCCGCCTAGTCGTTTCACAGATAGGACGCGGAACTTCTTCTCCAGCATCTCGGGGTTCGTGTAGAGGGCGCTTGACTGATACCTGAGTTGGCTCTTCTGTAGGCCGAGCACCTCCGCTAGGCGGTTGATTGTCTCAGCATCGAGACAGTGATCCTCAATATGATCCCAAAAAGGAAAGTACTTTCGGAGCGTCTCAACGGCGAGGCCGACATCCAAGAAGAATGGGTTGAACTTTCGGTCTCTTATCGCCTCAGAGGTCTGGATGAGTTCGCGGAGTTCTCTTCTTCCAGACGCCAACCTGGGGCGTTCCGCCTTGCCACTCGATGACGTCATCTACCTAACCTCGGCCACGACCGATGCGCCTTCCACGTTCTGGACAACGACTACGCGGACATCGGTGTCGGGTACCGTCACTTGTCCTGGGGTTATGGCTAGGTACTGTGTGTCTCCTAGCCCCTTGGCGCTTGAAACGATTAGCCTCGCGATGACTTCTCTATTCTTAGGGTCCATGTGGACATCAAACTCGTCGATGGCTCTGAACGGGGAGGCAATATGTTGCTGTAGTGCAAGCAGGAAGGCCACTAGCGCGATGCTTCTTTCGCCGCCGCTCTGAGTGAAGGAATCAAGGCGTGTGGGAGAGACACCTTTGAATCCCACTAGGATGTCAAGTCCCGCTTGGTTAACATCTCTTCCAACGCCAAGTTTCAGTTGACCCGCCGCCCCAACCTCTTGGAGGATCTCGTTGTACCGTGTTTCCAGCGAGCGCAGGAAGGCGGACATAACCTCTCTCCACCGTTCAAGCCGCTTCTCGACCTCAGAGATCACCTCTTGCCTATTTCTAGCCAGCTGCTCTGTTTTTCCGCGTAGATCCTCGTACATCGTTGTGTATGACGCGTACATCTTCTCCACATCTTCAGAGAGGTGAGCAAGAGGTCGAAGCTGCTCCTCAGTTGCACCAATGTCCATGATTATATCGCTGATCTTCCTCGGGTTCTGGAATCGTGAGCCCATCTTCTCGGCGTTGGCCCTAAGCGGCTCCAGTTCTTCATCCAGCATTCTTCGCTGAGCTTCCAGATCTGCCAGCTGCTCGCTGAGCATCTTCCTCTTGAAGGCAAGAACTTGAGTGTCAACCCTGGCGTCTATCAGGCGGGACAGCTCGCCTTCTACCCGAGCGTCCAGATCGTGAAGCTCGTTCTCCCTTGCCTGCAGTCTCTCTCGAGTCCTGCCTAGCTTTCCCTCCGTGTCGACTCGGACCCGATCCAAATCGGCAAGCCACTCCCTCATCGCGAGGTGAATCTTTGCACCTTGATTCGCATCTTCCGAGGCTAGGTCAGATGATCCGGTGTCTCCACCGCCAAGGTCTGGAAAGAGGCGTTTGTGAGCCTCTTCCGTGAATCTCTGAACCCATTCGAGCGTCGAGGCCGCTGTGGCCTCTTGGCGGACTAGCTCAAGATACTTCCCGTATAGCTCGAATCTATCCTTCAGGTGCCTGTCGAACCTTTCTTGACGATGCCTGAGAGATTGGTCTGCTTCAAGGATCTTCTGATCGGCCGTCTCGATCATTCTGGCGCGTGATTCGATCTTTTCTTGGATGCGTAGGAGAGCTTCTTCTCGCTTCTGTATTCTCGCCCACGCCATCTCTCTCCTGAGCTCGGCAAGCTTGGCGTCCAGTGTTCTCTTCTGGAGGAACCGTTCATATTCTCTTCGCCAGTACTCGTGGGTCTCCTTTGTCGACTCCAAGACTTGAGCCAGAGATTCTTCCTCGCTCGCAACCTTCGTAAGGCGCTCTTGCGCTTCGAGGACATTTGCGCGGTAGGACTGGAATCCAACCGCCTCCTCGAGCATCTTGAGCTTCTCGTGGGGCGGGATGGATGCAAACCTTCCGACCATCAACTGATGCATGATTATGAGAATGTTGTCTGGGTTCAGACCGTACCTTGCCAGGGCGCTGGTCACTTCAATCTTCGTGACCGGATGATCTTGAACTAAGTACTGGTAGCTACCGTTTCGCTTGAGGACGCGGGTCACGGTGACAGTATCAACATGGTACTGAGGAAACGGTTTGCCCTGCTGTCTTGGGCGATTGTCCAGCTGGAGGGTGATGCGGGCCTCGTCCGTACCTCGCCTTATCAAATCGCTCAGACGCCTGGCTCGCTCCGTGTATGTCTGCCCCAAGACCACTGAGATCGCAAGGAGGAGCGAGGATTTTCCTGCCCCGTTCGGTCCGCAGATCAAGTTCAGCCCTGACTCTAGGGGGACGTACGCGTTCTCGTACGACATGAAGTTCGTCAGAGCTATGCCCTTGATCAACCGCGAGTTCTTCCGGAGCGGGTAGCGAATCTTCTAGCGCCGTAAAAAGTTTCGGGGTTCTTGTTCACCCATCTCCTCTGCTCCGGAGCGGGTCTTACGCTCGGTCCCAGAAGGGGCGGGTCTGAATGTACTTGAGCTTAGCTTTCAATAGGTCGGCGTAGAACTCCTCATCCTGCGTACGCATTCTAGCGAGTATGCTAGCCGCCGTTTGGGGACCCACCCCCCACGTCAGCAAGGGCACCACTGCCTGTTTCCCGTAAGAGAGGACTAGGTCAGCTGTCCGTCGTGCCTGACTCAAGCTTCGTTTCTCTTCTTCTGCGAGTTCCTCTTTCGCCTTCCACTTCTGTAGGATCTGTGGCACGTCTCCTCTAATCTTGTTCTTTAGCGCCAGCAAGCCTGATCCGCACTCCGAACACTTAGGAAAGTCCGGAAGTTGCTCCGTCCGTTCCTCAGGCGTGGTGGAGCCGCATTGCAAACATACGAGCTGCACCCTCTGGGCTAGCAGAGCCATTCTCATGCGCGACAGGTTGTCCTTCTTTGTGCTCTCGGGCGCCACCATCTCAGGGACTTCGACCAGCTTGTTTAGCATGTGGAACGCTTGCGGAGTGGCAGACTCTTCCGACAGTACAGGGACGACTGTGATTGCTCCATCGGCGATCGAGCGTATGATTCTCTTCGCTGAATGAAGGTCCACCTTGACGAGCTCTGCCTCCCGTAGAGTCTCCTCGTAAATCGGAGTGGACTCGAAGCGCGCTGAGAGCTCGAGTAGTGCTCCGTACCTGCTCCGAACCTCTCAGCGATGAACTTCATGTTGTACGTAAACGGGAAGCGATCCCGCGCATAATTGTCGAACTTCTCTTCCATGGTCTTCTCTGACATGCATAGCAGTTCTTTCGAAAGTGAACCAACATCGTCGCGAATAGGTTTCGCAAGGATTTTGAATCTTTTTCTCAACTGAGCACTCAACAGCCCAAGTCTTGATCGTAATCGAGTTCGAGCCGCATGAGATTTAGACCCACTATGTGGTACAAGACAGATCCACTCGCCTGATCGGAATATCGATGAGACCGTACGCCAAGATTCAGATTGTTGTCACCATCGGCTTAGAGGAAACCGGTCTGTGGCGGAACTCGGTGATGTCGAGAAAAAATGAAACTTGAAGCTCGCAGAGTTTTCTGTGATTCTGATGACGTTTTCTCAACAGGCTCGAAGAAAAATCTTAGAATCGAGACATGAATGGTCGATTTGATGCGAGACGAGACGTTTATATAAGCTGCAGCGCCGTTGCAGACGCACCCGCGCGGAGTGACGGCGAGGATTTGAGACGGCTGGGCAAGGTGACTCATCTCTCGAAAAGCCGCGCCCTGATAGTGAAACTCGATCCTCCAAAGTTCGTAAGGCCTGGCACGAAAGCCTGCGACAGCAAACTAAAGAACATCGGTGTTGTGACGGACATTCTCGGACCGGTTTCAGGACCCTATGTTTCAATAAAGCCGACTGTTTCGAAGCCAGAGTCGATCATCGGACGATTTGTGTACGCCCTGGAAGACTGACACGGTGGGAAGCTGGTGGAAGAGCCACAAACGGATCTAGGAGAAGCCGTGCAGGCTCAGCCAAAGGTTCGTGTGTGTCCTGAATGCGGCGGCTCGAAGCTGATGCGAGACTACGACGCCGCGGAGATCGTATGTGTCAGCTGCGGATGCGTAATTGCTGAGAAGCTTGCTGACAGCCGACCAGAATGGCGGGCTTTTGACGACGAGCAGAGAGCCAAGAGGGCTCGCGCGGGCGCGCCCCTGACCTACACCATCCACGACAAAGGCCTCTCGACGGTTATCGATTGGCGCGATAGGAGGGGGAGCGGCCGCCAGATGACCGCGACCGAGCGCCTCGACATGTACAAGCTTCGCAAGTGGCAGAGAAGAGTACGCGTTTCGGATGCGACCGAGCGAAACTTAGCGGTCGCCTTGTCTGAACTGAGCAAGCTGGCTTCAGCGCTGAATCTTCCGAAGAACCTTCTCGAGACCGCCTCGGTGATCTATAGGCGCGCGATAAAGAAGAGACTGATTCGGGGAAGATCGATCCATAACGTGACGGCTGCAGCCATCTACATGAGTTGCCGACAGTGCGGTGTTCCGAGGACGTTGGACGAGATTGCAACTGCAAGCAGCCTGAGCAAGAAAGACATCGGCAGAAGCTATCGGTTCATGGTACGAGAGCTCGAGACATTCGTGCCGCCCTCAACGAGTCGGCACTATGCCGCGAGATTCAGTAACAAGCTGGTAATCTCAGGCAAGGCAGAGGCCATGGCGATTCGAATCCTCGAAACGGCAACACGAATGAAACTCACGAGCGGCCGAGGACCCACCGGAATTGCGGCAGCTGCAACGTACATTGCTGCTGTGCTGACAAATGAGCGGAAGACACAGCGCGAGATCGCTGAGATTGCGAACGTGACAGAAGTGACGATCCGCAACCGGTACAAAGAACTTCTTGAAAAGCTGTTTATTGAGGTTCCAATGTAGCCTGTCGCGTACCAATTCCCGGCGATGCTGTCCTTCAGGCTTCTTGAGGCTTTCGCCGTCTACCAAGGTATACAGCGACAATCACAAGAACGATGAGCGTTGCAAGCCCAGGCATCAGCAGTTGGTTCGATAGCAACTGATCCACGATACTTGTTCTGGCCGTCTCGGTCTTCGGCAACTCTGAGACTATGGCGAAACTGATGGGAATCATGACGGTGTGGTCGAGCTGAAGATCATCTCCATAGTATACAAGAATCGTCGCCTGATGGTTCCCCTCTCTTGCAGTAGAGTCGACTAGACCGGTTACACTGAAGGGAGCCGGTGCGTTAGGATCAACCTGTCCCACGTACGTAGGTTTGACGGAACCCTTCACGAAGGGCTGATCCTCAGCTACCGTCACATTCACGTACATAGCAGCGATCACCCCACGGTTCAACAGGTTGCCAGAGATCGTTATCTCGGCACCTGGGAAAGCAGGATCCGGACTCACAGTGACCTCGTAGACCTTGACATCGATCCACCCTCGAACCAAGAACGAGATCGCGTGGGTCTCACTTGACGGGATCGTCTCACCGATGACCTTGTACACAGCGACTATGCTGCCTTGGAGGGTGGCCCCGGCCGCAGAAGAGGGAGCAAAAACAGTAAGATTTGCACGTATCACATCCCTCGGAGCAAACGACGATCTGATCCAGTGATTGTCGCCAAACAATACTAGCGGCGAGGGAATTGTGAGCGCAACGTCGAGTTCCCTCATATACTTTCCAACATTCGATATCTCGATCGCCAAGGTATTGTTCCGTGACGCCGCGAGCACATTTCCAGAGGAGCTGACCGAGAGATTTGAGGATGTTACTGCACAGGCTGGACGATTTCCCGGCATTACCGTGAGGAAGACCATCATCGCTAGGAATATCGGGATTAGCGCGCTAACTCGGTGTCGTCTGCTCATCTCGCATCAAGCACCGATCGAACTCGGAAGTGAGGGTCACCATAATTATAGGTATTGATCGGGTATGCATCCTAGAAGGGAGGATCGCATTAGCTTTCGCCGGTTATCGTCGTATGCGGGTTTTTGAGGGGCTTACCCTTCGGGGTTGCCTCCGTCTTGTCAGGCCAATCGAGAATGTGTCATCTCCGATTGACCAGCTTTTGAGAAGCTGTCCGTGCGCTCTTACCTGATCTAGGTGCTCGATTGTCAATTTCTTGGCTCGAACTTCGCCAAGAATGTAGTCCTGCCTCTTATTCAGAAAAGATGCAGCCTCGTCTGTCGACGCCACTATGTGGACATCGATGAAAGCATCGACCTTGAGGTCCATTTCCTTGCGCATCTGTTGTACTCTTCTGACCAAATCGCGTGCTAGCCCGTCGGCGACCTCTTCCGGAGACAGGGTTGTGTCGATGCATAGTCTGCCTCCCTCAAAGTCCGCTGCAGGCTGAGTCTCTTTGGTCTCTTCGCTGAAACTCACATGCCTCTCGTCGATGCTCACCTTTTCCGAGTCGACTTCGACCTCAACTCGTCCCCGAGAGAGCCTATTTCGTAGATCTTCAGGATCCATTGCCGTCAGCAGTTCAGCTACGTTTCCTGCTCGAGATTTCAGCTCCCGGCCGAGGACAACCATATTTGGAACAGCTCGCACGGTTACGCTTCTCTTCAACTCTGACGAGGCAGAGACCTCCAAGGATCGGGTGTTCAACTGTTCAAGCAGAAGAGGTCTCATTTGGACTAACGCCTCTCGAACCTCATTCCGGGATGTGACCACATTCACAGCCCTTACGGGTTGCCTCAGCTTCAGGCCTGCTCTCATTCTAGCCATGGCAGCTGCTGAAATTACTCGTTGGCAGATTTCGAGCCGCTTCTCAAGCTCTTCGTCCTGCCAAATGGTTTGTCGCTTCGGCCAATCTAGTGCATGAATCGTTGCGGGAGATTTGGACTCGGCGCCCCGAAACATACCCTGATAGATTGCCTCTGCGAGGAACGGAGTGAATGGTGCGATCATTATTGCAGCTCGCCGAAGTGCATGAGAGAGAACAGAGTAGGTGGCCAGCTTGTCTGGGTCGTCTTTCTCGACCCATGTTCGTCTTCTGACGAGTCGAATGTAGTTATGACTCAGATCCTTGAGGAGGAAGTTCTTCAAGACCCTGACGGCTTCGTGAATTCGGTAGTCGTCCATTGCCGTTGTCACTGACTCAATTGTGTGCTCAGTGCGGCTCATCAGCCAAAGATCCTCTTGCCTCATGTGCCGCTTCATCTTCTCGGGCGGATTGGCGGTCGGGTCAAACCTGTCCAGGCTCATGTAAGTACTCGCGAACACGTAGACGTTCCAGATGGTCTGGAGATCTCCGGCGAACTGTGCAAGAATCTTCCATGAAAATCTCAGATCTTCCCAAGGCGTGTTCTGGAGGGCGTAGAATCGAAGAGCGTCACGCCCGTGTCGACTGATCACTTCTTGTGGAACCACGAAGTTTCCGAGGGACTTGTGCATCTCACGTCCTTGCTCGTCGAGCATGAAGCCATGCATCAGTACGGTCTTGTAGGGGGTCTCCCCTAGCGCGACAAGGCCGGCCTTCAGTAGAGAGAAGAACCATCCTGAGATCTGGTCGCGACCCTCCACAATGAAATCCGCCGGCCACCACTTTTCAGCCTCGCGTCGGCTCTTCGGATACGCCAAGCACGCATAGGAGGAGATTCCTGAATCGAACCACCCAACCATGACATCTGGTACCCTCCTCATTTCCCCTCCGCAAGTGCACCCCAGTTTGACCTCGTCAACCCAAGGTACATGGAGCTCCCTCAGAGCCGCTGTTCTCGCGCTGTTTTCCCTTAGTTCCTTCACGGAGCCGACTATCTGTCGGCGTCCACATGACTCACAGACCCATATGGGGAGCGGAGTTCCCCAGAAGCGCTGTCTCGAGATGACCCAGTCTCTGAGGCCCTGGAGCCAATTGCGGAACTGGTTGGCGCCAGCCCATTCTGGAATCCAGCAGGTTGCCTGTATGTCTGCAAGCATTCTGTCCCGCATCTGAGTGACTTTGATGAACCATTGGTCTGTGGCACGTATGATGAGGGGAGTGTGGCAGCGCCAACAGACGGGGCTTCTGTGCTCGATCTCACCCGAGAAGAGGAGGGCGCCCCTTTCCTTGAGGTCATTAATGATTTCCTGATTTGCTAGCTTGACATCCTTGCCTGCGTACTTGCCCGCATCCGCAACAAACTTCCCCTGGTTGTCAACGAGCATGAGGACGGGTAGCCGGTTCTTCAGCCCGACTTCATAGTCTTCCTCTCCATGGCCCGGTGCGGAATGGACGCAGCCAGTGCCTTCTTCCAGCGTCACGTAATCTCTGCTGAGGACGACTCTGTGACCCCCCGTGAGACGGGACTGCGCAGGAACTATGTCAGCGATGGGAGACGTGTATTCCAGACCGTTGATCGCTTCTCCATTGAATGTCTCCAAGAGCTCGAGCCTGGCACTGATTTGAGCGGCGACGTGTTTCATTCTCTCCTTTGCCATGATGTAGACTTCGTCCCCGCGTCGGACGCGTGCGTACTCGTAGTCTGGGTGGACCATTACGCCGGTGTTGGAGGGGAGCGTCCACGGCGTCGTAGTCCAGATGAGTATGTACTCGTTGTCTCTTCCCTTGACTGGAAACTTCACGTAGATCGACGGATCTCTCAGGTCACGGTACTCTAGGACGACCTCGTAATCCGACAGGACAGTTTCACAGCGTGGGCACCAGTGAACAACCTTGAGGCCGTGTTCTAGAAGTCCTTGTTCGTCTGCTTTCTTAACCGTCCACCACGCGGACTCGATGTAGGCATCATCGTGAGTGAGGTATGGGTGTTCCCAATCCATCCATACCCCTAGATCAGCGAACACTCGGCTCATTGCCTTGGAGTTGTTGTCAGCGAACCTCTTGCATTCCGAGACAAATTCGGCAAGTCCATAGGCCTCCACGTCAAGCTTCTGCTTGAAGTCGTGTTCGTGTTCGACGGCAAGTTCGATTGGGAGCCCGTGGCAGTCGTATCCAGGCTGATCTCTGCAGTCGAAGCCCCTCGCTCTCTTGTACCGGAGTACTACGTCTTTGATGATCTTATTCCAGCACGTTCCAATGTGCGGGGTATCTGACGAGGGGAAGGGTGGACCGTCAAGAAAATAGAACTTGGGTCCCTTTGACCTCCGTGCCCTCACTTGTTTGTGCGCGCGTGTCCTGTTCCAGAGCCTAAATACGCTTTGTTCCAACACCTTCCAAGCATATGTCTTCGCTATCGGGCCGATCTGACGTTTCAAATCATCTCACCCTCAGACTGCTTGTTGGCAAATGTGACGGCGCCCAGTGGGACCTTTGCGAGGTGTTTCGGGAATTCGTGATCTTCGGCGGGTAGCCTTCACTAGGCAAGGACTTCGATTTCTCGGTCACCTTTCACAGTAGCCACCCGCGCCCAGCTTATACCGCAGACAAGTTCTATTTAGCCTTCATTACGCCCCAAGATAAGGCAATTCAGATGCCCTCTCTG
>CAYMZN010000023.1:0-20704 GCA_964394935.1 uncultured Candidatus Bathyarchaeia archaeon | reverse complement strand
CGTATCCCCAACGAGGCCTCGACCTCAGGAGACGAAGTATGATCAGGTCTAGGTTGGCTTTGACCAACCGTTCTCTCCAAGCCTTGTCGGGGTCTCTGGGCATGTCGGTGAACTCCAAACTAGGCCGATTGAGGCTTTTGTGCAGTCGACCGATCACCGTAATCGACTGGCAGCTATATTTGAGTTAGGGCCTAGGACAACTCTATAATATTCCGCCGTCAAACCCAGTCAAGTACAAGAAGTTGCGCCTCGCCTATCTGACTTCGTGCGACTGCGATGAGATGCACAAGAGACTGGAATGGTACGAGCGAGTTTCGAAGGACCTTCGGCCGGCAAAGTATCGAATAGCGAAACGCACAGCATGCGAAGTCGACGTGGATGAGGCATCTGATGAGATCCTCTGGAAAGAACATGAACGCCTAACCAGCAAAGCTCGTGCACTGTTGAGTGAAGTGGACTCTGGAAGCCGAGATCTTACAAGCCTGTCTGTGGCTCACCCAAGCTTCCTAGACCTGAAGGTGAAGCTTCTCGGCCGGATGATTCGTCGATGCACATTCTGCGAGTGGAAGTGCAAAGTCGATCGTGTCTCATTCACGAAGAAAGGTGCCTGCAAAGTTGACACTACAAGCCGGGTAAGTACTTGGTTCCAGCACTTTGGCGAAGAACCGCCCCTAGTGGGACGGGGCGGATCGGGGACGATATTCTTCAGCTCATGCAACTTCAGATGCGCCTTCTGCCAAAACTGGGACATATCTCAGGACCCATCGAGCGGCGCTCCCGTCGATCCACGACAACTGGCGATAATCATGAAGAGCCTCAGATCCGATGGCGCTTTGAACATCAACTTCGTCGGCGGAGAGCCTACCCCCAACCTTCACACAATAGTCGAGGCCATGAACCAGCTCGACGTGAACGTTCCAATGCTGTGGAACAGCAACATGTACTGCTCCGAGGAGACCATGTACATACTTGCCGACCTCATAGACATCTGGTTGCCAGATTTCAAGTACGGAAACGACAAGTGCGCAATTAGGCTCTCAAAGGTTCCGCGCTATTTCGAAGTGGTCTCAAGGAACCATGAACTTGCCCAGTCAAACGGAGACATGATCATCCGACACCTGGTCATGCCCAACCACATCGAGTGCTGCACAAAGCCTGTCTTGCGTTGGGTGTCCGAACATTGTCCAAGAGCTCTTGTGAACATTATGGGACAGTATCATCCTGACAACAAGGTTCCCGCTGAGCGCTCCAAGTACGCGGACATAACGAGAAGACCGACGGCGGAAGAGATGAGGGCAGCCTACGATTTCGCGGATGACCTCGGCATAGTCTACTCGCCAGTATCCTAGAACCTAGATCGACGCCTACTCTAGGGCGTATTTGGCCACTGCCTCTGTGAAGATATCTCTTCCCGCCACATCATTTGCGACTATTGCCGGGAAGTCACGAATGCTTAGTTTCCGGATAGCCTCAGTCCCCAAGTCTTCGAACGCAATCGTCTCCGACTTGACCACTCGTTTGCCAAGGAGCGCGCCGGTTCCTCCTATTGCTACCAAGTAGACGGCTTTGAACTTCTTCATCGCCTCTATAACCGAAGCCGCCCTTGGACCCTTGCCTATGGTAGCCTTAATGCCGAGCTCAATCAGTCTGGGTGTGTACGTGTCCATCCTGTATGAGGTTGTGGGGCCGGCTGCTCCGATTGGCCTTCCTGGACGCGGTGGCGTGGGGCCAACATAGTAGATGACTTGGCCTTTCAAGGGGAAGGGCAGGTCCTTCTTTGCATCGATGAGCTCGAGAAGGCGCTTGTGCGCTGCGTCGCGCGCTGTGTAGATCGTCCCGTCGATCAGGACTTTGTCACCGATTTGAAGAGCGCACACGTCTGAATCAGTCAGGGGCGGCTTCAGCTTGACTGTTCTCACAGCAGTTGACATTGTGATCTGCTCCTCAGAGGGTCACGCTCTTCTGTCGATGGGCGTGGCAGTCCATATTGACGGCAACGGGTAAGCTCGCTATGTGACAAGGCATAGTCTCGATGTGGACTGCCACCGCGGTGGTCCTTCCACCTAATCCCATAGGCCCAATTCCGAGCCTATTGAACTCATCTAACAGTTCCGACTCGAGCCGCGCATAGAATGGATCCGGATGCTTCTCGTCGACCTCTCTGAAGAGAGCCTTCTTCGCAAGCATGCAACACTGGTCGAACGTTCCCCCTAAGCCTACACCGACCACGACCGGCGGACAAGGGTTGCCGCCTGCATTCTTGATTGTGTTTACCACAAAATCCTTCACACCTTCCACGCCGTCAGCTGGCGTCAGCATCTTGAATGCGCTCATGTTCTCGCATCCGCCGCCTTTGGCCAAGAACGAAAGCTTGAGCTTGTCGCCTGGGACGAGTTGCAGTGTGATCATCGCGGGGGTGTTGTCACCCGTATTCTTTCGCCTCAGTGGATCCGCAACTATGGAGAAGCGCAGGTATCCTTCGCGGTATCCTTGGGCTACTCCCTTGTTTATCGCGTCGATTAGGCCTCCGCCTTCGATCCGGACATCCTGACCCAGCTCTAGAAAGAAGACCGCATCGCCAGTGTCCTGGCATATTGGGTAGCCTTCTTCGCGTGCAATCCGTGCATTATCCATGAGCTGCTGGAGGACATCTTTGCCAAGAGGCGATGCTTCCGTTTCTCTAGCTAGTTGAAACTTCTTCACCATATTCTCGCTTAGCTTGTAACTTGCCTCGATACACATCTGCTTTGTTCGTTCGACGATCGTGTCAAACCTGATCGTTCTCATCTGACCTGCTTCCCATCTTTGAACTGCTATTCACTCAGCGGAAACTGTTTCCGCACGTCTCTTATCTATGATGAAGCGAAAGTGAATACAGTACTTACCCTTTTTCGGAAAGGACAGCAGTGCAGCACTGGAAAGGACAGAGGTTTTTCAAGGCTAGCCAATTCTGCAACATGCAAATCCGCGTTCCGCTTTGGGGCGAAGACAAGCGCGATGGACGAGAAAGGCTAAAACCAGATTCTCCTCAGTATCGTCGATGCGTGCAATGATGGTGCCACATGAAGCCTGAGTACGATGCTGTCATTGTCGGAGCTGGCGTCGCGGGGTGTATGGCTGCTGCGGCCCTTGGGATCAGAGGTAGCGGCTTGAGGACGCTGCTGATCGACCGAAATCCCCGAACTGAGGTCGGCAAGAAGACAACGCTCGGCTGGATATGTGGCGATGCTGTCGGAGAGCATCATGCCAAGTTCGTCCATGACGAGCTGGGAATCACATTCGGCGCACCGGAGATTGAGAACCGTGTCAACCTGGTGGTTGTTTGCTCACCTGACATGAAAGTAACCCACCCGTTCGAAGGCCCGGGGTACCTGCTTGACAGACCAAGATTTGCTCGCCACCTGCTCAACGAGGCGCTCAAGACAGGAATCGAGTACCGTGATCAGACCCAGGCGGTCGACCTCTTAACCGAGGACAATTTCGTTAGAGGCGTCGTCTGCCAAAGCCTGCGGGACAGGCAAGCTCGGTCATACAAAGTCTCGTCGAGGCTGGTCATCGACGCATCAGGCATGTCTACGAAGCTTAGAAGAAACCTGAGCATCCCGAGCTTCATTGAGAAGGAGATTGACAGAGACGACATTGAGCCAACGATTCGCCTAATCGCTCGGCTGGCTGACGGCTCGAAAGTTGACTCATCTCGAGGCGAGATCTACTTTGACGCAGACAAGGCGCCAGGAGGCTACCTGTGGATCTTTCCCAAAGCAAGGAACAAGGTGAACATTGGACTCGGGATCCAACAAAAGCGCACTAGCAAGTCGCTGGAAACTCTGTTGAACGCATGGATAGCCGAAACGCCACTTTTCAAGGGCATGACCGAGCTTGCTGATGACGACAATCTGCCAGGAGCGTGGCCCGTATCCGTACGACACCAGAACGACAGCCTCGTCGCCAACGGATTCATGCTGGCCGGCGACGCGGGATGGTTCCCGAACCCCGTAAGCGCTGGGGGAATAGGCCCCTCGATGACGGGAGGGGTGATCGCAGGCAGGGTGGCAGCGAAAGCATTGCAGGGCGGCGACGTCAGCGAGACATACCTGTGGGAGTACAACACCAGATATGTTGACAAGTACGGCAAGAAGACCGCGGCCCTCGAGGCGTTCAGAATCTACCTACAGACTCTGGACAATTCTGAGCTGAACTATGGGCTACGCAACTTCGTAACACGCAAGGAAGCCATCGATTTGACTTGGGGCGAAGTCTCAGAGCTGAGCTTAGGCGACAAAATCCAGAAAGTAGCTCTCGGGCTACGCAAACTGAGTGCTTTCAGAAACCTTGCCTACACAGTGTCGAGCATGAGGGCGCTAAATCAGCTCTACGATGAATACCCGAAAGCGCCATCAGGCTTTGTAGAATGGAAGAAGAAAGTAGATGCCATTCTTGGCGCAGTCAGGGAGAGGTTCCGTTAGGCATAGGCAGTGGTCCAGACTAGTCACCTACGGCTCCTTGGACTGCGGCGCGTTGGTTCGTTGCCGACCCAATACGCGTCGTCAGACGTGAATTCCTTTTTCCATATCGGGACATCTTTCTTGATGCGCTCAACCGCTTCTTCTAGAACAGGAAAGACGAATCTACGGTGAGTCCCCATGACTGCAACGATCAGGCTCTCCTCTCCAACGTGCAGCCTGTCCACCACATGATGAATTGATGCATCAACGACGCCTTCCCTCTTCAACAGGTCGTTTCGCAGTTCCTGAAGCTTCTGAATTGCGACTTCTTTGAATGCCTCGTACTCAAGATACCGCACCTTGCTCTTGGAATGTCCCACAGGGTCTTCCCTCACGATTCCAAGAAACGTGGCCAGCGCCCCAGCCTTTCTCGAATTGGGATTCTTCCTGATTTCGTCTACCACTTGCTCAAGACTGATATCGCCACGAGAATGAATGCCGACGGCGCCCAAGAATTTCACTGCGCCAGAGTAGGCAAGCTCCGGTATGAAAGTATGTCTTGCATCTCGGCGTCGACGACGTGCACACGCTAAAGCACGGCGGGAGTCAAGAAGTACAGAGCTGCTGCGCAAGTGAATGGTACTGTGAAATTATCGAATGCTCTTATCGGGCCCAGCGTCAGCGCCTCGGCGACTGTCCCAACCAGGGCCCCCAGTACGGAAAGCGTGAAAACCGAGCCAAGACTTACCGACATAACCCCGGTCAACGTCGTGACAAAGTACGAGAACAATGCTCCCGTGGTGGCGAAGATGAGCATCATTATCGAGCCCTCAAGAGACTTGTCTGAGAAAGGATAAAGGTGCCTCTTCCTGAGTGAGGGTGTGATTGCAGAGGCTGCGCCATCGCCCCATGCCATCACCATTGTGGCTGCCATAACCATGGGTTTTTGGCTCCATAGAGCGAGAAGTAGGACCCCTATTGAAATGATGTAGAAGACCGGCCCGTACGCATGTAATCGTGAATACCGTTCTTCGTCGACCATTGTTTGCGTGAAGAAACTCTCTTTGCGGCGGGCGAACGCGAGACCTGTCATCAATCCCATCCCGATTGGTAGCAATAGAGGGTAGACCACATTGGAGAAGAACGGGAGAAGCAGGATCGCGTCTCCTGCCAGCAGGTGAATTGCCCTACGTGTTGTGTAGGTGCCTAGGTTCAGTCTCTTCCTGAGAAGTTCTGACACCCCAATCACAAGAATCACGAAGACATATACCACGGCCACGAGGCCTAGGTCGAATGGGGAGATTTCCAACGCCGAGACCGTTTCTCAAGTCATACATATCACAGCTGCTCCGCTCTCAATAAATAGCATGCGATTGTGATTCATTGAGAGCCTAGCGGGTGACAAGGATGATCGACGCCCAGACCGTTTTCGTCGGTGGCATCCTTTGCAGTGCTCTGGCTCTGGGCGCCTGGAAAGCGCACATCCTTGACAGGTGGGGCGCCATCACTGCCTTTCTGATAGGTTTCGTGACATTCGTCTTTCCGGCTGACGGCTGGAAATGGTTCATCGTCCTCCTAGTGTTTCTAATAGTCTCCAGTTACGTGACGCATTACAAGTATGAGGTCAAGAGGAGGAAGGGATTTGCCCAGGAGAAGGGCGGCGCACGCGGATGGCCCAACGTTGCCGCCAACGGATTGGTCGCCGGAGTGCTGGTATTGCTCACCCCGCTCTTTCAGCGAGGACCAATGTTGGCTGCGTTTCTCGGGGCGGTCGCCACAGCAAGCGCTGACACGTTGGCGACTGAGATAGGGCTTCTAAATCCGACTGACCCTCGATTGATCACGGACCTCAGAAGGGTTGTTCCCGCCGGAACGTCCGGGGGTATTTCGGTTCTCGGCGAATTTGCGACGCTATTCGGAGCCCTTGTCATAGGCATTACGGCTGGACTGCTTGGGATTACCGGGAACCCAGGATGGTCGTCTAGTGTTCTGATCGGCACTACGATGATAGCTGGCCTCGCTGGATGCTCCCTCGACAGCGTCATTGGCGCCACGATTCAAGGAATCTACAAGTGTCGCATCTGCAACAAGATCACAGAGAATCGCAGACACTGTAGATCCCCGTCAGTACCGCTGAGGGGATACAAGGTCATCGACAACAACGTTGTCAACCTGATCGCAACGATCGTTGGAGCGACAGTGGCAGTTTTGCTCCTCGTCTACTATCAGCCAGCCTGGTACAACTCAGGTTGAGCGCAAGCCCAAGTTCGACAAGCAAGAGCGAAGCACGCCTTATTATTCGGTTTGACCTCAGACAGTCCTGGCGACGATGAGGATTCAGAGTTACGCAAGAAACTGGTGATGTGAAGGCATTATTCTGAGTCGCCGTGTAGCTGTTATGCAGAGGATGTCTCTCGGGGATGCGGGTACGTCTACCCCGCCGGGGGACATGCGAGGTATGGCTTTAATAAGACTACGTAGGCTTAGGGTATCTTATGCCAACCGCGCTCTTACTCGGTCCTCGACTTCTACGTACCCGCCCGCGAGGAGACTCTGTTCCAGTCTTATATACGGTGGATTCCACGAATGAAGTGTGAGATCAGATTGCGACGCCTGTCTGGCTGCTTTGTTCTGTTCATTTTGTTCGTAAGCGTGGCCTCCATGGTCCCGCCTGCGCACGCACAGGTTTCGATCACTCTCGACTGGACTACGATCACTTCCCCGATGGGCTCGGTCGTCACGAACGGCGTAACGGTGACGAGTACCGACGGGCTGGCTCACATCATCAGCCTCTCTCTCGGCGGGGCTGGAGGATCGTGGGACCATTTCTCTCCGAGCACTGTCAACGTTCCAGCGGGGGGGTCAGCGACATCGACTCTTACGCTCCCACTTCCCACTCCTATTGACGTTTGTCCAGGTGAGCCCTCTCCCGCGCCGTACTACGTTTTGCGATACACGGTTCGCGGGAAGGAGGGAACCTCTGTTCTCGCGAGCGTATCGCTAGAAGTACTTCTCGTGCCGCCGATTTCATATCCGTTCGCGGTCAGTATCGAACCGAGCAAGGCGTCTTACAAGGTCGGCGAAACAGTCAGCCTTGCGATGAACTCGAATGTGCGCACAGACGGCGTGCTAACCATCAGGAAGCCAGACGGCACTACGTGGCACAAGCAAGTCGTGAGGTTGCCAGGCACTTTCACCAAAGTTGCAGCCCAACCTATCGGAACATACACAGCTGAACTTGAAGCGTACTTCTGCGGGAGAGCGCTCGCTTCTGCATCATTCTCAGTGACCCCCGACACGTATGAAGTCACCATCTCACTCGCGGGCCTGCCCACCGATGTATCGACGACCCTGAGTGTTGACGGCAGCAAGGTCGCCGACATGAAGGGAGGCGATGTACGTGTCTTGACTTACCCCATTGGTACATCGCACACGTTCCAAGTTGATCAGTATGCGAGCGGCGTGGCCGGCTACAGATACTATTGTACGTCTAACACGTGGACTGCAGCTGGCGAGGGATCAAGTGTCTTCAACTACGCGACTCAGGTCTACTTGGAGGTAATCACCGACCCCGCAGAAGTAACGGATGTGACCCCGTCCGGCTGGTACGCCCTAGGATCGTCAGCCTCGATCTCCTCAGTTCCCCGGGAGGTCCAACGCGATAAGGGTACCAAGTATGTCTTTGCCGAGTGGAAGGTGGATGGGACCTCGAGGGGGGCTGGCGAGGGTTTGGTTGTTGTGATGGATGCTCCTCACAAGGTCGTCGCAAAGTTCGACACCATGTTCATGCTCACGATCGTTTCGGACTACGGCAACCCCAAGGGCGCAGGATACTACAAGGCGGGAGACACAGCAACATTCTCGGTTGACTCTCCCATAGGAATTGGAATACAACAGGTTTTCGTGGAGTGGAAGGGCGACTACACTGGCAAGGAGCCGAAAGGCTCCCTGACAATGGATGGACCGAAGAAGATAACCGCCGTCTGGACAACAAGCTACTTCCAACTCTACATAATCATTGGCGTGATCGCTGCGATCGCTGTGATCGGCGCTCTGTTACTCTGGAGAAGAGGAAGGGCTCGGCCGTCTGCGGTCAAGCCGCCTCCAACTGAGCCCCCCACGACCCCAGCTGAGACCCCTTCGCCGACTCCAGATTCGGCAACTCCGTCAAAGCGCGCGGTCCAAGTTGCCTTGCGTTGCACGAACTGTGGACACGAACTCGAGAAAGGACAGATCTACTGTCCCGAATGCGGACAGAAACGGACTGACTAGGCTGAGCATGCCTGCTCAGCCGCTTCCTCTTCTTATGCGTAGACCGCTCCGACTGGTCTAGACGCTACTATCACGTGTTGCAGGAACTGGTCTTCCGGGAGGAGTCCAGTGAACTCGATGCGCTCGTTGATGACGACCTTTGGAACCCCCATGACGGCATACTTTTGGCCGAGGTGGGGAAATTCGGTGACATCGATCATGTCCGCCCTCACCCGCGGACTTTCTATCGCGAACTGGTGGGCGAGGCTCACTGCCATAGGGCAATAGGGGCACGTGGGGGTGACGAAAACCTGAATGTGCACAGGCGAGTTCACTGATGCCAGCTTCGCTCGAGACTTCTCGGATATCTCCGTCGATCCCTTCGAGACCATCTTGAGATCCTTGAGGAAGGTTCCGAACTCATATCCTGCCGGTATGCCGTAGTATCGGATTCCATAGTCCTGTTTTCCCACCACAGCTAGCGCGGGAACTTTGTCGATCGCATACTCGGCTGCCTTCTTTGCATCCTTCACGAAATCGTACACTTCAACCGAAATCTTGTTGGATAGCTCTCCTATCTCCTGCGCAAGCTCTCTTGTCTCCCGACAGAACTGACATTCCATTTCTTGAGTGAAGACAATGATCCGCACTGGATCTTGCAGTGAAGCGAGTTCTTCCTTCACGTGCGTCTTGTGCTGTTCGGGAATCAGAGGCACAGCCGACCGCTCCGATTCTGACTATGCATCCTTAACGATAGGCATTAAAGTTTGGCGATCATACTCGGTGGGCTTGTGCTCAGTCAGTTATTTTAGCACGAAAGAGGGCAAGGCCTGCTAGTGAGTTCGGCTATGATCATTGTGAGTGGACCCGCCTCTCCGATACTTTCGAGACGAGTCGCAGACGCTGTGGGAGCGACTTTTCTTCAGCTTGAGCACAAGATCTTTCCCGACGGGGAGACATACATCAGATTTCCAGAATCCGTTATGGAAGAAAGGGTGGCAGTCATTCAGTCCTGCTACCCTCCACAGAACAAGAATCTCATCGACCTTTTGCTCATCCTCGACACGGCTCGAGATATGGGAGCGAAGGAGACCGCTGCCGTTGTGCCATACTTCGCTTACGCACGCCAAGACGACTCCTATAGGGCGGGAGAGGCGGTCAGTGCGAAGACGGTTGCTCGAATGGTAGAGGCGACCGGGGCATCGCATTTTCTGACAGTGGATATGCCGAGCAACAGGGCGTTACGTTTCTTCACAATCCATTCTGAGAACCTAACGTGCATGAATCTAATCGCAGCCTATCTGAAGAGCCTACCGCTGGAGAAGCCCTACGTGCTTGCTCCAGACGACGGAGCCATTCCGCTCGCCAAGGCGGCTTCCGACACTCTCCAGACTGAGTATGCATGGTTCGAGAAGTCCAGAGATAAGATAACAGGTGCCGTCGTGACGAGTGGCAAAGATGTGGATGTCAGAGGCCGTGATGTGATCGTAGTGGATGACGTAATCTCGACGGGAAAGACCATAGCGAACACCGCCCAGATCGCGAAGAAGCAGGGTGCAAGGAGAGTGATCGCAGCATGTGCTCACCTCCTCCTAGTGGGCGGCTCTGAGCGGACTCTCAAATCTGCCGGGGTCGATCAAGTCGTAGGCACAGATTCGGTTGAGCTCGACTCACACCCCGTCTCCGTTGCTCCTGTGCTTGCTGAAGCGTTGAGGAAGATTTGGTAAGAGACCGACTCTTCTTCGTGGTCTCGGGAGAGCATCGAACTCTTCCCCACGCAGAGATTCGAGCCATCCTACAAGCATCGGGGATTGACTTCAAGGAAGTCGCAGCCTCCACGAAACTGCTGAGAGTACAGGCGGACACGTCAGCGCTTGAAGTTGTGGCAAGGAGGAGCATGATGTATGACCAATGCGGGATTGAGATCGCTTCGACCAGACCTAGCAAGAACCAACTCCTCTCGCTCTTGCAGGAGCTGGACCTCACACGTCACTTCGCTAAGAGAAGTTCCTATGCTGTTAGGTCATTACGTATTCGGGGAGTCTTCAAACAATTCCAAGGGACAACCTTGGAGCGAGATATCGGCGAGATCTTGCGTACAAAACGACCTGGCATCAAGGTCGACCTAGATCACCCCGACGTAACTTTCCTCTGCATCATCTCGTCGCAGGGGTTCCTCCTTGGAGAAGTAACTCACTCGCGGGTTCGGGGGCTCATAGCTTCTAGAAGGCCCAGGAAGAGACCTGTCTTTCATCCGTCCACGATGCCTCCCAAGCTTGCGAGATGCTTGGTAAACCTTGCTAGACCGGAAAATGGGGACCTATTGCTAGATCCTTTCTGCGGCGTGGGAGGAATCCTTCTCGAGGCAGCTGCAGTTGGCTGCAAAGCGATTGGTGTAGACGCAGACCAGCGAATGGTCAAAGGAACAAAGGCGAACCTGAAGCATTATGGAGCGGAACCGTTCGGGCTAATCCTAGGAGACGCCACGAGGATGCCAGTGCGGTCCGTTGGATCGATGGTGACCGATCCGCCCTACGGTAGAGAGGCGTCGACTCGCGGGCGAAAACTTGACGCCCTCCTTCAAGAATTCCTGCGCTCAGCGTATGCAGTTCTCTCCGATGGGGGCCACCTTTGCGTATGTTGCCCGAGCGATGTACGGCTTTCAATAATTGCGAGAGGAGTAGGGTTCCAGCCGGTGGAATCGCACATGGCATATGTACACAGAAGTCTGACCAGACGCATTCTTGTGTTAAGAAAGGAATGATGTGGCGGAGAAAGACCACAAGATGAAAGCGACATTTCTCGGGACCGGGGGTAGCGTTCCAACAAAGAAGAGGAACCTCCCGAGTTTTGCCGTGAGAACCGACGGCGGCCTCGTGATGTTTGACTGTGGAGAAGGAACTCAGAGACAATTCCTCATTGCGAAGTTGGGCTTCAACCGGCCAATGAAGATACTAGTCTCGCACATGCACGCGGACCACATCTTAGGCATTCCGGGTCTTCTCCACTCGATGTCGTTCATGGGCAGGAAACGAGAGCTTGAGATCTACGGGCCGCCTGGCATCCGTGAATTTGTCCAATGCACGACCGAAACCGTAAAGTTCACGTCGATGTTTCCGGTGCGAACTTTCGAAGTTCGTGCAGGCACTATAGCGAGAACTGATGCCTACACGCTTGAAGCAGCTTGGGCGGATCACGGTGTTCCGTGCCTCGCCTACGCCCTCGTAGAGCACGACAAACCTGGGCGTTTCCATCCGGCAAAGGCTAGGAAACTCAGCATACCGAAAGGGCCGCTCTGGAAGACTCTGCAGACCGGAAAGTCCGTTATGGTTGGCAGAAGGAGAATCGATGCGTCAAAGGTGGTTGGTCCTCCACGCAAAGGGCTGAAGATCACCTACGCCGTGGACACGAGGCCGTGCGACAGGGTCGTCCTGTTGGCGCGGGGCTCCGACCTAATAATACATGACGGGACGTTTGCGTCCGATGCCTCTGAGAGAGCTCGGGAGTACGGACATTCCACCGCTGCTGAGGCCGCAAAGGTGGCGAAGAGAAGTCACTCCAAGAATCTCGCGCTCACCCATCTAAGCGCGATCTACGACGACCCGAAACAACTGCTCCTCGAGGCGAAGAGGATCTTTCCTAGAACGTTCGTGGCTGAAGATCTAAAGTCGCTGGAGTTGTCGTAGCTCCGTTACCTGAAGCGACCGCTGTCGAGGCCGCCTTCGGATCGCGGGGGTGCTCGGGAACTGGGCGCTAGCCAATTCACCACTTGCTCTGGATTCTCGCTCGTGATCGTCAAAGTGATGGGGCCAAGTGGTGACTCATCGTATCGTTCGCAGAACGAAGCCTTCCCCGCGAACGCAGCTTGCTTGTGCAAATGGACGATGATTGAAGAACCCGACAACCCACTGAGTAGCATTCTTCGAGCCGCGTCACGGATGGCCTCCTGACGTAGGACCGTCTTGAGGCCCTCCAGCGCTTTCAGGCCGGTCATTGTTGCCTCCAACTTTGCGTGGCGTACATCTGTCTTCACCGTAATCAGAGTCGCATCGGGAAAGAGGTTGTGTACCGCTCGTGTAACTTTCTCTGGATCTTCGGTTGGATTGAGAAGGGTTTCCACGTGAGCCCTGATTTCGCTCAATCGCGCGTCACCTTTGAGATCACAAGGTCCGAGGCGGCACTGAGATCGTCGACTGACGACACGTTGACGAGCATCTCTTGTGCAAGTGCGATGACGTTTCCGATGCCAACGCTAAGCTCCCTCGAGTCTCTCTCCACGAATTCTTCCCAACTCTTCGGGTCATCGCTCCTTCCCCTCCCGCTCAATCTCTCATACCTCGTCTTTGGGGATGCGTGAACAGCTATCGTCACTACGGAGTGTTCCGTGCTGAGCGCGTCAACTTCAGCCATGCTCCGAACCCCCTCAACGACTACTACCTGAGACCCGGATGAGTCTATCTTCGGGATTAGCCTCTCCGCGACAGCAGCGAGGCCTTCCTCATGGCGTATACTCAGCATCACGTTGCCCATGTTCTCAGGTGTAGCCGGGAACCCTCTCCTCTCCGTCTCCTCACGAATGATATCGCCGCAGACTAGCACAGGGATCCCCCGAGAACGAGCGATGTTCGAGACGAGGGCCTTTCCCGCCCCGGGCATTCCGACGATCGCGATCACTTTCTGCCTCTTCATTGATGATGATCGAACCTTCCTCTCTCCAATGCGGTCCGAATTGAATTGTTAAATTGCTCGTGTGAATATGTGGGTTTGGTAGCATGCCTTGGCCGGCGAGCGAATCCGAAGCTTCATCGCTGTGGACATGGATGAGGCGAGTGTCATTTCTAGGCTGGTTGAAGCACAGAAAGCCTTGCGGAACCTAGGGGCAGATCTAAAGCTCGTTGAACCCGAGAACATTCACGCCACCGTCAGGTTCCTGGGCGAAGTCCCTGCTGCTACGGTCGAGCTTGTCAAAGAGCAGATGAACCAGGTTAGGTTCAGTCCCTTTGAGGCAGAATTTGTCGGGCTGGGGGCGTTCCCCAGCGTTGGGAGAATCAACGTTGTGTGGGTCGGGATGCGAAAGGGGCACGGGGAGATCTCGCAGATCTTTGAGCAGCTCGAACCGAAACTAAGGCAGATCGGGTTTGCGCCGGACAGAAAAGGCTTCAGCCCCCACGTCACAATCGCCCGTGTCAAGACGGGACGAAAAGGAGAAGAACTAGCAAGATTCGTTGATGAGATGCGCGACACACCTTTCGGTATCGTTCATGTCGAAGAGTTGCGTCTGAAGAAGAGCGTGCTTACGCCGAAGGGGCCTGTATACTCGACCATTCACGCGGTACGAGCGAGCGGTTAGTCGTCTACGTAAAGTTGAATGAACTTGAACAAGGCTCGCCGCGTCTGCGATTCTGTTGCTCGTCAGATAGTCCCCTCAAAAGCAGAATACGAACGCGTGCATCGACTCGCAGAGCAACTTAGAGCAAAGCTCGCTGCCCAGGCCCGACGACAGACACTCGAGGCTGACGTGAGGATAGACGGGTCCGTTGCAAAAGACACCTGGCTGCGAGGAGACGCTGACATCGACATCTTCCTGCGGGTTCCCACTTCGCTGAGCAGGGCTGACCTGGAAGGGCGTTGCCTAGATGTTGCAAGGCGGGCGCTGAAGAGGTACCCGATAGTCGAACGATTCGCGGAGCATCCCTATGTCGAGACCCACGTTGAGGGTGTCCGCGTCAACGTGGTCCCATGCTACAATGTGGCGCGCGGCCAGTGGAGGAGTGCGACAGATCGCACGCCCTTCCACACGGACTATGTCATTTCACATCTGAGCTCGGGTCAGAAGAGGGAGGTGAGGCTACTGAAGGCGTTCCTGAAAGGCATCGAAGTCTACGGCGCTGACATCAAGGTGTCGGGCTTCAGCGGGATGCTCTCTGAGACTCTGATAATGTACCACGGCTCTTTCATCAAGACTCTCGAGGAGGCAAAGTCTTGGAAGGTTCCAACAGTGATCGATCTCGAGCGGTATTACAGGGGCAGAGAGCAAGAACTGTATGACCTCTTCGAGGACCCCTTGGTGGTTATCGATCCCGTGGACCGAGGCAGGAACCTAGCTGCGTCGATATCACGTAGGAAGCTTTGGGAGTTCGTTGCCGCCGCCAGAGCATTCTCAGACAAACCCAGCAAGAGTTTCTTTTTTGCTCGAAGAGTCACTCCTCTGAGTGCGAAGGGCTTTCGTCGAGAGATGCGACGGCGCGGCTGGAACCTAGTGGCGATCGAATTCGGGCGGGTGGATGCCGTGGTGGATGTGCTCTGGAGTCAACTCTACAGGACGGAGAGAGCGCTGCGGAACTTGCTGAGACAGGCGGGCTACCGTGTGACTCGATCGGCATCTTGGAGCGACGAGGAAAAGCTGAACGTCATCATCTTCGAGCTTGAGAACGTCATCTTGCCTCCAGCAAGGAAACATGTTGGCCCGCAAGTGTCCAGATCTAAGGCATCAGAACTGTTCCTCCAGAAACACTTGAATGAAGTCCGAAGCATCTCTGGACCCTGGGTTGATGAGGACAGATGGGCTGTCGCTCAACTGCGTGAGAATACAAGCGCCCTACAACTCCTGCGATCTAGAATCCGTGATGGCGGCCGGCAAGTCGGAGTCGCTAGCAGAATCGCCGCAGTCCTAAAGCGAAGGTTTAGCGTATTGGCCGGGCCGAGGCTAGTCAGCTTCTACAGGAAGAACAGTGAGGCTGCGCGATTCATCACAGGCTTTCTTAAGGGAAGGCCCGCGTGGCTTGATTGAAGCCTCCCGTCTATCGCGAGCACCCGTTGAGAAAAGTGACCTTGCGGCAGTCCTCTGCTATCCGCGGCCAGAAGCGAGCGAGCTCAGGTTGCGCATCTTGGAACTCGCTTCAATCGGAGTCGACACCATAGAACTCACGGGCGTCAAGTCAATCGGACGTCTCAGGATTCTGGGAAAGGGATGCGTCGGAATCGTCGTCAAAGCCTGGATGCACGGCGAAGCTGTTGCTCTGAAGATCAGACGAATAGATGCCGACAGGCCAGAGATGACGCACGAGGCAACTATGCTCCAGCTTGCAAACTCCGTTGGGGTCGGACCCAGGCTTCTAGCGCAGAGCAGGAACTTCCTCGTGATGGAATACATCGAGGGCCTTTTGCTTCATCGCTGGATTGAGCTATTGCCGAAGATCGGATCCAAGAGACGTGTTCGCAGAACGGTCACGAAACTACTCGACGATTGCTTCAGTTTGGATCAGATTCACTTAGATCATGGCGAATTGAGTGAGGCTCCAAAGAACGTGCTCGTTGAGGAAGGCGATAACCCGCGAATAGTTGACTTCGAGACTGCAAGCGACAAGCGAAGACCATCAAACGTCACTTCCATCGCTCAGTACCTATTGATCGGAGGCGGCCCCGCCAAACGTCTAAGGAGCATCCTGCAGTGGCGAAGGAAAACCTCACTTATCCATGCGCTACGAGAGTACAAGCACCACTCTGACCCGGATACGTTCCGTAGGATCAAGATGATCGCGGGCCTCTGATCTCCAAGATTCCCCGAGCAAGGGCAGCGTTAGCAGCCGAGTCAGCTGCGAAGCGAAGATAGCGAAGGCGTCAAGAGGGAACTAGGAACAAGAAAGCTGACAGGGACCTTGAGGAAAAGCTATTATTGGTTTGGGGCGAGTGTGGCCGAGCGTAGGGGCCGTCGTCTAGCTTGGTTTGGACAACGACTGTCGCCAACAGGATACCAGAGCCTTAACGGCGGTGAACCTGGGGCGCTGGCGTCCTCGCGTGCGAAAGACGTGAGGCCAGAAGTCGTGGGTTCAAATCCCACCGGCCCCACCATCTGATTCAGCCTATCTGCGGATGTATTGAGGATTCTCAGGGAGGTTCTGATTGCTTCTCCATCAAGTCACCTACAGTGTATTCTTCCGAGAACTTGAGTGCTTCGGGAGAACGAAGACAGGTGTCAGACACGGTATAATAGATACTGGTAAACTGGTGTGTGAATCCCACCCCCACACTTTTCGATGACCCCCCGCACGATCGATCACTAGAGTCCAATCGTTGAGTCTCCCCGCTGGGATCTCGGATCCCAGCAATCACGCCACTCCCAGAGTGAGCTATGCCAAGTATGTGAAATCCAGTTAGGTGGGCTCACGTCCCCACATGGTCGCCACTAATAGGGCTCAGATTTCCCCCTTTTTTTTCTTGCCATGGGCGAAGCATGTTCTGAGAATTGGTGTGCAGCGCGTCGATCGCCCTCTTGAATGAGTTATCCTAGCTTCTCTACTCTTTCTATCCGATTGTTTTCCTTGATGACGGTATTCTTCTCCGAGCTTCACAGTCTGCTCCATCCTACTTGTCCACAAGCGCTTCTCACGTTTCTTCGACCCGTTTCTAGACGGACGCGATCATTTTACAAACTCGTTATCGTATACGGCGCAATCCAGCACATAGCGGCCATTGATGCAAGGGCACGCGTAAAGTAACTTGCCAGTCTCCTCGCTCGCCGATTTCCGACAATATCCATCTTGAGTTCGAAGGCGGCAAGTGCCAGATGGAATCTTCACGTCAACTGTTATGTCGTAGTTGCCTGAGCACACATCGTTCATAGGAAAGGTGGCTCCGCAGATGCAAGTCGATGTTCCTATGAATGAGCCTCCTCCCTTGGCCATGTCTATGGCGACAAGAGATTTTCGCAATATTGCTCCACATTTGGGACATTTCCAAAATCGTCCTGATACGTGCTTTACGTTGGTGGTCATTCTTTCTTGTTCCCCCTGTGATACAAATGTTGTCTAACGTCTTCGCAGAAAAGGCTTCCAGGCTATGCCTAGGGATCCACCACCCTGCATCATACTTCACCCGGCCCAAGTTCAGGATTCAGCGTCGTTCTTGTACAATGCGTTGAATTGCATTTCCAAGCTTTCCGCACGTTGTTCGCGTTCCCGTAGGCATTTGGGGCAGACAGTGAAGGCGTAGTCGTGGGGTAGTTGAACGCCGCAGCCCCGGCATTTCTGTATTCTAGCAGGCTTCTTCGTTGAGAAGCTGTATCGCAAGGACACTGCTCCCGCTGTCAGGAGCCCAGCGCTTAATGCAATTTCACGAACCGTCACGCCTCCTCTTGTTGTAAGACTCGGATAAATCCACAAAACCAAGGGCACAAGGATCAAGCTGATTCCGATCACGCCTTGCCAGTTCAATGGGGGTCTGCGTTTCGGCTTACAAGCAAGGAACAACATTATGATCAGGCCACTAATAACGAAGCAGACTGGCGCCACGTCCCGCCTTCCCGAAGCAATACCAACTGCTCCCAGCACTGCTATGCAACCGCTGATTCCCAGCAGCAAGGGCCACTGCCAAGGACCAACACTAGACACTTTCCGCTCGCTCCCCCTAGCCAGTCTTTGCATATGATCGGCTAAAAAGGATGGTCACCAGCAGGGGTTTTCCAAGAGAAGGGCTCGTTGCTCCCTCACACCGCCGTAATGATACAGTGCGGCTCACTTCTTCCGCCCACTACACGCGCCGAGACGAAGAAGATCCTTGGCATACAATCGGGCCATCGAGCTGCACGTTAAGATACGTAACTGATCGAGTTTAAACTCTCTGTATCCCTAATGTGTCTGCTGCGGGGACTGGCCTGCACTGCTTTTCATCGGGGCGGTTAGAACCACCCTTTTCCGTTTCCGCACTAACGCGTCCCTTCTTTGGACTGGGCGAGAAGTCGTTGGTAAGCAGCTTCTTTGTTTTTCCACGCAAGTTGGGCGAGATCTCTTGCGTCTTGACGGGCTTGAGCGGGAGTGAGGCCTCGGCGACTTGCCTGCCTAGCTACGCTCCAATAGTTCGCATGGGTGAAGTCTTTTCTAAAAGTATCGATGTTTTTCGGGTCAACAATACCTAATATGCCAGAACCAATCTGGGCCGCATTCCAAATTTCCTGCGTAAAAAGTTCGTTGGCGCATTTCTCGCAGATATGCATGGCTCCAAATGCCCCCAAGAAGGGTAGACTAATTTCGCTGTAAACTAGATAGCCGTCGCCAGTTGCCATGCGTGCGCTACACACATCGCATATGCCCGCTAGATCATGCTTGTTCATCGCTTCGCCTCCGCCTGCACTTCGTCATGGTTTAGGCGTCATGTGCTCTTCGTCGCATCCTGTCTTTGTTTCGGTTTTGTGAAAACGCCCATAATGCCTGCGAATGTGCCACCTATGATGAGACCGAGCCCTAGTGGGCCGATTAGGAGTATGCCGACTGCTATTGCAACGGCCCCTAATATCACCATACCTTTGATTATGGACTATCGCCTCACCGTACCATGCGCGAATGATCAGGTTTAGGCGTTGCGTCACTACCACTGGCCTTTCTACGCGACTGATCGGCCTTAGGCGTTCCCCAGCGTTCCCCATAAGAGCCGGTAACCCTAAGCCGGGTGTCTCTTAATCAGTTTAGCCTTCCTATTCGATCTGAAAAAGACCTCTACGACGAGCGACGCAACAGCCGTGATCAGCCAACTGCCTGAGAACTCGGGAATTGGAGTGTCAGATAGCATGACAACTCCGAATAACGCTGCGGCCATATGATATTTCACAAGAAGTTCGGATCACCACCATCTCCACCAACTCTTGTTTTTCGTTTCTTCTTTGGACAATTCTACTTGACCAGAAGATTCGATTGCCTCTAGGGCATTGCGGATCTCGCCTCTAACGTGTTCGTCCCTTTCTTTTCGATCAGCTTCAAGTAACGCTTTGTGCCCTTCTTCTGTAGGCACTTGCGCCAGCGCCCGAGCGGCCACGCCACGAGCAACCCGTTTTTTCTCCCTCAGAAGAGGAATGAGATGTCTTACGACCCTAGCATCTTTCGTTTGACCTAGTGCCATAACAATTTGTTCACCGATGCCAGGATCCATCCAACAGATTTCTTGATTTGCAAGCCCCGTCAAAACCTCCAGTGCCTTGTCAAGAGAGTCCGGAAGGAAGTCTCAGAGTTGTCTACAATTTCTAGGTCAAGGTTCGAGCAGATTTACGATTGGAAGGCAGCCCGAGCAAGACGCCACGTACAGCGGGACAACTTTCAGATGTATGACAGCGCTCTGAGAGATGCTCTGAGAGCATCGAAAGACCAGAAGGGACAGATTCTAGTTGGGCTGCCAGGCATAGGCATGCCCGTTGCCTCTACGATTCTGCACTTCGTCTATCCTGAGACCTCCGATTGTGGACTTCAGGACGGTTGAGACTCTGCAGCACTCTGGTCGTCTTGACAAGTCGGGAAGCCGTCATTTCTTCCGTGACACGACAGTAGGCTATGATGTCTTCCGACGAGCCATGCTGAAGATCGCCAGAGAGAACCCAAAGTGGTCTCTTCGAGAAATCGACAGGGCGTTGTTCGCATACCACGAGAGGACGATGAAATTGAAGAAGCATCGTAGCTGACATCATGATTCTCCGGTTTGGGGAGGGAGACTGTGAGCACACGGGCGGATTTGATCGACGACCTAGCAGAGGCACCAGAAGAGATCTTGGATGGGCTTCCCAAGTGGGGCGGGTTCCTAGTGAACTATGTCGAGAGGCAACCGACCGGAAAAAGCTCAAAACGAGGCGATTTGAAAGTAGCCCCACTGGCAACTACAATCAAGTCCCACCGGCCCCACCATCGCCTTATGGCTATCGGCGGATGTTTTGTGGAGTTCTGGCGTAGTCTTTGTCCACCCGGATTTCGTTGGTTCAAAACGTGAATCGTCACCTAACCGGCCCCACTAATTTCCAAAGACGCTTCTCTTCTATTCCGATTCCCCTGCGCGCTCGCGTTTCATCTGTATAGGCCTTTCAATCCAGCATTTGGCGTCATAGAGCGTGCCACTTATGCCTCTATGTGCGCCGCCTTTCATGATGAGCTTATCTCGGGAGCGCTTGCGCGCGACGTATACGATCCGTTCGCCCAGCACCGAATCACCGTATCCAGTCAGCGTCGTCAACGTGCCTCGATCACCTTTTCGGA